>DHNJ01000268.1:1038-52295 GCA_002409445.1 Armatimonadetes bacterium UBA5419 | reverse complement strand
CTAGTAGCAGCGTTCCCCAAAGCACCGCGCCCCGCCAGCTTCGGCTGACGGGGCGCGGGCTGCGTTGGGACGCGGGCTAGCGGACGGCCACCGCGGCCGCCGGCTGCCGCTCGCGCGTGCCGCCGTACATCGGGCCGTCGCCGGCGCCGAGCGGGCCGTAGCGCCGCGCGTAGCTGCCGGCGTCGAAGGCGCGGACCTGGTCGTCAGAGAAGTTGAAGACCCAAACCAGCCCGTTGGCGCTTGCGGCCAGGTCCAGCGGGTTGCCGCCCTGGTCCAGCGCGTTGCGGCCGGTGCGCAGCACCTTGTGCTCCTTCGTATCGACGACGTGAATGCGCGCGCCGCTCTGGTCGGCGATGAAGGCGCGACCGTTCGGCGCGATGGTGATCGCCCGCGCCGAGACGAGCCCGCCCTCGCGGGTCAGCGGCAGCGGCGCACCGTCCAGCGTATTGGACCGTGCGTTGACCCGCAGCACCGAGCTGCCGACGGTCTGGTAGTCACCGGTGCAGAGGACGTACACGTGGCCTTCAGCACCGACGACACCGGCCTGCGGATTGGACTTCTCACCGAGCTCCAGCACGGCCTCGACGGTCTCGGTGCCCGCGTTCAGCACATGGACCGTGCCCTGCGCGTACGTCACGTCCGAGCCGACCCACGACGCGCCGGTGCAGAAGACGTAGACCTTGTCGTTGGTCACAACCAGCCCGGATGGCTGCGTGCCCACATCGATCGTCTTGCCCAGGACCGGCTTGTCCTCGGCCAGGTTGAGCACCTGCACCTGGTTAGCCAGTAGGTTGGTCACGAACGCCTTGTCCTGCCAGAAGGCAATGTAGTACGGGTTGCGACCGGCACCCAGGTCGGTCGTGTCGATGGTCTTGCCGTCGACGGGGTTGAAGCGCTGGATGCTGTTGTCGCCCGAGTTGACGATGTAGCCGATGCCCTTGTAGAAGGCGACGGCGTTGGGCCACTTGCCGGTCTTGACGACGTTGTTGGCGATGGTGCCGGTCTCGGTGTCGAGACGGCTCAGCGTCTGGCCCAAACCGTTGAGGATGAACATCTCGCCCAGATCGGTGCGCGTGACGTTCGGTTGGCCAAGGTTGTAGAGCCGTGTGGTCACCTGGCCGGCCTCGATCGGTGCACGGAAGGCCACCGCGCCGATGAGCAACTGGTAGTTGCCCGGTGCCAGCGATCCGAGGCGGATGATGCCGCGGGCGTCGGTGGTCACGCTGATTGAGGTGGTCGCCGCGCGCGTGCCGCTGACGAGCACGGCCTGGCCAGCCGCCGGCGTGCGGTCGGCGTTGACGATGCGGGCTTCGAGGGCGCCCAGGGCACGGGTGGTGGTCAGATCCTTGCTGCTGCCGCCCAGATCGAGGCCCTTGCTGGACGAGCCACAGCCAGCCAGCGCCAGCATCGCGACCAGTGCGGCGGCCATGGTCATGACCACGGCCGAGCGAGTTCGAGAGATCATCGGTTGCTCCTTGGTCTTGGTGTACTTAGAAGGTTCTTTGGTAGGCTACCCGCAACTCGCGGCCCGGCAGCGGGTACCCGTCGACAGTCTGATACTGGTGATTGAGGACGTTCCGCAGCTCGATGCTGAGCTCGTCCAGCGCGCTGACCCGCCAGCGGCCGCGCAGGTCGGCGGTGACGAAGCCGGGCAGCGAGTCGGTGTTGGCGGTAGTCAGGTAACGCGAGCTGGAGCTGGTCAGGTCGAACCCGGCATCCCAGGTCGCGCCGCGCCAGTTGAGCGAGGCGCTGGCCTGATGGAAGGGCCGGCCAACCAGTTGGCGGCCAATCTCGGCTTGGCTACCCGTGTGTGTCGTGGCCTTCAGGTAGGCGTAGCTGGCGGTGAAGACCAGCCGCGGCACGTGCGGTAACGGGGTCTCGGCGGCCAGTTCGAGGCCTTGGAAGCGAACGCGGCCGACGTTGGTTGGTGACCAGCGTCCACCGCCGATCGGTTGCCAGACGATCATCTGGCTCAGGTCGCGGTTGAAGTAGTCCAACTCCAGGTTGCCGCGCGCCCACGGCTGCCAGCTGACCCCAAAGTTCCACTCGGTCGAGCGTTCGCTGCCAAGGTTGGGGTTGCCGACCGCCAGGTTGTCCGCGGGCCAGTAGAGGTCGTCGAACGATGGGGCACGGAAGGCCTGGCCCCAGCTCGCGCGCGCCCGCACCGAGGGGCTGACCTGCCACGTGCTGGCCAGACGCGGCGTGAGCACGGCGCGCTGCTGGGTCTGCCAATCGACGCGCGCCGACGGCACCAGCCGTACGCGCCCTAAGCCGATCTCGTACTGCCCGAACAGGCCAACGGTGATGCGGTGGTGACCGCCGGCGGTGTTGCTGCGCAGCTCGTCCCGCCGCCAGTCGAGGCCAACGGTGGCCTGGTTGGCGCCGGCAACGGCGAAGTGCGCCTGTGTTCCTGCGGCGAACTGCCGGTTGTCGTGGTGCGAGTCGACGCCGAAGGTGTTGAGCAGGTCGACGTAGTCGCGCTCCGAGTCGAGCCAGGTCAGATGGCTGTCCAGTCGCAGGCCCGAGGTGAGTTCGACCCCGTGCTGCAGCCACACGCCATGACGGTCGTCCGTCTGCCAGGCACCGGGCGTGGGAAACTCGATCAGGCCCGGTACGCCGCGTTTGGCTCGGTACAAGTCGGCTCCGGCGCGCAGCACACCAGCACGACCGAAGTCGTAGCTGCCGGCGCCGCTGAGACCAGCGCGTTGCAGCCGGTTGTTGGCGCGGCGCTGCCAACCGCGGTGGCGGAAGCGGAAGTCCCCGTCCTGGGTGTAGTACTCGGCGTCCCAGCGCCAGGTGGCGCGGCCGGTCGTGCCGCCAGCGTTAAGCACGCCGCCCAGCGCCCCGAACGACCCGCCACGGACCGTGGCCTTGAGCCGGCCATCGCCGCCGTGGCGGGTGATGATGTTGATAACGCCACCGATCGCGTCAGTGCCGTACATCGCTGACGCGCCGCCCCGCAGCACCTCGATGCGCTCGACACTGTGCAGCGGTAGGTCACCCAGGTCGACGCCGGCACCTTGAGCGGTCGAGAGACGACGTCCGTCGATGAGCACGAGCACCTGCTCAGCCTTGGCCCCGCGGAGGCTGAAGCCCGTGATACCCCCATCGGTACCCGCTGGGCGCAGGTCGAGGCTGGGGACGCGGGAGAGAGTATCCGCCACGGCCGTGGCGGCCGGCGTAACCACCTGCTCGGGTCGAACGATATCGACCGGTGCGGTTACGTCCGCGGGCCGCTGCCGAACACGGGCGACGGTGACCTCGATGTCAGGCAGCTCCTCGATCGCCGTGGACGCCGGCGGGGGCGGGGCCTCGGACTGGGCGACCGCCGGCACCGCAACGAGGCAGAGCCAGCCGCAGCCGGCAACGACCGTAAACCAGAGATAACGCATCGGGTGCCTCACTGCGGGCTGTAGCGGAAGGTCTGGTAGAAGGTCTTGCCCTGCTGCGCCGGCGAGAAGCGGAACCGGCGCCCAGCCGCGCGGGCGGCCGAGTCGATGGCCGAGGAACCCGACGAGTTGGTCACATCCACCGAGGTCACGGTGCCACCGGCATTGACGGCGATGGCGATGGTCACGGAGCCGGCGGCGTCGGCGGGCGGGAAGCTCGGTGTGGCTCGCGAGACCAGGCGCGGCTCGGCGGGTAGGTCCGACTTCGGTTCGGGCTTGGGCTCAGGTTTCGCGGCCGGCGGGGGAGGAGGCGTGGGCCGAGGAGCGGGGACGGCCGGCGCGACCACCTTGGGCGGCGCGGCGGCGGGCGTTGGAGCCGGCACGGGAGTGGCCGGAGGCGGTGGGGTAGGTGCCGGGGTTGCAGGGAGGGCAGGGCGAGAGGGCGGCGTGGCCACGTCGACAGCCGCGCCGGGGCGAGGCGCACTAACGCCGCTTCGCGGTGTCGGCTGACTGCTGCCGGCGGAGGTGCCGTCAGCGCCGCGGCCAGCCCCAGCGAGGCCGGCAGCCACGCCGGCGGAGCTACTGGCGGCGATGCGCAGGCCACCGCCGACGGGCGCCGCGGTGCCCGGACGAACCATGATCTCACCGGGGCCAGTCACACCGATTCGCGCGCCGCCGGGGCCGGGAGTTGCAGCGTTGGGCAGGGCGGCGCTGGTGGCGAGGCGCCCAGGGGCTTGCGGCCGCGCGCTGCCGCCGGTACCGCCGCCTTGGAAGGTGGCCACGGGCATGGCAGGTCGTTCGGTGGCGGGGCTGCGGCGTGAGGCCGAGCCCGGGCTGGCCGCCGGTGTAGGTGTGCTGTCCGCCACCGTGGCAACGGGGGTGGATGCGGTGACCCGCGGCGAGCTTGCAGGCGCCGTCGCCGGGCTGCGGCGCAGCGCCGGGGCGTGCGCGGGCACATGGGCTGTTCGCGATGCTGGGCGTGCCGCCGCGGGCGTTGTGGCGGCCTGCGTGGCGCGGCCTGGCTGCACAGTGGTTGCTGGCGCCGCCGAGCGCAGTGCTGCGTGGCTCACGCGTACCGGGCGCAGCCGGCGGAGTGTCTGCGGCGGGGCGGTTTCGGTCGCCGGCGGGCGCACGAGCGCAAGGGCGAGCAGGACGAGCGGTGCGGCGACCGCGAGCGACCAGAGCAGCGGGTAGGGGCGTGGCGCGACGGGGTAGCGCCGTTGATGCACAAACTCGCTGGTCGCCATGGGCCGTGCTCCCGCTGAGCCGGTGGCCAGGTGGGTAGCGAGGTCTCCGGGCTTCCAGGTCGTCCTCCCGCCGCGCCTTCTCGACCGGTCTGATCACCCAGGTTGGTCAATGGCTGCCCTCACCGAGGGCCTGCGGCGTTCGTCTCCGGTTACCGTAGCAGGGGCTGCGTCGGCTTCTCACCGACTTCCGAGAGCGCTACTCACACGGTCATCCAAGTTACGCAGAGTCTAGGCCCGCGCACTCCGCGCGTCAAGTCGGTGCCGGCGGCTAGAGCCGCTCGATCCAGGCGTCGGTCGCGTACTTCTCCGCGGCCAGCGCCCGCGCCGCGGCCCACTCGTCCGCGGTCGGCTCCTGGGGCTCGGTCAGCGCTCCGAACAACTCGGCATACGCCTCACCCATCAGCTGGGCGAAACGCAGCGGCGACAGGCCGACGCCGAGATCGCTAAGGCTGGTCCAATTGTGCTGCGCACCGGCGGGTCGACGCAGGCACTCGTCGAGCGGTCGATGGTCCAGCGTGCGCGGCAGCGAGCCGTGCTGAAGCACACCACCCAGCCGCTGGAGCTGTGCACTACCGACGAGCTTGCGCCCAGAGACGACCAGGTCACCACCGAGCGACGCGGCGAAACATGCCGGATCGTGCGCACCCAGCCGTGCCGCGGGTGCGGTCGGCCGCTCGCTGAACTCGATCGCCAGGCCGGCGGCGCGCAGGGCGGTGGCCAGGCAGCCCGAGATGAGCTGGTAACTCCGGGTCAAGTTGCGGAGACCACCGACCAGGTCAGGAGGGGCGATGACTGAATAGGTCAACTCGTCCGCGTGGAGCACCGCGCGGCCACCGGTCAGCCGGCGCGTCACATCGAGCCCCCAGCGCTCACATGCCGCCCGGTCGACGTCCGCCGCACGCTGCGCATAGCCAAGGGTGATCGTGTGCGGCTGCCACTCGTAGACCCGTACCACCGGTGCGCTGAGCGTGGTAAGCAGTACCTCATCCAGCGCCATGTTAAGGGCGCCGGCCAGCGGTGGCGTAAGGAGTAGGCGGGCAGGGGTGGCGGACACTAGCTCAGAGCGAGGCCTCGTACGCAGCGAGGTCGAGCAGGGCGTCAGCCTCGGCCGGGTCGCTCACGTCGATCGTCACCATCCAGCCCTGGGCGTAGGGCGACTCGTTGATCAACTCCGGCTGATCGATGAGCGCCTCGTGGACCTCGACCACCGTGCCCGACAGGGGCGCGATGAGCTCGCTAGTGGCTTTGACCGAGTCGACGGAGCCGAAGGCCTGCCCGGCAGTGACTTCATCGCCTTCGGCCGGCAGTTCGATGGCGACGACGTCGCCCAACTCGTTCTGGGCGTGGTCGGTAATGCCGAAGGTGGCGCGGTCGCCCTCAACTCGGCACCACTCATGACTCGGCAGAAAGCGGAGGTCGGCAGGGGTTTCCATGGCGTCTCGCGGCTCCTTCACTGCCGATTGTAGCCAGCCGGCCGTGGGCGTCAACCACTGGGTCGCGGGTCAGAGGCGAGCCTAGTCGAAGACGACGCCGTTGACCATTTGTTGCAGGTCCGCCTGTACCTGATTGAGGGCCTCCGCCGTACCGACCGCGCGAAGCGAGACGATCCGATCGCCCGAGCCGACCAGGTACCACTGGATACGATGCGGCACGTAGCCGCGGCGGTCGATAGCGGTGAAGCGGTGGAGGAGGTAGTCCTCACGCGGCGGCGGGAGCCGCTCGGTGTCGGTCAGTTCGATCCAGTCGGCGCGCAGGGCGACATTACCCACCTCGGCGACGTAGTCCTCGAAGGTGCGATCGACCAGCATGCCGCTGACCAGCTCGACCATCACATCATCGGGCCAGGCCTCGTTAATAGCGACCGCGAGGTAACCGTCGCGGCGCTCGAAATGCCAGCCTTCAGGCGCCTTGAAGTGTGCCTTGGTCGACGGGTCTGTCAGTTCCGAAAGGTGCGCCGAGGCGGGCAGGAGGGCACTCATTCCGGCGCCCACGTACAACCCAAGCTCTTCGGGGCGTACGATCTGGATGTGCGTCTGCAGGCCCCAGCGGGCGAGCGCTTGCTGGAGCGCCTGGCCCGACTCCAGCCGGTCCGGGCGGGTGACCAGGAGCACCGCGCTGCCGCTCGTTGTGGGGCCCTGACCGGGCACCGGCTCGGGGTTCTCCGGGGCGGGTGGGTTGACCAGCAGGCAACCACCGTACAGGCTCGGCTGCCGCAATAGTAGCTGCCACGTCCAGACACCGAGCGAGTCCCAGGCGGCATTACTGTTCAGCGGGACGTAGGCGAGTATCACGTTGTTCTGTGGCAGCTTGTGCTCACCCGTGATCTCGTTGACCACCGCGGCCAGCCGCAGATCGTCGCCGCCAACAGCGGTCAACAATGCGGCGCCGCGCTCACGCGTTAGCGGCGAAAGGTGGGTCTCGAGGGTCTCAAGGTCATCGCCTGCTGGCGCGAGGGCCACGACCAGCGGCGTCTCGGCCGAGGTCCACGGCCCCTCCGGCAGTGTGAGGCGGGCGTCCGTGGTGTTCTCGAAGGCGGCCAGCGGCACGCCGGCGAGCAGCACGGTGACGGCAAGGACGCAGCTCCGGCCACACACCGCACGCCACCATGTCAGGAGTCTACTCACCTAGATAATCCCTCTAGTGCTTGTTGACGAGAGGCGCCCCCCGAAGGTTTCCACTTCGCCGCCGATTCTACATGAAAAGGCGTTCAACGCGGGTCGGCACACCGATCACCGCGTAGTGACCACCGTCGACCCACTCGATCTCCGTGTCGATGTGATGGGCGCGCATGTCCTTAGCGAGCGCCTCCACACAGACCGGTGGGATGATGGCATCTTTGCGCCCCGCGATCAAGCGAGCGTTGGTGATCCGTGCGCGCCGCAGGTGGGTCAGCGGGTCCAAGCGCGCGACCAGCTGGCGCCGGTACCCCTCGTCGATGCCATCCCCACCACGCAACAGCCGCGCCAGGCGGTGCTCCGACAACTTACCAAGTAGCTCCAGGTCGGCGCCCATGCCCCAGAGGACCAACTCCGGTGGGTCAATGACATCGGGTCGTAGGCCGACGGCACTGGCCATGAACAGTGCACCTAGGCTGTAGCCGGCCGCCGTGGTCACCTCCCAGCCTTGCGCCTGACAGACTCGGACCGCGCGGGTCAGGTCGAGCACGCTCTGGCGCAGCATGCCTTCGAGGCCTGGCAAGTCCAGGGTCGCCAGGGCCTGCCAGCCCGGTCCACGCTGCTCTTCGGCCGGCAGCGGCACGACAAGCATGCGCACCTCGCGACCCAGCGCGCGGTAGGCCGCCATGGCCTCGATGTCGAAGGTCCAGCCCTGCCGCGAGCCAGAACTGGCTAGGTAGAGCACAACCTCCGGGCCGGGGCTCTTCGGGGTCAAGACGAGACATTCGACCCGCTGGGTGCGGTCGGCGCGCTCGGTGGAGAAGGTCAGCCGCGAGGTCGTCGGCGCACCGAGCTTACGCTCGAACCAACTTTCGAACGCCCGCAGTTCGCGTCGCTCGACACCGAGCGCCTGGCTCGACCAGCCAGGCTGATCATTGGTCTCGGTGTCCAGCGGGATGTCTTCCGCCGATCGGTCGTCAGCGATGACGGGCCGCACCTGGGAGTTGTAGGGGTCATTCCAGACCCGGTGGAAGACGCCACCGCTGACCGCCAGCCAGACGATACCCGCCAGCACAGCCCAGCGCAGCCACCGGTGACGGCGTGCCGCGCTCATTCGGCCGCGGCGACCGCCACACGGGCCGGCTGCAGCAACTGACCGTGCAACATGATGCCCGGCTCGATCACACCGATAATATGGCCCACGGGGACCGCGGCGGTCGGCGGCTGGCTATAAACGGCCTCATGCCGGTCGGGATCGAACGGGTCGCCCGGCGAAGGCACCAGGAAGACTGCACCGACCGACTCCAGGAAGCTGTGCAGTTGCCGGTCGATCAACTCAAGGCCGGTGCTCATCTGCTCCAGGTCATCGGCGCTACGGGCAGCATCGAGTGCGCGGGTCACTCCCGACAGAACTGGCAGGATACCTAGCAGAAAGCCTTCGTTGGCCCGCGCGACCTGGATCTGCGCCTGTTCGGCAGCGCGGCGAGCACGGGTGTCGGCGTCGGCCAGCGCGCGCAGGTAGCGGTCGCGCTCTGCGACCACGGTCACATACTGCTCGGCCGGCACCATCTCGGCAACGGCCTCTGGCTCAGCCGACTCGGCGCCCGGATCGAGATCCTGTCGGTCAGCGTCGTCTACCATCAAGCTTCCTCGTCACCGATGCGGATGTCCTCGCCGTACGTCCAGCGCGGCATGCTCATGATGCGCTTCATCAACCCACGGAAGAGGTCGAACTCGAGCGCCTGGCTGCCATCGGACTTAGCCACGGCGGGGTTGGGGTGAATCTCGAGCATCAAGGCGTCCGCACCAACCGCCACCGAGGCCGCAGCGAGCGGTGGGATGAACTCGCGCACGCCTGCCGCATGGCTTGGGTCCAAGCAGATGGGCAGGTGCGTGAGCTTACGCAGCACCGGCACAGCCGCGATATCCAGCGTATTGCGGGTCGCCGTCTCGAAGGTGCGTATACCGCGCTCGCAGAGGAGGATGTTTTCGGTGCCCCGGCTGGCGATGTACTCGGCAGCGTTGAGCAGGTCCTCGATCGTCGCGGCGAGGCCGCGCTTGAGCAGGACGGGCTTGCCGGTCTCGCCCGCGGCGGCCAGCAGCGCGAAGTTCTGCATGTTCCGGGCGCCGAGCTGAATCATGTCCACGTACTCGTGCTCGCCATTGTCAAACTGGCGGGCGTCCGTGAACTCGGAGACAATCTTGAGGCCCGTCTCGTCGCGCACGTGGGCCAGCAACTGGAGGCCTTCCTCACCCATGCCTTGGAAGCTGTACGGTGAGGTGCGCGGCTTGTAGGCGCCGCCGCGAAGCATCGTCGCACCGGCTTCCTTGGCCACGCGCGCGCAAGCCATCATCTGCTCGTCCGATTCGACCGAGCAGGGCCCAGCGATGACCACGAGGTTGCCACCGCCAACAGTGAGGTCTCCACCGACCTTGAAGCCGAGGCTCTGGCGACCGGCGCGCGCGACTAGCTTGTACGACTGGTCGATCAGTACGCACCGCTCGACGCCGTCCAAGCCCTCGAAGTAGCCCTGGAACTCCCCGGGGTGCTTGCCCACCACCGCCACCACTGTCAACTGCTCGCCGTAGATCGGGTTCGGCGCGTAGCCCTTGGCGCGGACTTCGTCAACGACTGCCGCGGTCTCTTCGCGGGTCGCGGTGGGCTTCATGATGATGATCATCGAGCACTCTCCTCTGTCATGGCGTCTTGCGCGACAAGTATGGGCCCGCCGAGCAAAACGTAGCCCTGCTGGTCATACAAGACCGCCGCTTGACCAGGAGCGATGCCCGTCATGGGTTGGTCCAAACGGACCTGCACCACTCGCTCGCCTACGCCACTGGCTTGGCACGGCCGCACCATCATACGGTACCGCACCTGTGCCAAGGCGGCAAGCTTCGGCGACAGCAGCCGCCTTGGGGTCGGCTCACCGGTCGGCGCCAGGGCAAAGTCCGTCCAGCCCGCCTCATCCAACGGTGCAACCACCACCTCTCGGCTGGCCGCGCGCAGCTCGACGACGATCCAGGCCTCGGCCCGCGCCAGCCCCAGACCCCGCCGCTGGCCCACGGTATACCAGGCCACGCCGCGATGCGTACCCAACACGCGGCCGTCGCCGTCGACAATGGCGCCGGGCTGGCCCGCCTCCGGCCGCCGCGCGACGACAAACGCGGCGTGGCCGTTGGCGGCGAAGCACAGATCCTGGCTGTCGGGCCGCTCAGCAGCCACTAGCCCCAACTCGGCGGCTAGCGCCCTTGTCCGGGCCTTATCGAACCCGCCCAGCGGCCATCGCACACGCGCCAGTTGGTCCTGGCTCAGAGCGTGCAGCACGTAGGACTGGTCCTTGCGTGGGTCGGTGCCTCGTCGCAGCCGCCAGCCGCCGTCAGCAGCCGGCTCGCACCGCGCGTAATGGCCGGTCGCCAGGGCCTCGCAGCCCCGCTCGGCGGCCAGGTCAAGCAGCAGGCCGAACTTTACCGTGGCGTTGCAGCACACGCAGGGGTTCGGCGTCAGGCCAGCGGCGTAGGCGTCGACAAAGGGTCCGATGACGGCCTGTTCGAAGTGGGCGCCGTGGTTGATGATCTCGTGCTGCAGGCCCAGCTGGTCGGCGACGCGGGCCGCCGCCTCGACATCTGCCGGACCAGCACAGGAGCCGCTCGCGGTGCCGAGGTTGAGAGTCAGTGCGAGCAACTCGTGGCCTTCGGCGGCCAGCAGCGCGGCGGCCACCGCACTGTCGACCCCGCCGGACAACGCGACCGCGTGACGAGCCATCTCAGTCGTCGTCCCGCCGGGAGTAGACCGGCGGCGCTTCGTCGACCGGCGCCTCGTAACGCTCGGCGGTGGCTTCGCGGTGGACGATTTCGCCCAGTGCCGCCTCGGCGCCGGCGGTCGCCTCCTCGCACGCTTCACCGGGGATACCGATCGTGCGCTCCTCGACGGTGCCGTCGGGCCGAATGGTGAATTCGATACGTTCGCGTGCCATGGGGACCTCCGCTCAGCTGTAGCGTTCGACGACGAGGCGGATCGTGCCGTCTTCGTCGACTGTTTCGCCGGTGACCTGGAAGCCCTGCGCCTCGGCCTGCTCGCGGCAGACGTGGTAGGCGTAGCGCTGACTGATCGTGCCGAGCAGATCGGCGGGGTTGCCACGGAAGCCGTAGACGTCGGCGAGCATGACCAGCTCGCCATCGACGAGGCGGAAGCCAAAGTCGTAGCCGTTGGGCTGCTGGACGACCAGGTCGGCGCGCCGCGACTCACCGTGCCAACCGCGGACACGCACGTTGCCGACACTCGGCACGTAGCCGAGGTCGCGCAGGGCACGCTCCAGGAGGACAAGGTTGCGCAGCTTGGTTCGGATGCGAGTGAAATGAGACATAGCTTGGATCTAGGCTACCAGCCCAGGTGCTCCAAGAGTATCTTGAGTCCAATCGCGACGAGCACCAGACCGCCCGCGACCTCTAGGCGGACGCCGAAGCGCCGGCCGACGCGGCTGCCCAGCTTCATGCCGACCATCGTCAGCGTGCCGCAGACGACGCCGATGACTAGCGCCGGCCAGAGGATCTCCTCGCGCTCCAGAGCGAAGATCAGGCCCACGGCGAGCGCGTCAATACTCGTCGCCAAGGACAGCAGGACCATCCGCCAGCCGCGCGTGGGGTCGCCCAGCGGCGACTCGTCGGGCTCGCGGTGCAGCGCCTCATGGATGCTGCGGCCGCCGAGGAAGGCGAGCAGGCCGAAGGCAATCCAGTGGTCGATGGCGTGCAGCCACGGGCCGACCTGGACGCCGACCAGCCAGCCGATCACGGGCATCAGGCCCTGAAAGAGACCGAAGTGAAACGAGAGGCGGAAGATGCGCCGGCGGCCGAGCCGCACCAACGCGATGCTGGACGCCACGGCCACCGCGAAGGCGTCCATCGACAGCCCGAGCGCGATGCCCAGCAGCTTCCAGACGGTCACCAGGTTTCGCCCGCCAGTTTGGCCAGGTCGGCGATCCAGCGCGGCCGGTAGTCATAGAGCAGCGAGTTCTGGCGCGTGGGGTGGACCCGGTTGGTCAGCAGGGCGACGACCAGTTCCTCCCGCGGGCAGACCCAGCCGAGCGTGCCGGTGAATCCGTCGTGGCCGAAGGCGGTCTCGTCACCGCTCTCGTAGCCCAGCCGCTTGAACCCCAGCCAGAAGCGGCCGGCGGCCACATCCTCACGCACGGTGAAGCAGTCGTTCCAGGTCTCGGCCGTGAGCAGCCGGCGACGCATGACCGCCTCGAGCAGCAACCCGACCGATTCGGCGGTAGCGAAGACACCCGCGTGCCCGGAGACGCCGTCACAGGCGGCGCAGTTCTCGTCGTGGACCTCGCCCCGCGCGATGTAGCCGCGCCAGGGGCAGTCCTCGGTCGCCGCGCAGTCCTCCGGCGGCAGCGGGCCGTAGCGCAGGCGGCCGCTGAGCCCGAGCGGGGTGAGGATCGACTCCTCCAAGAACTCGTCCTGCCGCTGGCCGGCCGCAGCCTCGATCGCGAAGCCGAGCAGCAGGAAGCCGAGATCGGAGTAGACGCAGCCGCGGCCGGCAGGTTGGGTGGGGTTGGTCGCCAGCAGGGCTTCGCGCACCTCGGCGCGCGACTGGTAGGTGCGGTAGAACCGACGCCAGGAGGGTAGGCCGGTCGTATGCGTCAGCAGCAGCCGCGGGGTGATGAACGCGAGTCGGTCGTCCTCGGCGAAGGGGCCGGGCACGGACTGGCCGAGCGGGACATCGAGCGGCAGGCGGCCGTCCTCCGCCAACTTGAGCGCACAGAGGGTTGTGGATAAGGCCTTGGACAGGGAGGCGAGATCCCACCACATGTCGAGCCGCACCGGGTCGGGCTCGGGTTTGGCTGCAGCCAGGCCATGGCAATCGTGGAGCACGACCTCCCCACGGCGCTGGACCCAGCAGGCGACCCCCGGCGCAGCACCAGCATCGATGCCCTTGGTGACCGAGCGCCACCAGTCCGCGAGCTTAGGGTGGATAGCCATGGTGTTGCCTATCTTGGTGGCTGGTGTGACGAGTGTCAAGACGAAAGCGCGCCACCCGACTCAGGGGCTGAGTCGGGTGGGGAAAGAGAGACCGTGCACCGACCTTCGAACTGACGCACTTGGCGGTACCATCGTCGCTAGCTCCTGCCGGGCGGTCGGCGGCACGCGGTGATTAGCCCTTATGGCTGCTGCCTTCCGGCCCTGACCAGGTTCGAGCATCACCGTTGCGCCGGGCCCGGCCCTCAACGCCGCGCTCGACAGGCTGACCCAAGTTTGCCAGCCCTGGGGTCGGAATTCCACCCCGCTATGGCGGATTGCGGGTTACAAGGGGCCGCCAACTCCCCGTCTAGCACGATCTCAGCGGAGGAGGGGGGATTCGAACCCCCGGTGGACTTTCGCCCACACGCGATTTCCAATCGCGCTCCTTAAACCAGCTCGGTCACTCCTCCAGCTACGACGAGCGCACCTCGCCAACTCGTCAATACCCCCGGCTAGAATTGAACTAGCGCCTCAGGTTCCGGAGACCTGCGCTCTATCCACTGAGCTACGGGGGCTCATCTCTTCTAACGTCCGCCGCACGCACCAAGGATACTGCGGACACGGAGGAGGTGGGATTCGAACCCACGGTGCGGGGACACCGCACACCGCTTTTCGAGAGCGGCACCATCAACCACTCGGACACCCCTCCACAGGGTTACGGGACCTCGCCCGTGCCTGCCCCTACCGGGAATCGAACCCAGATCTACCGCTTAGGAGGCGGCCGCTCTATCCATTGAGCTACAGGGGCACAGACTACGGAGAGGGCGGGATTCGAACCCGCGGCACCGGTCTAGGGTGCTCCCGCTTAGCAGGCGGACGCCTTCAGCCGCTCGGCCACCTCTCCCGCTAGCCAATTAGTCTACCCGAAGGTGCGCCTGCCGACAAGGGGTTCGAGGGCTCGAGCCCACCGACTTGCCCCTCGACCGCGGTCGCGGCTAAGATGCGAGACGGACCGCTATCGATGCGGGGGAGTGTGGGGCTTGGCTGAGGGTACGAGTGAACTAGGCACGACCACGACGGTGGCCCTTGATCTGCAGATGGCCGATCAGCCGGCAGTTTCGTACGCCCTATGGCACAACGACATCCGGCTGCTCTGGGGCTTGCGCGTCGAGTTAACGAGCGGGCCAGACCTGCCGGAAGTGCAGGTCAGTATCCGCTCGGAGCCGGAGTTCTGCGAACCGTGGACGGTGGGTGTGGACCAGCTGTTCGCGGATATCCCGCGCGAACTGCCCCCGCCGGCCTTGCGCCTCAACCACTCGTTCCTCCGTGATCTGAATGAACGCATGCGCGGCGAACTGATCGTCGAGGCACGGGTTGGCGACGAGGTCGTCGGCAGCCAAGTGCGCGAGATTGCGCTGCTGCCAGGCGACCAGTGGACGGGTGTGTTCACCGTGCCCGAGTCGCTAGCTGCCTTCGTCACCCCCAACGCCCCCCGCATCGACGCCGTCCTGCGCGAGGCGGGGCAGATCCTCGAGACGCATACCGGTGTTTCGGCGCTGATTAGCTACCAAGGCGAGGACTCCGACCGGGTCAGCGCGACGGTCGCGGCGATCTACGGCGCGCTGCAGGCGCGCGGCATCACTTACTCGACGATCGCTGCGAGTTACGAGGACGTCGGCCAGAAGATCCGCCTCCCCCAAGATGTTCTCGAGCAGGGCCTCGGTAACTGCCTGGATCTGGCGGTCTTGGCCGCCGCGGTGCTCGAGCAAGCCGCGCTGAACCCCATTCTGTACATCACCCGGACCCACGCCTTCGTTGGCTGCTGGCTCTTGGACACCACCTTTCCCGAGGCCGTCGTCTGGGAGGCTAGTCAGCTGCGTAAGCGCGCCAGCCTGGGTCAAGTCGTCTTCTTTGAGGCCACGGCGCTCACCGATCGCAACATCTCGTTCGCGGCGGCATCCCGCATTGCCCAGCGCCAGCTCGATGATCGACGCGACTTTATCTTGGCGGTGGATGTCCACCGTACACGCCTGAGCGGCCTGCGCCCCCTGCCGAGTGGCGGAACGGGCGAGGTCATTGCGGACGCTCCCGTCGACGCTCACGCTGCTGCCATGCCGCACGAGCTCATCAAGCCTTGGACCCCAACGGCGCAGACGCCGGCAGAGAAAGTCACCGGGGGCGCGCGGCCGGACCGCTGGAAGCAGCGGTTGCTCGACTTCTCGCTGAACAATCGGCTGCTGAACTTCCGGCTGACCGCCAAGTCCATACGCTTGGAAGCGCCAGACCTCGCCGCCCTTGAAGACGCGCTGGCCAGCGGCCGGAAGCTGCAGGTCCATGGTCCACCGCAGGAGTTCTCGCGATCCCGCCTGGCCGCCGCTCGGGACCGGGCGCTGCGCACCGGTAACGACCTGGCCGACGAACTGCTTAAGTCGGAGCTCCAGGCCGGCCGCCTGCGGGTGCTGCTCGACGAGGCGACGCTACAGCGCAATCTCGTGGGCATCAGCCGTGATGCTCGCCTATCACTCGACGAGAACGGTGCCAACACGCTATTCCTCGCGCTAGGCTTCCTCGTCTGGCTCGTTCCAATGCAGAACCGGGCCTGCGTGGCACCGCTTCTACTCATGCCAGTCACGATACAACGCCGCTCGCGCCACGAGCGGTTCGAGCTGCGCGCGGGCAATGACGAGACCGTCTTCAACTCCACGCTGCTGGAGTTCCTGACCAAGGAGCACAAGCTCACCCTTGAAGGCCTGGATCCGCTGCCGACGGACGAGAATGGCGTCGACATCCACGAGGTGATGAACATCGTCACGCACGCGGTGAGCGGTGTGCCCCACTGGGAAGTCATCCAGGCGGCCTGCCTCGGGCTCTTCTCGTTCACCAAGTTCCTGATGTGGCGCGATCTCGATGTACGCGCGGACGACCTGCGCCGCAATGCGGTGGTGCAGCACCTGATCGACACGCCGACCGCGGCCTTCCGAGACCCAGCGGTGCTGACAGCGGAGCCCAGCGGGAATGGCCCGGCCTATCTGCCGGTGGTCAGTGTGGACTCGTCGCAGCTGAAGGCCGTCGAGGCGGCGGTGCGCGGGCACAGCTACGTCCTGCACGGACCACCGGGGACAGGCAAGTCCCAGACCATCACCAGCCTCATCGCTAACGCGCTGTACGCCGGCAAGACGGTGTTGTTTGTGGCCGAGAAGGCGGCGGCACTGAACGTCGTTCATTCCCGCCTGGAGCGCCTCGGCCTCGGGCCCTTCACGCTCGCGCTGCACTCGAACAAGGCACAGAAGGCCAGCGTCCTCGCGGATCTGGCCGCCACCTTGAATCTCCAGCGCTCCCGCGCCGGCACCGACTGGAAGGAGTGTGCGAACCACTACAAGGAGCTGCGCGCGCAGCTCGAGGGCTATCACGACGCGCTGCACCGGCGACAGGCACCCGGGCACTCGATGCACGACGCACTCAGCACGATCGCCCAACTACGCGAGATGCCCGCCTACGATCTCGGATGGCCGCCGACCACGCTGCCCCCGCCCGAGACGCTGGCCCGCTGCCGGCGGCTGGCGGCCGACCTGCGCACGGCGGCGCAAGGCGTAGAGCACCTCGACGGTGGTCCCTGGGCCGGGCTACCCGAGCGTAGCTACTCGTTGGCCTGGCGCGAAGCGGTCCGCCAGCGGCTAGGCGACCTCCGCGCGGCGCTCGATACGTTCCAGCAAGCGCGTGAAGCAGTGCGCTCGCTGGCGCCCGTACTCGACCTCCAGGGCCCCCGCCGATCGCGCACCGTCGCGGACGTGCTCGTTAGCCTGCTGCAGATCGACAGGACACTTGCCCGTTTCGGCCTGAGCGACGACTGGCCGACGGCCCAGCCACACCTCGCTGCACTCGTCGAGTCGGGCCGGCGCAGCGCAGACGAACAGGGGCGCCTGCAGGACACGTACGGTGCTGCGGCTCTGGCCGAGTTGCCGGACATTACTGGGGCGGAGTGCCAAGCCATCCCGCAACTGGCGCACCTGGTGGAAGCAGCCTGGACGTCGCCAGAGACGATCCGCGACGTGTTGGACCGCACCGCACAGGCAACGGAAGCGCTCGCCACTCACGCGGCCAGCTGGGCCACGGCCCGTGGCGCCGCAGTGCCGACAGGTTGGGCCGCCTCCTCAGCTCTGGGCGCCCTGGCCGACCTCGTCTCGCGCGCGCCGGCGGGCGCCGCGATACTGGTTGCGCCGGACGCGCCACTAGCCGCGGCGCGCGAGGCGGTCGACGCCGTGCGCGACCTCACCACACATACTGACGAACTTACGGCGCGGTACGGCACGGCCGTGCTCGACTTGGACGCGGTCGCGCTGCACGCCGAGCTGGTACAGGCCCAGGCCGCGTTCTTCCTGGTGCGAGGCCGCAAGGTGGCCCAGGTGCTCGCGCCGCTGGTTGCTCTCGACACATTGACGCAGGCGCCAGCCACCGACGAGCGCGCCGATCATCTGTCGGCGCTCGCCGGCTTGCAGCGCCGGCGGCACGAGATCGACCGGCTGAGCAACGACGGCACGCGCCTCCTGGGTGACCGGTGGGCCGGTGCGGCGACAGACCTAGGCGCCGCAGAGAGTACGCTGGCCTGGGCCGACGACTTCCATGACCAACTGGTCGCGTCCGCCACCAGCAACCTCGCCATTGTCGTGACCAACGCACTCGCTGTTCAACACGACCCAGCCGAGGCCGCCCGGCGTGCTGACCTGCACGCCGCCGCACAGCAGGCGGAGACGGCGCGAGCAGACCTCGCCCGCGTCTGGCCTACGAGCCTACCGGACGACCACACTACCGCGCTGACGCTCGTGGCAGACGCCCGCCAGGCCGTCGAAGCTGCGGCCGTATTGTGCGCCGCCGGCGGCGGACCCGAGTCCGCCGCGACACTGTCGACCGACCTACCGGCCGCGCTGGACGCCGGCGCGCATCTACGGGCGGTGGCGTCGACGGCGGCCGAACCGTGGCTTGGCGCCTTGTGGCAGGGCGCCGCGACCGAGTGGTCCGCCCTGCAGACGGCGCTGGACGCGCTGGCCAGCCTGCGCAAGACCGCCCACACGCTGCTGGGCGAGGGCGCAGCCGAGGCGGTGGCCCCATTTCTCGAGACTGCACAAGCCGCCGGCGCGGCGCCACGCGTGCAGGCGCTGCTCCAAGGCGCCGTGGCGCTGGACGACGCGGTCACCGCTCTCGCGGCAGAACTCGGCACTGAGGCGTCCTGGCTGGCGGAGCCGAGTGACGACGACGCCTACCTCGATCGGCTGGCCGCACGCAGCGCGGCGCTCACGGACAGTTTGGGCGACGTCCAAGGTTGGCTCGACTGGCGGCAGGCGCGCGGTGCCGCGGCGCAGGGTGGCCTGAGCGCCCTGCTGGCACCAATCGAACAGGGCGAACTACCAGCGGATGAGGTTGCCGACAGTTTCGAGCACTCGTACGCGCGCTGGTTCACGCAGTTCGTCGTCGATGCCGAACCGGCCCTGCTTCGGTTCCGACGGGCCACCTTCGAGCACACCCTCGCCGAGTTCGCCAAGGCCGACAAGCAAGTCATGGACGCGGCCCAGGCACATCTGATCGCCAAGCTCGCCAAGGAGGTTCCACAGGTCGGCACCTACGTGAACGACAACTCGGAAGTGGGCATTCTCTTGCGCCAGACACAACGCCAGCGGGGCCACCTGCCGTTGCGCTCGCTGTTCGCGCAGATCCCGCGTCTGCTAGGCAAGCTCAAGCCGGTGTTGCTGATGAGCCCCCTGTCGGTTGCGCAGTACCTCGATCCGAAGCACCCGCCGTTCGACCTCGTGGTCTTCGACGAGGCCTCGCAGATCCCGGTCTGGGATGCTATCGGGGCGATGGCACGCGGCAGCAGCGTCGTCATCGTCGGTGACCCACGGCAGCTGCCACCGACCAGCTTCTTCGAGCGCGCCGAGGCCGACGACGAACCGGCCGACGACGAGGAGGTGCGCGACCTCGAAAGCATCTTGGACGACTGCCAGGCTGCGCAGATCGGTCAGCATCATCTGAATTGGCACTATCGCAGCCGGCACGAGAGCCTGATCACGTTCAGCAACCACCGCTACTACGACCGACGGCTGGTCACGTTCCCCTCGCCCGACCGCGACTCGGCGGTCAGCTTCCGCTTCGTCGGTGGCACCTACGACCGCGGCGGCGAGCGCACCAACCAGGCCGAAGCCGAGGCCATCGTCACGGAGATTGAGGAGCGCCTCGCCGACCCGCTGCGCCAACACCAGTCACTCGGCGTGGTGACCTTCAACATGGCCCAGCAGCGACTCATCGAGGATCTGCTCGAGATGCGCAGCGGCAGCAATTCGGTGCTGGACGCCGCGCTGGACCCGGAGCGCGAGGAGCCACTGTTCGTCAAGAACCTCGAAAACGTCCAGGGCGACGAACGCGACGTGATTCTCTTCTCCATCTGCTTCGGGCCAGATAGCGAAGGCCGGGTCGCGATGAACTTCGGCCCGCTAAACAAGGCGGGCGGGGCGCGGCGGCTGAATGTGGCGGTGACCCGATCGCGGCGCGAGACGATGATCTTTGCCAGTTTACGGGCCGAGGACATCGACCTTGGCCGCGTCTCGAAGGAGGGCGGGGTGGGCGACCTGAAGGCCTATCTCGACTTCGCTGAGCGCGGTCTCGGCGCGCTGACCGGCGGCACCACGAGCGACGGTACGGCGGCGAGCGAGCAAAGCATCGAGCAGGCTCTGGCCGAGGCACTCCGCGCGCGCGGCCACGAGGTGGACCTGGCGGTCGGCTCGTCCGATTACCGCCTGGACCTGGCCGTGCGCGACCCACGTGACCCGACCCGCCACATCCTGGGCATCGCTTGCGACGGTGCTAGCTACCGTCAGGCCAGCTCGGTCCGTGACCGCGACTTGCTGCGCCGTGACGTGCTCGCCGGCCTGGGCTGGAGATTGGAGCGGGTCTACTCGCTGGAATGGTGGCAAGAGCCCAAGCGAGTGCTCGCGCGGCTGGAGAAGGCGATCTCCGCGGCGCTCGCCGCGCCGTCGGATGCGCAGCCGGCCGAACCGGAGAAAGCTCCGGAGCCCGTAGCGAACGAGACGCCACCGGCGGACGACAATGACGTCCTCGCCGCCGACGAGGCAGCACCCGCACACACGCAGACCGAATGGCCCGTCTACCGCGAGAGTAGGCCGCGTGCGCCGCTGGGCACGCGCGAGGACTTCTTCGGCCCGTCAGCACGAGCGAAGATCGCCACGGTGCTGTCGGCCGTGGTGCAGCGCGAGGGGCCGCTCAGCCTCGAGGCCGCCTCGCGCCGGGTCATCCAGTTCTGGGACATCAAGAGCTTGACCAAGCCCGTCCGCGTGGCCGTCGACAACGCGCTGCCCGCCGCGGCCGTCGACGTGCACCGGCGCGGCGAGCGGACGTTCCTCTGGCCGGCGGGCGCCGATCCGGCGCAGTACCGCGTCTTCCGGGTGAACGGCGACGCGGAGCGAGAAAAGCGGAAGGCCGAGGAGATCGCGCCCGAAGAGGTTGCCAACGCGGCCGCCGAGGTGCTGCGCCAGCAGATTGGTCTGCCACGCGAGGACTTGGTCACCGAAACGGCGCGGCTGCTGGGGTACCAGCGCGTTTCCGCGCCGATGCGCGAGTACTTCAACGAGGCGGTGGAGATCCTACTGGCCACCGGTCGAGCTGAGCAGATCGACGGCGCGGACCGCCTGCACCTGACCGGCTAGCCGAGCAGTCCCAGCCGCTGCTCCACCAGCTCGCACAGCGTGTGCAGGAGGAGGAGGTGCGCCTCCTGGATGCGCGCGGTGACCTGGGCGGGGACGAGCAACTCGACATCGGACAGGTCGCGGCAGCTGCCGCCGTCGCGGCCGAGAAAAGCCAAGCGCCGCACACCGAGCTTGCGCGCGGTGTGCAGGGCGCGTTCGATGTTCGGGCTGGCGCCGGACGAGGTGAAAACGACCAGCACGTCGCCGGGCCGGCCGAGCGCCTCGATCTGGCGGCTGAACGCCTCGTCCCAGTGGTAGTCGTTGCCCACGGCGGTTAGGTTGGCGCCGCTCGCGGTCAGGTCGATCGCGGCAAGCGCCGGCCGTTCGTCGCGAAAGCGCACGACGAACTCGGTCGCAAGGTGGCCGGCTTCGGCCGCGCTGCCACCATTGCCACAGCAGAGCAGCTTGCCGCCCGCGCGCAGGCTCTCGGCGACGAGTTCAGCCGCGGTCTGGAGCGGCTCGTCAAGCGCGGCCGCAAGATCCAACGCAGCATGGGCGGCGGCGACGTTCGCCGCGAGCAGGCTGGCCATCGGTTAGCGGCCGGGGATCGGCGGGTCGAAGGACAGCGGGGCAACGTGGCCGTCAAGGTAGGCGGCGTTAGCCCGCCGGTCATGGCGCGGGGCGAGGAACGAGCCCTCGGCATCGCGTAGGGCGACCTCGGTCGCGAGATCGCGGACGCGGCCCAGGTTCTGCCCGCTGACGCGCTGCGGCATGCCATAACTAACGATGTGCGAGTCCTCCTGGACGCGGTCGTCGACGGGGCAGATCAGCCCATTGGACCGCTCCTGGTAGGCAGCGGTGGCCACGGCCCAGGTATTGGCTTCGGGCAGATGGTCGTCCCAGTCCTGGCTATAGGCGGCTAGGCTGCGGCCAAGATCCTTAAGGTTGGTCTTGCAGACGGTCTGCTGCCGGGCGGCGACGTCACGCGGGATCATGGCGAAGGCCACCAACGCCATCATGCCCACGGCGAACATCTCAAGCGCACGGGGCCGAAGGTTGAGCGCCAAGCGCCGGTACCAGGCGCCCTGGTGCGCGCTGACGCGCGCCATGACCGCGGCGTTGAAGCCGGGGCGCGCGGTGATCGCGCCGAGCGCCTCGCGGTAACGTTGGCGATCCTCACGCAGATCGGCTAGGTAGGCGCGCGCCTCGGGGTCGGAGTCGAGCAGTAGCTCGAGAGCCGCACGCTCACGCGGCTCGAGGCCAGCTTCATCGTACGCGGCGAGACGCTCGCGCCACTCCTTGGTCATGCCGAATCTCCACCGCCCGCGATGAGGCGCAGCCGCTGCCGATCGCGCTCCTTGCGCGCGGCATCGAAAGTCTCAAATAGCTCACGCAATCGGATCTTCGCCCGGTGGGCCCGGACGCGCACGTTGTTCACCGTCGTGCCGAGCTGGTCGGCGATCTCGGTATAGTCCAACTCCTCGAGGTACCGCGCGACGAGCACTTGCCGGTACTGCTCGGGCAACTGGGCGAGCAGTTCCATCAGGTCGCCTGGCTCGTCGGGTTGCGGCGAATCACCCGGCATGAGGTCGAACTGCTCGGTCTCAATCGAGGAAACACGACTATGGCGGCGCAGCCACTTGTAGCAGAGGCGCTGGACAATGCCGTGGAACCACGCGCCGACGCGGGCCGGTTCACGCAGCCGCCGCAGCGAACGGAACCCCTCGACAAAGGCGTCCTGCGCGAGATCCTCCGCGGCGTCACGATCGGAAACAATGTGGTACGCCGCGGCGACAACCCGATCCTGATGGCGCTCTACTAGCAGAGAGTACGCTTCGGTATCTCCCGCCAGCACCGCCGCCACCAGTTCCGCGTCGCTCATCGATCGGTCCCTCTGGCCATCCGGTGCCATACTGCCACCTCTCCATTACATCCCCTGGCCCGAGTATACTGCCATCGGCGCGGGTCACTTCCGCGCTCGGGGAGCATACGCGATGAGTGAGTCGAAGCCGACGAGCGCACAGTACACCGGTGAGGTCGAACTACCACGGGTCCAGGTGGCGCTCACCCTCAATACGCCGCCCGCGGCAAGCAGCGATCGGCCCCCCGTTGTCGAGAGCCAAGGCAAGGTCACCGTCGGCGAGCGCACGTTGGCCTACCAGGCGAAAGCCGGACATTTCACCGTCCGCACCGATGACGGCAAGCCGTGGGCCGAGTTCTTCTTCACCGCTTATACCCTGGATGGTGCCGGCGAGCCGCAGAACCGGCCGTTGCTGTTCGCCTTCAACGGCGGGCCCGGCTCTTCATCGGTCTGGCTGCATATGGGCGCCTGGGGCCCGCGGCGGGTCGTCCTCGGGCCGGAGGGCGAGGCATTGCCGCCGCCGGCACGCTTGGCCGACAATCCCGGCACGCTACTCGACGTCGCCGATCTGGTCTTCATCGACCCGGTCGGCACCGGCCTGAGCAAAGCGGCCGAAGGTGTCGACGCGGACCAGTTCTGGAACGTTGAGGGCGACGTGGACAGCGTTGCGGCGTTCATCACCCAGTACCTAACGGCCAACGGCCGGTGGGCCTCGCCGATCTACCTGGGCGGCGAAAGCTATGGCACGATGCGCTCCGCTGGTCTCGCGCAGAAGCTGCAAGGCGACCACGGCCTTTATCTCGCGGGCATCGTCCTGGTCTCCAGCGTGCTGAGCATGGCGACCATCCGCTTCGCCGACGGTAACGACTTGCCGTACGTCCTCTACCTACCGGCCTACGCGGCGACCGCCTGGTACCACAACGCGCTCAAGCCAGCGCAGCAGAAGCTCGCCCTCCGTGATCTGCTGGCCGAGGCGGAGGAGTTCGCGCTGGGCGACTACGCCAGCGGCCTGCTCCTGGGCGACCGCCTGCCCGCCAGCCGCGCGCGTAGCCTGCGTGACCGGCTCAGCCGGCTGACCGGCCTGTCGACGAGCTACCTGGAGGCGGCCCGGCTGCGCATCGACATGGGCCGCTTCAACAAGGAACTGTTGCGCGACCGTGGCCAGACCGTCGGCCGGCTGGACAGCCGCTACCTCGGCCGCGACCGCGCCCTGGTTAGCGACAGCTACGAGTACGACCCGAGCAGCGCCGCGCTGTCGGGGGCCTACACCAGTGCCTGGAACCACTACCTGGGCAGCGAACTGGGCTTCCGTGCCGAGCAGCGCTACCAGATCCTCGCCCCGCTCTACGAGAAGTGGGGCTATGGCAAGTGGGGCAACCGGTACCTGAATTTCAGCGACTGCCTGCGCGAGGCGATGACCCACAACCCGTCGCTGCGCGTGCTCTGTGCCAATGGCTACTATGACCTGGCTACGCCGTATTTTGCGACGGAGCACACCTTCGCCCACCTTGGCCTGCATGAGAGTTTGCGCGACCATCTGCAGATGACCTACTACGAGGCCGGGCACATGATGTACGTTAAGGACGAGTGCCTGCATCAGCTTGGTGCGGACGTGCGGGCGTTCGTCGCGGCCGGCGCCGGTACCTTGAGTTAAAGGGGGGCACGATGTGTGGTCTGGCAGGTGTCTGGGCGCCGAGCTGGGATCCGTTGCGACGGACCGACCTGACCGAGGCGATGCTCGCCCGGCTCCGCCATCGCGGCACTGACGACCGGCACACTCTGTCGACGGCCTCGAGCACGCTCGGCGCGACGCGGCTGAGCATCGTCGACCTGGCCGCCGGCCGGCAGCCGATGGCCAGCGATGACGGGCAGGTGATCGTCGCCCAGAACGGCGAGATCTACAACCACGCGGAGCTGCGCGCCCAGCTAACCGCCGCCGGCCAGGTCTTCCGCAGCACCTGCGACACGGAGGTCCTCCTCCGCGGCTACCTCGCCTGGGGTTGGCCGACGCTGCTCAAGCGGCTACGCGGCATGTTCGCTGTGGCGGTCGTCGACGAGGGCCAGCGCTGCGTCCACCTCGCGCGCGATCCGTTCGGCATCAAACCTTTGTACCTCGCGCCACTGGACGACGGCCGCGCTTGGGCCTTTGCCTCCGAGCTACGCGCATTGCTGGCGCCCGGTCTGGTGCCGCTGCGCCTGCGACCGGAGGCGGTCTCGCAGCTGCTGCTGCGCGGCTGGGTGCCGGGCCGGGCGCCGCTGGTCGAATCCGTCGAGCGCATGCCGCCCGGCCACGAGGTCACCCTCGGCCAAGGCACGCCGCGGCCGTTCTGGCAGCCGCCCACGGCGCCCCGGCCGCAGACCGGTACCATCGACGACGCCGTCGACGCGCTCGACGCCGTGCTGTCCGACAGCGTCCACTGGCACCTAGGCGGCGACGTGCCGGTCGGGCTGCTGCTGAGCGGCGGCGTCGACAGCAGTCTTATCGCCGCCCTCGCCGCCCGCCAGGGCTGCAAGCGTAGCTTCGGGCTGGAAGTGGGCGGCGCCGGCGGCGCCGCGGCAGCGACCGCCGCTGCGCTAGATTTACAGCATGTGGCCGTCGTCCTGACAGAGGACGACTGCTTGGCCGCGCTCGACGAGGTCCTCGCGGCGGTCGATGAGCCGCTGGGAGACCCCAGGCAGATCCCCAGTTGGCTCCTGGCGCGCGCAGCCGGCCGCGAGATGCGGGTGGTGCTCGCCGGCCACGGCGCGGATGTGCTGTTTGGTGGCTATGCCCTGTACGCCGCGCCGTCGATGTCCGCGCGCTGGATCGCCCCGCCCGAGCTCGTCGCGCGGCTCAACCCCGGCGGCGGCGGCCGGGTCGACGAGGATCTGCTGCCCGTGGCCCACCGCGAGGCGCAGTTCAAGGACCTGAGCAGCTGGCAGCCCGACAGCCTGCTGCTGCAGTTCGACCGAACTACGATGATCCACGGCGTCGAAGGCCGGACGCCGTTCGTCGACATCGAGGTCGCCGCATACGCACTCGGACTGCCGCACAACTTGCTCTACCGCGACAGCCAGGGCAAATGGCTGCTGCGGCGCCTGGCCGAGCGGCTGCTACCCGCCGGTGTCGCCGCCCGACCGAGGACGCCGTGGCGGCTGCCCTTGGACGATTGGCTGCGCGGGCCGTTGTACCAGCGATGCCGCGCGGCGTTTGCTGACGAGGCCAGCGACAGTCAGTGTGGACTAGACGGCACGCTCCTGCTGCGGCTGCTCGAAGCGCACCGGGACGGCACCGCGGGTCTGGCGCCGGTGCTCTGGACGGCCTACGGGCTCCTGGACTGGCAGCACCGCCAGGCCGCGCGCGACTAGACCGCCGCCGGCCCCCGCAGCGCGACCGTGTTCAGCTTGCGCTCCAGCGGCTCGAAACCCAGCGCCGCCAGCCGCGCGAGCGCATCGTCGATCGTCCGCCCCAGTACCTCGTGCAGCTCCATCACAAGCCACGGGACGCGTGCGGCGAGCACGTCGCCCTCGTTGGCCAGCAGGTCGTGCTCCGCGCCTTCGATGTCGCAGATGACGGCCGCCCGCGCCCAACCCTGCTCGTCCAGCAGCGTGGCCAGGCCGACTGTCGGCACGGTCAGCACGTCGTCGTCGGCTGTCTCGTTGATCGCGTAGACGCTGCTACCCATGAGGCTCTGCGCGGTGCGCCGGAGCTCGGTGGTCGGGCCGCCGTAAGCCAGCGCACCGCCGCGCACGGTGAAGGCCGCGCCCTCGCTGTCGCGCAGGCGCTCAATCTCGGCCACCAACCGCGTGTCGGCCTCGACGACGACGTGCGCGTGTGGGTCGGTGCGGCCCGCGTTGACCCGGCAAGCGACGACACCGAGGCAGCCGCCCAGCTCGACGACCGGCAGGTCGGGTGGCAGCCAAGTCGCCGACAGGGTGATTTCGGGCTCCTCGTAGCTGGCGCCGAGCAGCCACCAGTAGCCGACCTGGGTCGGGGTGAGGTGGGGGTGATGCGGGTCGATGGGTACGCCGCTGAGCCGCGGGTACCAGCGGATGGCGCGCGCCAGATGGCCCAGGGCGGCGGTGAAGTGCGGGCCGCCGGTGTGAACCAGGGCGTAGCGCAGCGCGTAGCCGAGGCCGCGTTCGCGGGCCAGCCCTCGCACCGTCTGCCACCGTCGGCGCCAGGCCATTGTTGGTTACTCCTCGTAGGCCGCGAGGACCTCGGCGGTCGGCCCGTCGAGCCGCAGCCGCGAACGCTCGAACCAGATCGTCCGCTGGCAGGTCGCGCGGACCGTGTCCAGGTCGTGGGAGACAAAGATGATCGTCTTGCCTGCCGCCTGCAGCTGGCCGACGCGCTGCCGGCACTTGGCCTGGAACGACTGGTCACCGACCGCCAGCACCTCGTCGACGAGCAGGATGTCCGGGTCGCAGTGAACGGCCACGCTGAAGCCCAAGCGCACGACCATCCCCGCCGAGAAGTGGCGGATGCGCTGGTCAGCGTGGGCGGTCAATTCGCCAAACTCCAACATCATCGGCAGGCGCTGCAGCGCCTCCGCGCGGGACAATCCGTTGGTCATCGCGACGACAATCGCGTTGTCGGCCGCCGTGAGGTCCTGATGCATGCCGGCGAAGAGGTCTAGCAGGGTGGTGACCCGGCCGCGGACCTCAATCTCGCCCGCGGTCGGGCGGTAGATGCCGGCTAGCAGCATCAGCAGCGTGCTCTTGCCACTGCCGTTGGAGCCGATGATCCCGAGCGACTGGCCCGCGGGGACCTGGAACGAGATGTCGTCGAGGGCGGTCATCTGCTCGACGTAGCTGCGGTGGCGCAGGAGCTCCAGGGCCGCGCGCTTGAGCGAGCCGGCGTGGTGGACCACGCGGAACTGCTTGGTCACATTGCGCACGTCGATGGCGGGGGGCATGCTCATCACAGGCGCTCCACGGCGACGTACTTGAGGCGGTTGAAGTACCAGAGGCCGAACCAGAGGACGAGCAGGCTGACCAACCAGGTCTGGCCCAGCAACGGCCAGCTGAAGGGCAGGGCGGGGTGGCCGGCACTCTGAATCGGCGGCAGCATCGCCTTCTGGTAGAGCACGAGCAGGCCGGCGAAGGGGTTCGCCAGGTACGCGGGCAGCAACCACGGCTGACCTTCGACCGCCGCGACGCGCTCGATCGGGTACATCACCGGCAGCGCGTAGAACATGATCTGCAGGCCGACGGAGACGAGGAAGCGAATGTCCTCGTAGATGACGTTGAGCACCGCGGTGATCAGCCCCAGACCCAGCAGCAAGCACAGATGGCAGGGGATGATCAGCAGCACCAGGAGCACGCTCCAGCCGACTTGCTGCGGGAAGATGCGCAGCAGCATCAGGTAGCCGAGGCTGAGGACCAGGCCGATCAGGAAGTGAAACAGCGCGGCGAGCAGGGCGGAGATGGGCAGCAGTTCGCGCGGGAAGTAGGAGCGCCGGATCAGCAGCGAGTTCTCGAGCAGCGAGATGCACATGTCCGGGATGGCGTTGTTGCTGAAGGTCCAGGCGAACATGACTGGGAAGATATAGGCCGAGTAGTTGGGGATGGGCTGGCCCAGGAAGTACTTGGTGATCAGCGTGATCACGCCGATCAGCACCAGCGGGGTGATCAGCGACCAGACCAGGCCGAGGACGCTGTTCTTATAGCGAACCATGAGGATGCGGCGGGTGAACTCGGTGACCAGCTCGCGGTAGGCCCACAGCTCGCGCAGCGTGGCGCGCAGCGGCGGGCGCCGCGGGCTGTTGACCATCACCTGTTCGCTCACGCCGCTCAAGACCTCACGGAGAGTGTACCGTAACCGCGTGGAAGGCAAACCACCGCCGGCGGCGAAACGGGCGCGTGCCGGGCTGGAGTCGTGGCCGCGGCCAGTGAGTGCGCGATGTTGACCCTTCTGCTGGCTCTTTGTGTGGGCGCCGAGCCGACGCCCGGCGCGCTGGCCTTCCCGATGCCGCCGGTCAAGGCCGCCGGCACGTTCGTCGACCTCAGCGGCCTCAACCCCGCGCCGGCCGGCAGCCGCGGCCCGGTCACGGTGCAGAACGGCCAGTTCATCGACGGGGCCGGCCAGCGGCTGCGGTTGCTGGGCACCAACCTCACCTTCGCCACCGCTTTCCCCGACAAGTCAATGTCGCCGCTGATCGCCCAGCGCATGGCGCAACTTGGCTTCAACGTCGTCCGCCTGCACCACCTGGACAACGCGGGCATCCCCCGCGGTCTCTGGGGCGACGACACGCAGACCTCCCTCGACGCCGAGCAGATGGACCGCCTCGACTGGCTCATCTACAACCTCAAGCAGGCCGGCATCTACGTGAACCTGAACCTGCACGTCAGCCGCTGGTACACCGGGTTCGACTGGGCCGGCGTGCCGCGCACCTACAACTACGGCAAGTCGCTCGACAACTACCACCCGGAGATGATCCGCCAGCAGCACGAGTACGCACGGCTCATCCTCGAGCACGTGAACCCGTACACCGGCGCCAGCTACGCCGCCGAGCCGGCGATCTCGTTCGTCGAGCTGAACAACGAGAACAGCCTCACCGGCCAGGCGACCAACCCTGCCTGGCTGGAGTTAAGCGACGAGTTTGTCGCGCCGCTGCGGCAGCAGTGGGGCGAGTTCATCGCCGCCAAGTATGGCGATCTCGCCGCCGCCCTGAACGCTTGGCAGACGGTGCCGGCCGGCTTCGGGCCGCAGATGCTGACCAACGGCGACTTCACCGACGGCCTGACCCGCTGGACCCTGGAGGCACCGGCGCCGGCGCAGATCGCCGGCAGCGTGGTCGAGTCGGATGACGGCACGCCGGCGCTGCGCACCGAGATGACCGCCCTGGGCACGGAGAGCTGGCACTTCCAGGTCCATCAGGTCGGGCTCAACCTGACCGAGGGGCAGGTCTACACGGTCGAGTTCCAGGCACGGGCCAACGAGGCGCGGCCGATCACCGCCGGCGCGCGGCGCGACATCGACGACTGGCGGCACATCGGTGGCACGCACTCGTTCACCCTCACGCCGGAGTGGCAGGACTACCGCTACACCTTCCTCGCCGACGACGTGCTGCCGGACCACACGCGCATCACCTTCGGCATGGGCAACCGGCTCGGCTGGGTCGAGGTCCGTCGGGTCACGCTGCGCGAAGGCGCGCCGCCGCTGATGCCTCCTGGTGCGCAGTTGGACCAGATGCCGCTGCCGCTGCCGCTGAGCACCTGGTCTTCGGTGCAGGCGGCCGACATCCGCGAGTTCCTGGTCGGCGTCGAGGACAAGTATGTCGGCGACCTCACGGCGCTGGTCCAGGAGATCGCGGGCGGCAGCAAGCTCGTGATCGACAGCCAGGCTGACTACGGCGGCACGCACGGGCTGCTGCGCGAGGTCAACCACGGCGACTTCATCGACATGCACGCCTACTGGCAGCACCCGGTCTTCCCCGGCACCGCCTGGGACGGCAACAACTGGTACATCAGCAACACACCGATGGTCGCCTCCACCACTGCGGGCACGATGCAAAACCTGTCGGGCTACCGCGCGGCGGGCAAGCCGCACACCATCTCCGAGTACGACCACCCCGCACCGAGCTTCTACAGCGCGGAGATGATGCCGCTGCTCGCCGCGGTCGCCGGCCTGCAGGACTGGGACGGTCTCTACCAGTTCGACTACGGTGATACGACCGTCGCACCGGATCCGCGGATCACCGGCTACTTCACGATGGTCAACCACCCGGCGAAGGTCGCGCTCTCGCCGTTTGCCGCCGTGCTGTTCCGCGGCGGGTCGATGCCCGCGGCCGCCGGCGTGCAGCGGCTGATGCTGCCCCGCAGCGTGGCGATGGAGGGCGGCTCGGTCCACAACCACTGGCGCAGCCTTGGCCTGACACCGTTCGATGTCGTCCTGCGCGCACGGTCGGAAGTGCAACTGACCGACGGCGGCGAGTTGGGCCTCGTCGAGCAGGACATCGCGCCCTCGACGGCCCTGGTCTGGGAGCCCGCGCCCGCTGAGCAGGCGCACGCGCTGATCGACACACCGCAGGCCGCGGCCGTGCTGGGCATGATTCAGGGGCGGACGCTCAGTGCGGGGCCGCTGGCGGTGACGCTGCGCGAGTCGGTCCACGGCTTCGCCACGGTCGCCGTGAACGCGCTCGATGGCCGGCCGTTGGACCAGTCGGAGCGGCTGCTGCTGGCCGTCGTCGGGGCGGTCGCCAATACCGGCATGGAGTGGAACGACACCTCGACCAGCGTGGGCAACCGCTGGGGCAGCGGGCCCACGCGCATCGAGCCGCTGACCGCGGATCTCAGCCTGTCGCTGGGTGATGGCTGGCGCATGCGCGCGCTGGACGGGCACGGTGTGCCGGGCGCCGAGGTACCGCTGACCGCGACGGCCGACGGGTTCCGTGTGACGGTCGACCCGGGACAGGGTACGTTGTGGTATGCACTGGACAAACCATAGCCGCCGCTGGCTCGTCGCGTGCGCCGGTCTGCTGATCGCGGGCTGCGGGGTCCGCGTGCCCGAGCAGCCCGCACCAACCATCGTTGAGCCGTTCGACCCCTTCAAGCCCGCACCGCCGGCACCCAGCGTGGTGCCGGGTGACGGCGCGGACCCGCTGACTCCGCTGCCGGTGGCGCCGCCGCCAGAGACGGTGGAGGCACCAGCCGCGGAGCCGCCGCCCAGCGGCTTCGCCTGGACCAAGACGCCGAAGGTCGCCTCCGCGCCGGCGAAGCCCGCCGTGGGCTACGTGACGGGCAGGCCGGCGACGGTCAAGCGCGTCGAGTTCATCTACGAGCTGGGGCGCTGGCGGCTGGTCGCGCAGTTCGAGCCACGCGAGGGTGAGGTCGAAGGAGGGCGGCTGACCATCGATCTGCCGGCCCTGCCGCGGGAGGGCGTGGCGGTCGAGAGGCCGCTGCGGCCCGGCGGCGGGACGTGGCGCATCACCGACCCCGAAGAGCCGAGCCAGGTCACCGACTGGGGCCCGCCTGTCGGCTACCAGGTGCGGCTCTCGAAGCGTGACGTCACCAAGTACCGCGCGAGCGGGCCCCGAGAGCAGGAAGTCGGGACCGTCTCTGGTCGATTGGCGGTCGTGCTGCAGGGCAGCCGCCGCTTCCCCGACGCCTGGCTGGCCGGCACCTTCACCGACGCGAAGGTCCGGTACCTAGAGCCGCCCGGGACCTAGACCCACTCGACATCGAGAGTCTTGTCGATTTCGGCCAGGAGGCTGTTGCCCACCGGGCAGGTGTGCAGTGCGCGCTCGATTGCCGGCCGTGCGTCCGCAGGCACGCTCGCCGGCAGCGAAGCCAGCACGCGGATCGTCGTGATGCGGGCCTTCGCACCGGACGAGAACTCCTGCTCGACCGAGATCGTGGCGCTGCTGAAGTCGAATCCGCCCTTCTGCGCCGCGACGGCGGCGACCGTCAGGATGCACGCGCCCAGCGCGACCCCAACCAGGTCGCCCGGCGACGGCAGCTCTCCCAGGCCACCCCAAGTCTTCGTGGCGTCGGTCTGTACGTCGGCACCAACCGACTCCACGCGGCTAATCGTGCGCAGGTTGTCACCTAAGCGCGTCGTGATCTTGCTCATTTGCCTATCGCTCCTTATCAATCTCCTCGGCGGGCCAGGCCAGCGGCGCGCCGTTCCAGTGGTACGCTAGACCCACTCGACCTCAAGCCGGCGGTCGATGTCGGGGCTCAGGCTGAGGCCCACCGGGCAGTTGGCCAAGCTGTGCTCGATGGCCAGCCGCTCCGCCGTGGGCACCGTGGCCGGCAGCGTGACGTGCACGTGCAGCTTGCTGACGCGAACCGTCGGCGGATCGGAGAGCTCCTTGTCGACGCGGACGCGCGCCTGGCTGAAGTCGTATCCGCGCTGCTGGCCCTCTAGGCCGGCAATCGTCAGCACGCAGGCGCTCAAGCCAATACCCACCAGGTCGGAGGGCGAGATCAGCTCGCCGAGCCCCTTGAACAGGACCGGAGCGTCGGTGACGACCTTCTCCCCGGTCTCCTCCCAGACGGTCACGGTGCGCAAGTTATCCTCGAGCGTAGTTGTGAACTGAGCCATTCCTTGTTCTCCTACCAGGAATCTAGAGATCATTGTAATGACAGAAGCCTTACGACGCAAGGGACGTTGGTCAGTCTTGGCCGCGGTCGGCCTCGGCTCGTTCCTGACCGCGCTCGATACCAGCGCGGTGAACGCGATTCTGCCAACGATCCGGGGCAAGTTCGGCGCCGATTTCGAGCAGGCGCAGTGGGTCATCACCATCTATCTGCTGGGCCTGACGGGCTTACAATTAAGCTTCGGCCGGCTGGGCGATGCGCGCGGCCACCGGACAATCTTCTCGCTCGGCTTCGTCGTCTTTGTGCTCTCGTCGGTGGCCTGTGCGCTGTCACAGTCGCTAGCCCAGCTGATCGGCGCGCGGGCCCTGCAGGCGGTAGGTGGAGCGATGATCTCGGCCAACGCTCCGGCGCTGCTGACACAGCACTTCCCCGCCCGCGAGCGGGGCCGCGTGCTCGGCCTGCAGGCGTCGATGGTCTACCTCGGCTTGACCCTGGGGCCGAGTCTGGGCGGCTGGCTGGCAGACGCCTGGGACTGGCACGGGATCTTCTGGATCAATGCACCCCTGTGTGCCGCGGCGTTGGTGATCATCTGGACTGTGATCCCCGCCGACCCCGGCCGCGAACTCCAGGAGCCGTTCGACCTGCTCGGCGCGGCCCTGTTCCTGACCGGCATGGTCGCCTTCATGATCGCACTGAACCGCGGGCCGGACTGGGGCTGGGGCTCGCCGCTGACCCTGGGCATCCTCTGCGCGGCGGCAGCGCTGGGCGTGGTCTTCTACCGCCTCGAGTCGCGGCTCGCGGCGCCGATGCTGGACCTGCGGCTGTTCCACTCGTGGGAGTTCAGCTCGGCGACGCTGTGTGCCCTGGCCAACTACATCGCCATCTACGCCGTGGTCTACCTGACGCCGCACACGCTGATCACGCTGCGTGGTTGGTCGACGGCGGAGGCCGGTCGGCTGCTTACCGCGCAGCCGCTGATGATGGCATTGATCTCGCCGTGGGCGGGCAACTGGTCGGATCGGGTGGGGACGCGGTTGCCCAGCACACTGGGGTTGCTGATCATGTCGGCCGGTCTGCTGGTGCTGGCCTTCCAGAGCGCGAGCACCTCCTGGGTCTACCTGGCCTTCGGTCTGGGGCTGGCGGGGCTCGGCACGGGGCTGTTCACCTCGCCGAACAACAGCGCCCTGCTCGGCGCGGCGCCGCGGGACCGCCAGGGCATCGCCTCGGCCCTGTTAGCGACGGCCCGCAACGGTGGTATGGTGCTAGGTGTTGGCCTGGCCGGCGCGGTGGTCAGCACCGCCGAGGGTGCGGGCGCGAACGAGTATCATGCGGTCGGCTGGGCGTTCGCCGTCGCCGCCTTTGTCGGCGTGCTCGGTGCGCTGCTGGCCGCGCGGCGGGTGGAAGAACGTGCCGTGGAGGATGCCTGATGCGACGGCTAATGTGGGGCCTGCTCCTGAGCTTGGCGTTGTTCGGTTGCGGGCAGCCGGAACCCGTGCCGCCCGCACCGCCGCCGGTCAGTTCCGCCGCGGTCGCGCCGGAGCCCCAAGCACCAGCCGTCCCCGAAGGCCTGGCCGAGGCGCCGCTGGAGGCCCTGAGCGAGAACCCGGAGCCGGCCTGGGCGCTGGCCCGCGCGGCGAAGATCGGTCTGAGCGAGGCGCAGCGCAAGACCGTGCAAGCGGCGCAGACGGCCTTTGAGGCGGAGACCAAGGACGACCGCGCCGCGATGGAGACGGCGTCCGCCGACTTCATCGCCTACTTGGAAGGCAACGCCGAGCAGGTCGACCCGGCCGAGGTCGAGCGCCGCGACGAGGCTAGCCGCGCGGTCAACGAGCGGCTGATGAAGGCACGCAGCAAGCATTGGGCCAAGGTCTGGGAGGCGCTCACCGAGGAGCAGCGCGCGAAGGTCGATTCGTTGCGCATCGACGACCCGTTCGCGCTGCGCTAGGGTCCGAGGAGAGAGACCTAATGAAGCCGATGGTGATCCGCGACGGCATAGTCCTGGGCGGGCCCGAACTGGTGCTGCTGGCCGGGCCGTGCGTGATCGAGAGCGAGGCGCACGCGCTGGCCATGGCCGAGCGACTGGCGATCGTCGCGGCTAATGCCGGCATACCGTTCGTCTACAAGTCCAGCTTCGACAAGGCCAACCGGACCTCGCTCGGCGCGTACCGCGGGCCGGGCCAGGCCGAGGGCCTCCGCATTCTCGCGCGCGTTCGCGATGAGCTAGGCCTCGCCGTGACCACAGACGTCCACGAGCCGGCCCAGTGCGCGCCGGTCGCGGAGGTGGTCGACGTCCTGCAGATCCCCGCCTTCCTCTCGCGGCAGACCGACCTGCTGGTCGCCGCGGCGGAGACTGGCCGGCCGGTGACGGTCAAGAAGGCGCAGTTCTCGGCGCCCGAGGACATGCGCGCGGTGATCGACAAGGTGCAGCAGTCGGGTGCGGCCGGTGTGGCGCTGATGGAGCGGGGCAGCAGCTTCGGCTACCACAATCTGGTCGTTGATTTCCGCGGCCTCGTGATCATGCGCAGCTTCGGCGTGCCCGTCGTCTTCGACGGCACGCACAGCGTGCAGCTGCCCGGCGCGGCTGGCACCGCCAGCGGTGGCGACCGGCGGTTCGTGCCGCCGCTGGTACGGGCGGCCGCTGCGGTGGGTATAGATGGCCTATTCCTCGAGGTCCATGACTGTCCCAACGAGGCGTTGTGCGACGGCCCGAACCAGCTTCGACTCGAGGATCTGCCCGCGCTTCTGGCGACAGTCCAGGCGCTACGAAAGGTGGTGGCCGAATGACGGACGGACACGGTGCGTCGAGCATGCTGCAAGCGGCGATTGCCGCCGGCGTGCCCGCGGAATGGGTCAACGTCGCGGTCGAGACGCTGGTCGCCGAGACTACCGCCTTGGCCGAGGCGACGCAGAAGCTTGATTACGTAGCGCTCGGGCGGGCGGTGCGGCTGATCCTGGAGCGCCCCGAGAAGCGCGTGGTCGTCACCGGTGTCGGCAAATCGGGCCACATCGCACACAAGACCGCGGCCACGCTGTCGAGCACCGGCACCCCCGCCGTCTACGTCTCGGCGGCGGAGGGCGTCCACGGCGACCTGGGCATGGTCGGCCGCGACGAGGTCGTCTTGGCCTTTAGTCACCGTGGCGAGAGCGACGAGCTGGTCGCGCTGCTGCCATCGTTGGTCCGCCTCGGGTCGAAGATCATCGCCGTCACGGGCCGACCCAGCTCGACCTTGGCCGAGCACGCGCATGTCGTGCTGAACATGGCTGTCGAGCGTGAGGCCTGCCCCCACAACCTCGCGCCAACCTCGAGCACCACGGTAATGCTCGCACTGGGTGACGCGCTGGCCATGGTCTTGATGGAGGCGCGTAAGTTCAGCACCGCCGACTACGCCCTGCTGCACCCGGGCGGCAGCCTTGGTCGGCAGCTGCTGCTAACGGTGCGCGACGTGATGCGCACCGGTGGCGACCAGGCGGTTGTCCGGGCCTACCAGACCGTGCAGGAAGCGCTGCTGGTCATGACCCATGCGCCGGTGCGTGGGGTGGCCAACGTCGTCGATGAGGACGGCATGCTGGTCGGGGTCTTCACCGACGGCGACTTGCGCGTGAACTTGGAGCAGCGGGGCGGGGCGGTGCTGTCCGAGCCGGTCGCCTCGGTCATGGGCCGCGAGCCGACGACGATCACGCCGGACCGCCTGGCGACCGAGGCCTTGTCGATGATGCAGAGCCGCGAGCTGGACAACCTGTGCGTGGTCGACGGGTTCGGCCGCGCGCTGGGCATCGTGGACGTCCAGGACCTGTTGCGCGCCGGGCTGTCCTAGACGTCGTCCGTGCGTTGTGCCATGCTACGCGCGGAGTAGATAGTGGCTCAGTTGACCTTCTGCGGTGGCGCCGGGTCCGTGACCGGATCTTGTTACCTGCTTGAGATCCGTGAACGCAAGATCCTCATCGACTGTGGGCTGTTCCAGGAGCGGCCATTCCTCGGCCTGAACTGGGACCCATTCCCCTTCGACCCCGCCGAGATCGACTGCGTGCTGCTGACGCACTGTCATATCGACCACACTGGCCGGCTGCCGCTGCTGGTCAAGCGCGGCTTCAGCGGCCGAGTCATCACCCACGAGGCCACCGTCGACCTGTCCGAACTGATGCTGTTGGACTCGGCGCACATCCAGGAGGAGGATGCGCGCTGGAAGACCAAGCGCCACCGCCGCGAAGGCCGCGCCTTGGCGCCGACCGAGCCGCTCTACACAATCGCCGAGGCCGAGGAGGCTTTGCGAGGTTTTGTCGCGGTGCGCTACGACCAGCGAACCGAGATCCTCGATGGGGTCTACACGACCTGGAAGGACGCGGGCCACATCCTCGGCTCCGCGCACGTCAAGATCGAGTGGGAGGAGGACGGCCGGACGCGCTCGATCGTCTTCTCCGGCGATATCGGCAACAAAGACCGCGTCATCCTCCGCGACCCGCAGCCGTTCGACCAGGCCGACTTCATGGTCTGCGAGTCGACCTACGGCGACCGCGTCCACGAGCCGAGCGACATGACGCCGGTGCGCCTGCGCGAGGTCATCCTCGACACTATCCGCCGCGGCGGCAACCTGGTCGTGCCGGCCTTCGCCGTCGGCCGGACGCAGACCATGCTGTACCACCTGCGCGAACTGCGCGCCACGCACCAGATCCCTTGTCTGATGACCTTCGTCGACAGCCCGATGGCCATCCGCGCGACGCGCATCTCTGGCGCGCACCCCGACTGCTACGACGACGAGGCACGCCGCCTGTATGAGCGCGGCGTGGACATCTTCGGCTACTGCGATGTGCAGTTCACCGAGACCCGCGAGCAGTCCAAGGCGATCAACCGCATCAAGGGCACGGCGATCATCATCTCCGCCTCCGGCATGGCGACCGCCGGGCGCATCAAGCACCACCTTGAGCAGAACCTGTCACGGCCGGAGAGCACGATCCTAATCACCGGCTTCCAGGCCCAGGGCACGCTCGGCCGGCAGCTGGTGGAGGGCGCCGAGGAGGTTCGGCTGTTCAACCGGATACATCGTGTGCGCGCCAAGATTGAGAAGATCAACAGCCTCAGCGGCCACGCGGACCAGCCGGGCATGCTCGAGTGGCTCGGTGCCCTGCAGCAGCCGCCGCAGCGCGCCTTCTTCACCCACGGCGACGCTGACGTGGCCGCGCGCTTCGCCGGACTGGTCGCCGAGCGCATGGGCTGGCAGACGAGCGCGCCGGCCTACGGTGACGTTATCGATCTCTGAGCCCCGGCGCCGAGCCCGGGGCCAACCAAGGAGTGCAACCATGGCCTACTTCGCCCAGAACCTGGGTTCCATCAGCCGCCTGAGCGACGCCAAGACGCGCTCGATCACCGCCGAGAACGTCTATGGCGAGCCGGGCCGCGGCGGCATGGCCGAGCTCAGCGAGGAGTCGCAGGCGGAAGTCGCGCGCCTGGGCCAGCAGTGGGACGGTCCGAACGCCGCCGCGCGTGACCTGGGCCGCGGCTGGAAGGTCCGGCCGTGCATCACCCTGCCCGCCGGCAGCGTCACGACGTTGATGGATGTCGACGGTCCGGGCGTGATCCAACACATCTGGATCACCGTCGACGAGCGGCGCTACCGCGACCTGATCCTGCGCGTCTACTGGGACAACGAGAGCGAGCCCAGTGTCGAGGCGCCGCTGGGCGACTTCTTCTGCTGCGGCTTCGCCAAACGGGCCAAGGTGCTCAGCCTGCCGATCAACGTGAACCCGTCTGGCGGCATGAACTGCTACTTCCCGATGCCCTTCCGCGGCCACGCGCGGGTGACGATCGAGAACCGCGCCCCGGACGCCCAGGGTGGGTTCTTCTACACCATCAACTACGCGCTGACCGAGGTGCCCGAGGACGAGGGCTACTTCCACGCCCAGTTCCGCCGCGCCAACCCGCTGGCCTACGGCGAGGACTTCATCATCCTCGACGGCGTGCGCGGGCAGGGCCAGTTCGTCGGCGTCTACATGGCCTGGCAGCAGAACGTCGCGGGCTGGTGGGGTGAGGGCGAGATCAAGTTCTTCCTCGACGGCGACGACGAGTTCCCGACCATCTGCGGGACGGGCACCGAGGACTACTTCGGTGGGGCCTGGGGCTTCGGCGAGAACTTCAGTGCGCCGTTCCTCGGCTACCCGTTCGGCCAGCCCGACTTCAAGGTCGGCAACCGGCACGGCTTGTACCGCTTCCACGTCATGGACCCGGTGCGCTTCGCCGAGTCGATGCGGGTGACCATGCAGGCCATCGGCTGGCGTTCGGAGGGGCGCTACCTGCCGCTGCAGGACGACATCGCCAGCGTCGCCTACTGGTACCAACGCGAGCCGCACGCGGCGTTCCCGACCTTGGGCAGCCGCGACGACCTCGAGGTGATCTAGCCGCGGGAGGCGACAGTGCTGGTCCTGGACTACCAAAGCCGGCACGCGCTAGCCGCCCAGGTGATCGTCGTCTGCGCGGCGCTACTGGTCGGCGCCGTGGCTTACAACTTCGCCCGCGCGCCCGGCTCGCGCACCGGCGACACCCAGCGGCGCTCACCGGTGGCCACGGCGTCAATGCTGGCCTTCTTCGGCGTGCTGACTCTCGTCCTCAAGACCCGCTATGGCGCGCTGCCGCCGCCGGGCGACCTGCTCGACAGCGTGCTGGTGACCACGGGCCTGGCGCTAGTGATGCTCGGAACAGCGGTCAACCTCCTGGGGCGCATCAGCCTGGGCCATAATTGGGCCAACGAGGCCACGTTGTACGTCGAGCAGACGCTGGTCACCAGCGGCGTCTATCGCCTGGTCCGCCATCCGCTGTACGCCTCACTGCTCTGGTTCGGCGTTGGCGCCAGCCTCATTCACGCGAACCCGTTGGCACTGGCGTTGATGCTTGGCGTTTTCCAGCCGGCGATGCGCTGGCGCGCTACACTGGAAGAAGAGATGCTCGGCGCGCGGTTCCCCGAGTATGCCCGCTATCAGGCGCGCGTGGGCATGTTCTGGCCGCGGCTGGCGGGTGGAGAGAGCGATGAGTGAGACGGTCCGAGTACCCCGCGACAGCTTCCGCTTCTGCCGCTACGTGACCGCTGGGCTGATGTGGCTCGGGGTGCTCTCGGGCTGGACCTCGCCGATCGTCCTGGTCTGGGTGCTGATGGTGGTCAACGCGATCACCGGCGTGGGCGGCGCGCCGCTGGTCGTGCTCTACACCCACTACATCCACCCGCGGCGCATCTCTCCCTACGAGCCGCTGGACGTCGGCTCGATCCGCTTCTCGCACACACTCGCCGCGGTGGTCATCGGCGTGGCGCTGCTCCTCCTAGCGAGCGGCCATGCCGCACTGGCTTGGCGCATCCTCTGGATCATGACGCTGCTCAAGACCTGGTCCTGCTTCTTCGGCTGTCCCGGGGGCAAGCTGTACTCGTGCCTGCGCGGCAAGGGTGGGGACTGCTGCCGACTGACCCGCCGCCCGCCCGCCGCCTAGGCTCGGACCATGACCGTCGTCGAGCGGACTCGCGCGATCTGCCCGGCCTGCCATGCCGCGCAGCCGCGTCCGCCGCGCTTCCTGCCCGCGCGCCTGGCCGAAGACGAGGGCGCCATCTGGCTGCAGCGCGACTGCCCAGACCACGGCACGGTGACGACGCTGTACGAGCAGGACGCCGAACTGTGGCACGCGCGGCGAGGCTGGTCCGTGCCGCCGCGATCAACGCTGGCCGACCGGCCCGGTCTGTTCGCGACGCAGCTGCCGGTCTACGCCCAAGGCCTGCCCGAGGACCACGGCCAGCACACCTGCACGCTTGTCCTCAACGTCACCGGCCGCTGCCAGCTGACCTGCCCGACCTGCTTCGCGACCGCCGGACCAGCCACCACCGGAATCGACGTACCACTGCCGGATATCCTGCGCACGGTACGACAGGTCACCGCACGCGAGGGTGGGCAGCTGGACGTCGCGATGCTCTCCGGCGGCGAGCCGACCTTGCGGCCGGATCTCGCCGAGCTGGTCGACCGCCTGGCCGAGCTGCCGATCACGCGGCTGCTGCTCAACACCAATGGGCTGCGCTTGGCCACCGATGACCGGCTCCTGGCGCGCCTGGCGGCCCACCGCGCGCACCTGGAGATCTACCTGCAGTTCGATGGCTTCGGGCCAGAGGCGCACCGCGGCCTGCGCGCCGAGGACCTGACGGCGACGAAACAAGCCGTAGTCGAGCGCCTCGACGCCGCCGGGCTGGCGATGACGTTGGTCACGACGGCGGCCCTGGGCGTTAACGACCACCAGTTGGGCGACATCCTGCGCTACGGGCTCGGCGTGCCGCATGTCGCCGGGTGGGCGGTTCAACCGGTGTTCGGCTCGGGGCGGGGCGACCTGGTCGAGCCGACGGCCCGCCTGACGCCGACTGGTGTCGTGCGGCGCCTCGCCGATCAAGCGCCGGAGCTGCTGAGCGTCGATGACTTCATCCCGTTGCCCTGCAGCCACCCCGACTGCTGCGACCTGGCCTACTTCGTGCGCGACGCCGAGGACGCGTGGCGGTCGGTGATCAGGTTGATCGGCCGGGTACAGCTACGGCGCTGGCTGCCGCTGATCGGTAACACGATCACCTTCGAGGAGTTGAGCGCGCCCGTGCTGACCGCGCTGCGCACCGGCGACGCGCCGGCGGAGCACGCCCTGCGCCGCGTCCTGGGCGAGCTGCCGGCGCTGGCGGGCTTGCTGCGGGGGCTCTGCTGTCGCGGCCGACGCGAGCCGACCGTCCTCGCGACCGTCGCCCAGCGTGCCTTCCGTCTGACGATCAAGCAGTTCCAGGACGCCTCGACCGTGCGCGAGGAGCGGCTGCGCCAGTGCTGCACGCATACCGCGACTTTCGAGGCGGACACGCGACGCCACTCATTCTGCTGGCACTGGCTGTTCGGCGACGCACCGCTGTGATCTACTGGGCGGCATTAGTGACGTATCTGGGCTACGCCACGGGCGGGTTGGTTCTGGTCTACGAGGCGCGCCGTCGCGGCTTGGCGACGCGCGGCATGGGCCTGGTCGCGGCGGCGGGGTTCGCCGGCGGGCTGCTGGCGGCCAAGCTGGGCCATTGGCTGCTCGTCGACCCGGCGCTGTGGAGCGCCAGCCCGCTGAGCCTGTTCGACCCGCGGCTGGGCGGTCGGACCATCATCACGGGCATACTCGGCGGCTGGCTGGCGGTCTGGGCGACCAAGCGCCACCTGGGCATCACCCGGCCGACCGGCGACCTGTGGGCCCTGGCGCTGCCCGCCGGCGAGGCGGTCGGGCGCTTCGGCTGCCTGCTGGCCGGCTGCTGCTACGGCGCGGAGTGCGCGCTGCCGTGGGCCATCTGGCAGCACGGCGCCTGGCGGCACCCGACGCAGCTCTACGCGGCGGCCTGGGCGGCGCTGACGTGGCTGGTGCTCTGGCGATCGCGCGGCCGCCTGCCGCGCGAGGGCGACCTGTTCCGGCTGTTCCTGGTTCTCTTTGGCGTCGGCCGCTGGCTGATCGAGAGGCACCGAGCGCACGATGGTGGCGGAAGTTTGGAGTTGGGTCAAATGGGGGCAGTAGCCATAGCAACCCTGGGCGTGCTATCGTTGTGGTGGGTAAGGAGGCCACGGTGAGTTTGGCCCATCGATCCACGTGCGCACAATGTGGTTCGGAAATGGAGACCTCGGCTCAGTACTGCCCGCGCTGCGGCGAGGCCTCCTGGCAGCTCAACAGCCGCCGCCAGATGCGGACCAGCTGTCTATCGGCGTTCATGGTCAGCATGGGGATGCTGATCTTTGGCGCCGCGTTCTGTGGCGGGTTGATGGGCAGTCTGCCGTTTCTGGTCATCGGCGCGGCCGTCGGTGTGCTGTTCGCCATGGGCGCGAGCATCATGCTGCGCAAGATCAAAGCCCGCGACGACCTGATCGATGCTGACGAACGATCGGCCCGGCGGCGCGGGTTTGGGGAGCCGCACCAATGAGACAACAGTTTCGACACACCAGGACCGCCCTGGACTTCGTGCCGTACCTGCCCGCGCTGGCCCTCGGCCTGTGGCTGGCGACGGGGTCGCTCGCCGGGTCGACCGAGACCCAGCGCTGGTCGGTGCTCCTGCTGCAGGCTTGGATCGTGATCAGCCTGGTCGGCTTCGGCTTCCTGCGTCACTGGCCGCTGACCGACGCGCGACGTATTCCGCCGAGCGACGCCGACCGCCAGGTGATGCCGTTTGGCCCAGGTCAGTAGCGCTGCAGTAGGTCGAGCATCGCGCGATCCAGCTTGAGGCCTTCGTAGTCCTCGTACTCCACGTCGTCACGCCCGCTGTCGCACGGCCCGAACGAGCCGCGGAAGTTCCACATCGCCCAGCCCCAGCCGGCCTCCTGCCAGTTCTGCAGCAGGTCCTCCAGCCAGCGCAGGACCACATCGTGCGGGGTGCGGTTGTGCGCGCCGAACTCCCCGACCATGACACCGCCGCCCGCCGCTTCCCAGGCCTGCCAGGGCATGATCTCGTTCTGCCAGAGCCATTGCCGGTCGTTGTACTTCTCGGCGCGGATCTGGCCGTCCTCATAGACCAGCACCGCCGGCTGTCCGCCCCAGCCATCGTTCAAGCCGATCGCGCTCTCCGTACCATCCTCGGCGATGACGGCCAACTCACTAAGGCGGATCCAGTCGCCCGCCATGCACTGGATTTCGACCTCCCGCGCACCGGTCGGCAGCACGACTTCGTGCGTCGTGTTCCAGAGGTTCTGGTAGACGTCGTACCGTTCGACGTAGCGCTCTTCTTCCCACTCGCCTTCACCCGGACCGCTGACGTAGTCGCGAGCCCAGATCTCGCGGCCGTCGGCCCGCACGACCAGGTGCGCCTGGGTCGAGACGACACCGACCTTGAAGCGCAACGCCCGCGCGCCGGTGAAGTCGCCGCTGATGGTCAGAGGCAGGTAGGCGACCGCCGGCATGTCCGGTTTGGTTGGGTTGACCAGCAGGCCGTTGGCCAGCGGCTGCGGCCAAACCGGCAGCGGCCAGCCGTCGGCACCGCCAACCCAGGAGGCCTGGTAGTGCGAGACGCCCATCGGGCTGTAGCCGCGCGTTGCCTGCGCCACCTGGAGCTCCAGCAGCCCGAGCGTCACCTCCCGGCCCCAGCCGAGCCCGTCGCTGACGATCACGCGGTCGGGGTTCTCGGCGCGGATGGCCTCGACGATCGGCCGGCAGACCTCGATGTAGGTCTCAGGATCGACGCCGGCGGGCTCGTTGAACAGGTTGAAGCTGAGCCGCTCGGCCGGCACGTCGCGGTAGCGCCGGGCGAAGGTCTGCCAGTGCATGCGGCAGACGCGCTGCGCGTCGGCGTCGGTCCAGAGGCTCTTGGCTTCAGCCGGCGTGGCGACCGTGTAGCCCGGCGCGCGGTGGAAGTTCATCATCACGTGGATGCCGTACTTCTCGCCGAAGACCAGCGCCTCGTCGATCTCCGCCAGCACGTCCTCGTTGATCTGCTCCCAGTCGCCATCGACGATCCAGCAGCGGTAGTCCATCGGCAGCCGCACGAAGTTGAAACCCAGCTCGTGGATCATGCGGAAGTCGTCCTCGCGGAAGCGGCCCGACCACGGCTGCTGGAACTTCTCTAGCAGGTTGAAGCCGCGCCAGCGGGGCAGCTTCTGCCAGGTCACGGGCTCCCACGTAACGGTCTCGGGCTGGGCCATCGCGGCGCCAGAGGTGATCAAGAGGCTCAGTCCGGTCATCAACAACACTCCTAGGATGCTATGGCGGGGCAGCGACATGTCACAACTCCCTGACGGCCGCGGCGGTGGTATCTCGACGCGCGCAGCCAACTGACCCGCTATTGGCAGGATTCATGCGGAGTCCTCCGAACACAACGTTCGATGGAGTCGAGGAATGACGAATCGAGCTTTGATGATGCTGTTGTGCGCCAGCATCAGTGCCTGCGCCACCGCGGACCCCGAGCGCATCGCTGAGATCGCCAATATGCTGCCCGCCCAGCCCGAGGGTCCCGGCCGGCCCGCGGCGGACCGCGCCGTGTGGCAGCCGATCGCCGATGGCGCGGCGGGTCAGGCGGCCATAGCGCGGGCACACACCATCGCCGCGACCGGCGTCGAGGCGCAGCCCGATGAGCTGTTCCTCGAATACAGCCGCAACGGCAACCGCAACAACTGGCAGCGCGTGGCCTTCCGCAACCGCTCGCGCATCTCCACGATGGTCGTCGGCGAAGCCTTGGAGCACCAGGGCAGCTTCATCGCGCCGATCGAGGAGGCCATCCGCGCGCTCTGCGCCGAGCCGACCTGGGTCTACCCGGCGCACGACGCTAGCCTCGCTAACTTCCGCGGCGAGACCGTCGACATCGACCTTGGCTCGTCCGATGTCGGCTGGATGCTCGCCAACACGCTGTGGGTGCTGGGCGACCAGCTCTCGCCAGAGGTCCAGCAGCTCATTCGCGACAACGTCGCCGCGCGCATCACCGGGCCGTACCGCGACATGATCGAGGGCCGGCGCAACAAGAACTGGTGGATGACGACGACCAACAACTGGAACTCGGTCTGCGTCGCCGGCTGCATCGGGGCCGCGCTGATCACCGAGACCGACCGGCTCGACCGCGCGGTCTTCGTCGCCGAGGCCGAGGAGGGCATCAAGGCCTTCCTCCGCGGCTTCACCGCCGACGGCTACTGCTCCGAGGGGCTCGGCTACTGGAACTACGGCTTCGGCCACTATGTGCGGCTGGCGGAGCACCTGGCTCAGGCCACCGGCGGGCAGATCGACCTGCTCGGCTGGCCTGAGTCGCTCGCCCCGTCGCAGTTCGCGCGCGGCATCCTCATCCAGGGCACCGTCTCGCCTGCCTTCGCCGACTGCGCGGTCAACGCGCGAGCCGACACGGTGACCACCGCCTACCTCGACCGCCGCTTCGGCTGGGGCGATGGGGCGGGGCTGGAGGACGCCGTCGTCCGCGCCACCGGCTTGCAGACGGTGCTGCTCTACGGGCTGCCCAACAGCCTCTCCAACCGCACCGGCGACGTCACGCCGCCGCCCATGGAGCCGTATACCTACTTCGACCAAGCCGGCATCCTGATCAGCCGCCCGCGCGCGGGTGAGGCGACGAAGATGGCCGTCGCGCTCAAGGGCGGCCACAACAACGAACACCACAACCACAACGACATCGGCTCGTACGTGGTGGTGGTCGGCTCTAGCCCCGTCCTGCTCGACCCGGGTCTCGAGACCTACACCGCGCGCACCTTCAGCGGCCGCCGCTACGAGAGCAACCTGCTCAACTCGTACGGCCACCCCGTGCCGCGGGTCGATGGCAAGCTCCAGCGCACTGGCCAGCAGGCGCGGGCCGAGGTGCATGACGTGGCCCTGGGCGACGACGTCGACCGGCTATCGATGTCGCTGCGTTCGTGCTACGACGTACCGCAGCTGGAGACGCTTGACCGCCACTTCGCCTACGACCGCGCCGGCGACGGCAGCCTGACCGTGGTGGACGAGGTCGCCTTCAGCGAGCCGACGCCGTTCGAGACCGCGCTCGTCTGCGCCGGCGCCTTCCGCGAGACCGCCCCTGGCGTGTACCAGGCCGGCTACCTCGGCGAAGTCGTCGAGGTGACCATCGACACGGCCGGTGTGCCGTACAGCGTCGAGTTCGACGAGATCATCGAGGACTCGCCGATCAAGCCGACGCGGCTGGGCATCGTCCTGGACGACCCGGTCACCGCGGCGACGGTCACCGTAACGGTCCGCCCTGTGGCGCTGCCCGATGCGGCGGTGACGGGCAACTACCTGCGCGACGGCAACTTCGCCAACGCCGAGTGGTTCTGGCGGCTGAACCCGCTCTCGTCCATCGCCGACCTGCCCGGTGGTGGCCGCGCGCTGCGCCTGACCGACGACAGCACCGGCGGCGGCGCGGACGCGACGAGCACCCGCTCGCCCGTGCCGGCGGCGACCAACTTCATCCTGCGCGGCCGCAGCCAACTGACGGCGGGCGAAGGCGTCGGCGTCTATGTGCGGTTCTACGATGCCGCCGGTGAGCGCATCGGCCAGCCGGATGCCCAGGGCAACGAGGCGCCGGTTGGCACGCTAACCGCCGGCGACCGCGACTGGCAGATCTTCGCCTTCCCCGTGGCATCGCCGGACGACGCGGCCGAGGTCGAAGTCTGGATCCACTCGTTCAACGCGGCGTTGGTCGAGGGTCTGGTCGCCGACCTGGCACTCGAGGTAGCTCAGTGAGCGGCCGCCGCAGCGCGCACCTCGGCCGGTGTGAGCACTCGGTGCCACAGCTTGACCTCGTCGAGCAGACCGTGGAAGCACGCGACGTGGCCTAGGTCGTAGTTGCCCAGAAGGAGCGGCGTGGGTGCGGGGTTCACCGGCCCGGGCCGCTCCATTGATCCATGCTCCGTGCCGTCGACGTACAGGCGCATCGTCTGGCCGTCAAACGTGCCAGCCAGGTGGACCCAGCGGCCGAGCGGGAGCGGCTCCTCGCTCGTCAGATGATGGCTCCAGTCGGTCTCAGGCACCTGGAAGGTCGGCTTGCCTCCGACCAGGCCGAAGCGGTAGCCGCCGGTCACGGAGCCGGCCAGCACGCGGTTGAGGAACCAGGTGTTGCCCTGGTCCGGCACATCGCTCCAGACCCACGCCTCGACACTGAAGCCGGCGTCCGGCGAGAGCAGCGGAGCGTACGGCACGACAGCGGCGCCACCGGTGCAATCGAGGGCGCTGCCGACGAGCCCCGGCACACGCGCGATCTCGTGCAGCGCCGCGCCGAGCCGGTGACCGCTGTAGTCGTAGGCGACCAGCTCGTCCCGCGGCTCATCGAAGGTCCACCAGCCGACCAGCCCGTCGGCGCCGCCGCCGGGCCCAACGACCCGCCGGCTGCCCAGCCGCCGCTGCTCCTCCGACCGCGTGCGCCACTGCCAGTATGCGGTGTCGTACGGCCCCCGGCCGACGTCCTCGGGCAGGTGGTCGATGTGGGCGTCGGTGTTGCCGGCAATGACCTCGCGGACGGCGTCCAGGTAGCCGAAACCATACTCGCGGTACGGCGCGATGTAGTGGCCCTCGCCCCACTCGTTCCAATTGTCGAGCAGCAGCATGCGGCTGCTCAACGTGTCCGGCGCGAGCCCCTCGACGAAGTTCTTGGCTTGGGCCAGTAGGTCGCGGTAGTGGGTGGGCGGTATCTTCCAGATCGTGCCTTCGTCCTGCCAGCCAGACCAGGCCTGCGAGACGGTGGCCACCTGGGGAATGATGCCCAGGTCCTCTGTCGTCCGCAGGTACTCCATCTGGCGCGCGATGGCTTGCTCCGGCGTCGGGTTGCCGCCGACGTACCAGACGTAGGCGAAGGTGTAGTCGAGGCCGAGGCGGCTCATCAGTGCCAGGTGCTCCGGGTCCAGGCCGCGGTACTCACCGAGGATGTACAGCCCCTCGAAACCGGCCTCGCGGCAGACCTCGCGCATCCGGTCCAGCGCCGCGGCGACCTGCGCCTCGCCGCCCAGGTCGTCGACCAGGAACTCGGGCCGGTAGATGAAGAGGACCGGCTTGCCGTCGACCTTCAGGTAGCTATCGCGGCTGAAGTAGGTCTCGATCCAATACGGCAGCAAGTTGTCGAACAGGTCCGCCTCATCCTCCACGCCGGCGGTGCCGCGGCTCTGGTTCTCCCACATGATGGTCCAGCGCAGGTCGTTCTCGAAGCGCGAGTTGAACAGGCCCTCGTGCATCGCATCCGACCAGCGCGTCTCCACCGGCCCGCCCTGGTTGACCCGGTACCAGCAGTAGATGAAGAAGTCGATGCCGTGCTCGACGGCGAACTTGGTCTCCCAGTCGGCCACCTCGGGCAGTGCACCGTCGTAGAAGCCGAGGGCGGGCGTGCGCTCGGGGTGGATCAGTAGCTGGTTCCACATCTCCGGCCGGTCGGCCTCCCACAGCGGGCAATGGTGCGCACCAACGAGGAGGTTGGAGCGGACGGGCTGGGGCGTCGGGATGTAGGGTGGGGCGGTCCGCGCGAGGGCGGGGAGGCAGTAGATCGGCAGCTCCTGGCTCAGCGCCAGGCCGTCGGGCCCGTGGACCCACAGGGTGACGCTCGTCTCGATCTCCGCCGGCGCCCGCACCGCGAGGTACAGCCGCGCGGTGTCATAGGCCTCCACGGTCGTCTGGCCCTCGCCGCGGACAACGTCGACGCCCGGTGGCGTGGTCAGCGCGAGGGTCAGCGGCAGGTCCGTGTCGGCGCTGTTGTGCAGTTCGACCACCAGGTCCTCGACGCGGCTCGCGCGCGCCACGGGGCGCACCAGCTCGAAGCGGGCGATGGCGACTGTCCCGTCGGCGGGCGCGAGGGCCAAACAAGCGAGAAGCGTGAACATGGTTAGCCTCCGAAGGCGCCGGGGCGGAAGATCTGTGGCATCTCGAACTCGTCCGCCCGCGTCACGGCCAAGCGGGCCGCGGCCATCCACGGTTCGGTGTCGGTGATGCGCCGCGGGTTGTCGTACCAGACGCGCAGCAGCGGCGAGTCGCCGACGTCCGCGCTGTTGAAGGGTAGGGCGAAGAAGATGCCGCCGGGGATGCTCGGCAGGGCGGGCACGAAGGTTGGCTCGCCGCCGAGGATGTCGAACATGACGCGCACGCTGCCCGCGCCGTCCTCACGGGCCCAGAGGTACCCGCTCACGATGTAGTCGGTGTCCGGCTCCAGGTTGAGCGGCTGGTAGTACTGGCCGACTGGCTCGTCCGGCATGAGACCCGGCCGGGCGACCATCGCGTGCTCGATGCCGGGCCACATCGTCGGCGCCTCGACAAAGGCCGGCCCGACGCGGTGCCAGCCCTCGGCTTCGGTGTCGCGGCCGGCCTCGTCCGGTGCCGACGACGTCGCGAAGTCGCCGTTGGGCACAAGCGTCGCCTTCTCGCTGCCACGGACGACGGAGCTCGCCGGCAGCCAGCGGGCGCCCACGTCCTGGTAGCGCTGTTTGGTGGCGGTGTCGAAGACGTTGTTGGCCACGATGTGGTCGTTGGGCAGGTCGTCGGGCCAAGTGCCAACCTGCATCCGAGCCACGCCGGCACTAGCGAAGCTGTTGCCGACGATAGTCGACGAGAGCAGCCCGGGACCGCGGTGGAGCGCGGCGGGGTACGCGCCGTGGCCCGGCTCGTTGAGGAACTCGCAGTTCTGCACACTGAGCCGCCCACCCAGCGCGTCGATCAGGTAGGCGCCCTGGTTCTCCGGGTGGATCGCGTAGAAGTGGCAGTTGTCGAAGGAGACGCGGCCGGTCCCCTCGATGCGCGCCAGGGCCGTCCCGCGGGCGCCGTCGATGCTGCCGAAGAGGCCGCAGGAGGAGAACCGCACCGGGCCGCGGTTGGTCGGTTCGACGATGATGTCGCCGAAGATCTGGCTGTTGGAGAACGAGACTCCGGCGTGAGGTTGGGTCTCCGCCACACGGACCGCCACCGGGCACATGTCCGAGCCCGACTGGGTCAGCAGGACGTTGCCCGGGCCCGTCATCGGCCCGCCGGTCTCGCGACCGGTGATGAACTCGAAGCCGACCTGGTAGGAGATAGCAAAGCAGTTGGTCACGTACTCCCAGTCGGTGCGCCCGAAGCTGAAGGCGACGCCCTGTTCCAGCGTGATCTCGCGCACCGCGTCGCCTGCCGCGTCCCAGAAGGGCCAGAAGTGGACGTTCTCGACCCGTCCGACATCGAGGCACTTGTCGACCTGCAGGCCGCGGTAGATAGCCTGGCTGTAGAGGCCGTTGATGTAGTGCCGGCCGCTGGGCAGTGTGGCGAAGTCGACCGCCTGCCAGGGGTTAACGATGAGCAGGTCGAGCAGCGACATGTTGTCGCCAATGCCGCGGATGCACCAGGGGTAGGGCTGCGGGTCGTCGGCCGACTGCTCGGGGTAGAAGATGGTCAGGCCGCGCAGGGTCGAGTTGGCCAGGAGCGAGATGAACGGTGTGCCGTCCTGTTCGCCACGGCCGGCGGTGGTCAGCAGGGTGCTGCCATGGCCCTGGCTGCGGGCGGTCGGCGCGCGCCAGACGCCCTCGACCACGACGTGCGGCGGGACGTTGAGCGTGCCCGCGCAGAGGTAGTTGCCCGTGGGCACGGTGACCAGCCCGCCGCCGGCCGCGCTGGCCGCATCCATCGCGGCTTGGATCGCCGCGGTGTCGTCGGTCACGCCGTCGCCGGTGGCGCCGAAGTCGCGGACGTTGAGCGGCTCGGCCGAGGCGGCGCTGACCGCGAGCAAGGAGAGCAGAACCAGGCGAGTCATGGGCTGAGGCTCCCGCGAGCAGACAGCCCATGATTCACGCCGCCGGGACCGATCCCTCCGCTAGATGAGCCGCGTGCGCGCCAGGTTGGCCCAGTCGGTGGGGTTCGTCTGCGCGGAGTCGATGGCTCGCAGCCGCACGGTCCAGGCGAAGTTCTCCGCCGGCACCTGGTACGGCGGGCGCACACCCGGCCCACAGCTGCCGTTGCCCAGACCGGACATGCAACCATCGAGGTGCACGACCATCTGGCCACACGGGCGCAATTCCCACGGGTGCTGCGCCTC
>DHNJ01000268.1:671-886 GCA_002409445.1 Armatimonadetes bacterium UBA5419 | reverse complement strand
AATTCCCACGGGTGCTGCGCCTCCTCCAGCGACCAGTCGTCGTAGCGGCTGACGTTGAACTCCAGCGTCGGCTCACCGATCGCCAGCAGCCCGAGCCCGCGCGGCTCGGCGACCGCGAGCCAGCGGGTGGCAGTATGGTGGCCGTGCTCCTGGGGCATCGTGTAATCGGCGTGCAGGTACTCGTCCTCGCCCAGCCGGTAGCCATGAAGGCCGAC
>DHNJ01000268.1:0-546 GCA_002409445.1 Armatimonadetes bacterium UBA5419 | reverse complement strand
GCCGGTAGCCATGAAGGCCGACATCGGGCATGTTCTGGCGGTCGGCGTAGGTCTCCTCGCCATGACCGTACCACCAGCGGTAGTTCATGCTGGCCGGCAAGCGCAGCTCGAGGCCGAGACGGGGCAGGACCGGCAACTCGCCAAACGGCGCCACCGACTGCTCGATGACCAGGTCGCCGCCGGCCACGCTGCGCAGGTTGTAGGTCACGTCGAAGCCGCAGTCGTGCCCTGGGGCCTGGGCGCGGGTGGTCACGGTGACCAGCCCGGAGCCGGCCTGGACGTCGGTCACGCGCTCGACGAGGCGGTGCAGACCGGCCTCGAACCAGCGCCGCGACATGCCCGAGATGCGGTCGTTGTCGGTCGCCGCGCGCCACGCCGAAAAGCGCAGCGGGCCGGCGAGCAACTCCTGGCCGTTGACCCGCCAGTAGTCGATCGCGCCCCAGCGGCCGCCGCCCATCTCCGCGCCGTTGCCCGTCCAGTTCCACCCGCCGCCGGTGGCGACCAGCCGGCCGGCCGGGGCGGTGTCGAGCCGCGGCGCGGCGGGCG
>DHNJ01000080.1:3129-3310 GCA_002409445.1 Armatimonadetes bacterium UBA5419 | reverse complement strand
GCCCAGCCGCGCAGCGCCGGCTCGTCGGCCCCCCGGCGGTGGTAGTAGCCGTGCTGGACGATCTCATGTCCGTCGCCGGCCAGCGCCCGCAGCCAGGTCGCCGTCTCCGCGTCCAGCTCGACGCCGCCGTCGGCGGGGATGACCAGCAGGCTGGCGCGCCGCACGCCGGCCGCGGCGAGGG
>DHNJ01000080.1:2443-2943 GCA_002409445.1 Armatimonadetes bacterium UBA5419 | reverse complement strand
GGTGAGGATCGTCTGGCAGGCGTCCTGGGTCCGCGCGCAGACGTCGTGCAGCGAGACAACCAGCGCCGCCCGCGCGCGACTCATTCGTGCTCGACCCGCCGCGCCCGGGCGCGGGCGTGGGCCGCGCGGCGGCGGCCAAACTGCTTCCAGAAGGCGACCAGCCCGACGGCGAACGGGTTGTCGCTGTGCTTCATCCGCCGCAGCCAGCGCGCCCAGAGCCGGCGGTGGTACGGGTAGCGGATCGACGACCAGGTCTGCCACAGCCGCTCGAAGACCTCGGGCCAGGAGCGGTTGAGCGCGCGCTGCCGCGCCGTCTGGCCGTACGCCTGCCGCCGCGCGGGGTCGGCGGCGAGCGCCTCCAGGTGCGCCTGGAACTCGGCCGCGTCGTGCGCCACAAGCCCGGTCTCGCCCGCCGCGATGATCTCCTGCGGCCCGCCCAGATGGCCGACGACCGCCGGCAGGCCCGACGCCTGCGCCTCGAGCACCACATTGCCGAAGGT
>DHNJ01000080.1:2087-2323 GCA_002409445.1 Armatimonadetes bacterium UBA5419 | reverse complement strand
TCGAGCACCACATTGCCGAAGGTCTCGGTCAGCGAGGGGAAGGCGAACAGATCGGCGTCGGCATAGGCCCGCGCCAGCGCCTCGCCCTCGAGGAAACCGGCCAGGTGCGCCTGCGGTAGCTGTTCGGCGAGCCACTCGCGCAGCGGCCCATCGCCAACAATCTCGACCTCCCACTCGGGGTGCGCGCGCGCCGCGGCCACCAGCCAGTCGAGGTTCTTCTCGACCGCCAGCCGCCC
>DHNJ01000080.1:0-1956 GCA_002409445.1 Armatimonadetes bacterium UBA5419 | reverse complement strand
TTCTTCTCGACCGCCAGCCGCCCGACATACAGCAGCCGCGGCGGCCCGTCGGTGCCGCGCTGGCGGTAGGCGGGGCTGTACTGCTCGGTGTCAACGCCGCGGGTGAACAGGCCGAGCGGCGAGGCCAAATGCGCGGCAACACTGGCCCGCGTGGCCTCCGAGGGGACGAGCACCAGCGCGCAGAAGTCGTAGAACCGACGCAGGAACTCCCAGGTCAGCCGCTCGGAGGTCTCTAGCACGTATTCGCGTGCGTCATGGTCGGTCTCGGCGTCCTCGCCCAGGACCCGCAACATCCGCTGGCTGACGTACTGCGGCAGCTCGGTGTGGTAGCTGCCGACGATCGGCAGGCTGTGGCGCGCGGCGAGGTACAGCCCGGTGACGCCCATGTGCCCCGGCGTGGCTACGTGGACCAAGTCAAACTCGTGGTCGCGCGCGTAGGTCAGCACATTGTCGTCAAGCGGGATAGCGTCGAAGGCGAGGCCGGGGTAGTACTCGACGGGCACGCGCGGCCGCACGCGGTGGATGCGCACGCTGCCGCGGTCCTCGGTGTTCGTCGGCTGGGTGCCGATCGTGAACACGTCCAACTGGTAGTCGCGCGCGACGCACCAGTCGGCCAGCCGGCGGAACGTCTTGCCGACCCCGCTGACCTCGTCGTAGGTGTCGGTGAACAACGCGACTCTAGGCTGCGCCATCGGCCACCTCGGCTGGCGCGCCCAGCTCGTCGGCGAGCGCCGCACGCACCTCGCGGGCCAGGCGGCGCTGGCGCGCGTACTCGTTGACCGCGGCGTAGGCGAGGCTCGCCGAGACAGACAGGGCGAGCAGGTCCTGGCTGACCAGGGGCATGTTGTGCCAGTAGTCGTCGGCGAGCGCCTTGAACGTGCCCGCGCGGTCGATGGCGTTGGCGCGGAACATGCGGCGGAAGTCGTCCTCGAGCCGCGCGTGCGTGCCGTGCTCGCCGCCGGCGGTCGCGCGTCCGGCGCGCAGGCTAGCCAGCACCTCCTCGCTGGTCGTCCCTTCGGTCTCGGTCCAGGTGATGCCCTGGTTGGCGCTGTGCGAGTCGGAGCCGCCGGTGTAGCCCGCGCCAGGCCGCCAGCGGTCGATCACCTCGACGCCAAGGTCGTTGAGCCAGCGGTGGCGGGTCGCGTTGCGCGCCTCGAACAGATCAAACAGCGGCACCACCTCGCGCAGCGCGGCCAGCGCGGTGCTGCCCTCGCCATGGACCCAGAGCGGATGCTTGAGGTCGAAGGCCAGCCCGCGCGCGCGCAGGAACGCCGTCAGCTCAGCCACGTTCCAGCGCAGGCAGCGGCGCTCGCGGTCGACGCTGTCCGCGCCTTCGTGAATAGCAGCGTGGTCCGCCTCGCTCAAGCCGTAAACACCGACATGGAAGCAGGCGCCGCGGTGGAAACAGGAGACCTCTTCGCCGGTGATGAAGCGATCGGGGTTCGGGTGCCGGGCGAGCAGGTCGAGACAGCCGGCGAGCGTGTCGTGGTCGGTGATCGTGACGTGAGTCATACCTCGCGCCAACGCCTGGTCGTACAGCTCGAGCGGGCTGAGCAGTGGGTGGAATGGAACGGTCAGCGTGACGCCGCCACCGACGGTAAACCGCTCGCGATCCTCGGAGAACCGCGTGTGCGTGTGCAGGTCCAAGCGCGCGTGCGACAGATCGGGCTCTCCACTTCCGATTCTAGGGCTGGGCCCCAGAGGTGTCAAACCAGCGCCGGCGCGGGCGACCCGTTCGCGGTCGCCGGCGGCGCCGGATTTGGCCCACATATATTGCATACCCCATACCCAGGATCTATGATCTTCTTGGCGGCTCGTTACGGCGAAGGCCGACGGGCTTAGCTGGAGACTCATCATGACCACAAGCCGCCGAGGCTTCACACTCATCGAACTCCTCGTCGTCATCGCGATCATCGCGATCCTGGCGGCGATTCTCTTCCCCGTGTTCGCTAAGGC
>DHNJ01000075.1 GCA_002409445.1 Armatimonadetes bacterium UBA5419 | reverse complement strand
CAGGGCGAGCGTGCCCGGCTCGAAGGTGAACCAGGCGGCCAGCCCGCGCCCGCCCGCGGGCCGCTCGCCGGCCGGCGTCCAGCGCAGGCGGCCGGCGATCATCAGGTGCAGGATGAGGAACCGCTCGCCCTCGAGCTCGAAGGTCAGCCGCTTGCCCAGCCGCCCGACCGCCAGCAGGCGCCGCCCGTGGCAGTCGGCCAGCGGCGGGTCGAACGTGCGCAGCAAGTAGATCGCCGGGACCGTGACCTCGAGCAGCTGATGCCCCACAGCCTGGCGACGCAGCGCCTCGCGGTACAGCTCGACCTCGGGCAGTTCCGGCACCGGCACGCTCCTGGGCGTCTAGTCTAGCGGAACCGGGGGCGTGGAGGAGATAGTCAACGGTTAGCGAAGGGTGGGGCCAAGATGAGCGTGCGCTAACGCTCGTCGGGCCAAACGCAGGATACGACGCCGGAGGGAGGTGTACGGTCCATGGTGGTTGTCATTGAATGCGCCTGCGGCGCGAAGCTCAAGACGACGGCGGCGCAAGCGGGGAAGAGCGGCCGGTGTCCGAAGTGTGGGGCGATCGTGACCATCCCAGCCACGCCCTCGGCAGAGCCGCCGCCGGTGGAGGCTGCCCCCCAAGCTGCCGTAGCACCGGCTACGCCGCCACCGCCGTCTGCGCCCGCGCCTGAGCCGGAGTCGGCGGTCGAGGCGACCTCGGACCCGGAGGCGCCAGCGGTCGAACGGCGACCGCGGCCGAAGGCGGAGGAGCCGGTCCTCGAGCCGTGGCAAGTGCTGCGCAGCTGGCAGGCGCACGACGGCACGCTGACGGCGATGACCTTCGCGGGTGACGGGCGGTTCCTGGTCACCGGCGGCGCCGACCGGCTGGTGCGGGTCTGGGACCTGGCCAGTGGGGCCGAGGTGGCCAGCCTGGGGCCGTTCGACTACGTCCCGCGGGTCGTCCGCTTCTGTGCCGCGACGCGCATGCTGGCCGTCGCCCTAGAGCGGGCGCACGACGCGGGCGAGGGTGGGCCGGCGGCGAACGTGCTGCTTTTCGACCTCAACACGCGCGAGCAGAAGCTCGCCTTCTCCGCCCATCGCGACCTAGTCCTCGGTCTGGCCTTCAACACCGACGGCTCGATCCTGGCCACCGGTGGCGACTGCGCGGACGACGGCGATAGCCCGACGATCTGCTTCTGGCAGCCGACGACCGGCGAGCCGCTGGGCAGCGGCCGCGCAGCCGACACCAGCGAGGTGCGCGAGCTGACGCCCGACCCGCTCGGCCGCGGCGTGTATGCGGCCTGCTGGCAGACGATCACCCGCTGGGAGTGGGACGGGTGCGAGCTGAAGGAGACGGTCAACTCGGGCAGCTGGGACCAGTTCCGCAGCCTCAGCGTTTCGCCCGACGGCCGGTATGTCGCCGGCGGCTGTTTCGAGTACCTGCGCATCTGGGACCTGGCCGAGGCGCGGACGCTCGGCCACCTGACCGGCTACAACGCGGACGTGACCAGCACCAGCTGGGCCTACGACTCGCGGCGGGTGGTCGGCGCGTCGAACCCGGAGGGCCGCTGGGAGCCGGGGTTGGTCATGCTCTGGGACGCGCTAGACCATCGGCTCCTGGCCGAGTTAACCACGCAGTCCGGGGCCAAGGTGATCGAGGTGCGCTTCGTGCCCAAGCGGCCGCTCATTGTCGGCGGTGACAACGAGGGTGCGGTCAGCCTCTGGGGCCTGCACGAGAGCTAGGCGGGCGGGTCGTCGTCGACGATGATCGCGACCGAAGGCTGGCTGAGGGTGCCCTCGACCAGCAGCGGTCCGGCGACGGCCGCGGCGGCGACGGCTTCGACCCACTCGTGGCCTAGGCCGTCGGCGGTGACGGCTTGGACCGCGTGACCGATGACGTCGTCCGGTTCGAGCGGCCGCTGGCTGGCGACGAACAGGGCGAACAGTTCGCGCGCATCGTAGGGATTAGGGTAACTTAGAGCGTAGATGAACACGGACGCGTCCGTGCGCAGGCTAACCGTGCGCCGACTCCGCGTCAAGCACTAGGCCGCCAGCGGCGCTGACGGCCCAGTGTAATGCCCGCGCCGGGGCAATCTACAAGGCCTATAGTTGAGAGCCGTGAGGTAGCCATTGTCATGACCAAACGCCTAGTCGCCACCGGCCTGGTGGTGGGATTGCTCATCGTCCTGCTGATCCGCACGGGCATCGAGCAGGCCAACCTGAACCGTTTTGATCACGACATGGGCGTCATTCTGACCGCCATGAAGGACGAGATCATCCGCGCCGAGGGCGGCGGCGTGGCGCTCGACTCGTTCGTGACGCAGCTGCCCGGCTGGCAGCAGCAGCTCGAGACTATCCCGCCGCCGACCAACTCCGGCTACCGTGCCAATCTGCTGCAGTCGGTGCTGCAGTTCACGGTGGAGTACGGCAAGATGGCCGACACCCAGCCCGACCAGGCGCGGACGGCCGAGATGGTGGAGAACCTGACCCAGGCGATCGCCGGTTGGGACGAACAATTGCGCAACGGCCCGGGCGAGGCGGGCCACTCGCACTAGGTGTCGGACGGCGGCCGGCGCCGTTAGGGCGCGCTGATGTACGGCGCGAGCTTCTCGTAGGTCTTCGGCCCGATACCGCGAACGCGCTGCAGTTCGGCCGGCTCCGCGTATGGCCCGACCGCGCTGCGATACGCGATGATCCGCCCCGCTAGCGCCGGCCCGACCCCCGGTAGCGTCTGCAGCTCCGCGCTGCTCGCCTTGTTCAAGTTGACCTTGCCGCGGGGTGCTTCCTTGCGTTCGGTGGTAGTGGGCTTGCGGGTCAACGGTCCCGCGTTGAGGAAGCCGATCGGCGCGGGCGCGCTCGGCCCGGCGGCCTGGCTTGGCGGCTCGCTGACGAAGATCTCCTCGGTCACGACGATGACCTGCTCGGGCGCCTCGCGCCGGCCGGGCACGTACAGCCGCAGCCCGTCGGTCAGCGGCGCGGCGAGGTTGAGGTCGTCGACGCGCGCCTCGGCCGTCGCGCCGCCCGCCGCGTCGAGCGCGTCCTGCACCCGCGCGCCCGCGGCGAAGCGGTACAGGCCCGGCTGCTTGACATGGCCCGCGACATGGACCATGACCTTCGGCCCCAAGCTGACCTCGGCGGTGTGGTCGTAGACCGGATTCACGCCGCCTGGCCCCATGACCAGCGTGCCGGCGGTGTCGGTGGGGGGTGGGGCGGCGGCGGTGACCGGTTCGAGCGGCAGGTCCGGCCGGGTCCAGCCATACAGCGCCAGCCCGCCACAGAAGACCGCCATGATCAGCGCCGTCAGCACAGCAATCCGCGCCCCTGGGCTGTACTCGAACACCGCCACCTCCGGTGCCGGCTAGTGTGCCACAAACGTTACGAGTCGGGTAGCGCGAGTCGGTCGCGAGCAGTTGACTTGGAGCGGGCGGGGATATACCTTGCCCGAGGTGCAACGAATCCGCGCGCGCACACGTTACCATAGGCGTGGCGCGCAACGCAGCACCAAAACGGGGGAGGCAAGGGACAGCATGTCTAACACGGTTCGTCTCGGATTCCTGCTGTTCACGATGGGCGCACTCGCGGTCGGCGGCGTGTTGCCCGCACAGGCCCAAGCCGCGCCCAAGCCCGGTGCGTACGCCATCGTGGTGGACACGTCGGGCAGTATGGTCGGCTACTACCAGCGCCGCGACCCACGCCCGACGATGGTCCAGGAACTGGTCGAGGCACTGGTCACCGGCGTGCTGCAGCCCGGCGATGCCCTGGTCGTGCTGTCGTTTGACCATCAGGTCCACGACCTCGCGTCGGACCTGATCGTCTTGAGCAGTCTCGATCGTAAGGAGGCGCTGGCGCGGATTGACGGGCTGGACCTCCGCGCGCAGCCGGGCCGCGGCACGGTGCGCCAGGCGGCGGTGGGCCGCGCGACCGAGGCGCTGTCGGTCATCACCAGCGACCGGCCAGAACTAACCGAGGGCACCGTGCTGGTAATCACCGACGCCGACGCCACGGTCACGCCCGCGGACGGCAAGATGCGCCAGGACCACGATCGTGCGCAGACGCTGATCGACCAAGGCAAGCTCAAGCGCATCGCGACGATTCCCCAAGGCGGCTTGATTCTGGAGGTCTGGCAGGTCGCCCAGCAGGCGATCGTCGAGGGCCGCATGCCGTCGACGTCGGAAGTCTTGGCCAAGGTGCGGACGTTGCTGCAGCGCACCGTGCCGGGCGCGCCAGTGCAGGTCACCCCGGGTGCGGCGGACCTTGAACGCGGACAACTCACGGCCACCGCTGCCGGCGAATGGACGCCGAGCGCGGATGGCGCGACCTTGCAGCTACCGCTCTCGCTGGGCACCGAGTACCGCGTGCTGCAGTATCAGGGCCAGGTGAGCGCCGCCGGTGAGGTGACGGGCACGGCCGGCAATCCGACGGTCAGCCTCGACCCGCCCGCGCTGATGATCGCGCCGGAGGCCAGGCGGCGGCGACGCTGACCGTCAGCGGTCTGCCGCGCCTGGGCTGGTTCGCCACGCGGCCGGTGCAGCCGGTGCTCGAAGGTCTACGCATCGGCTTGAGCGGCCACCTGACCGACGACCCGACGCTGTTTGGCGTGACCGACCCGGAGGCGACGGCGCGGGTCAGCGGGGGCCTGTGGCTGCCCGCTGACGGCGACCTGGAGCTCGCCGATATCCCGGCACTGCCGCCTGTCCGGCCGGGCTACCAAGGGTACTGGCTGCTGCTGGCGCTCGGGCTGTTGGCGCTGGCGGTGCGTTGGTTTACGCGGCCGGCGGCGCTGATGCTCTACTACCGGACACCCGGTGCGCCGGCGGTCCGCGCTGGGCTGGCCGCGCCGGGCGAGGGGATTGGCGTGCCCGGGGTTGGCGTCCAGGTCCGCCGCGAGGGCAAGGCACCGCAGGTTACGGTGATGGCCGCCTCCGGCAGCACGCTGCTGGGCGTGAGCGATGAGCCGGTGATGAGCGAGGAGTTGCGTGACCGGGGCACCGTCCTGGTGCGCGTACGGCAGGCGGACGGTAGCGTGAGCCGGGTCGTGTTGGGGCTCAACCAGGCGCAGTTGCCGGAGGTGCCCCCCGAGAGGGTTATGAAGCAGGACGATCCGTTGGATGTCGTCGACGAGAGCAGCGCCGCAGATGCGCGCCGCAACGACGACGACCTGTTTGGGCCCGGTTAGGCCGGGTAGGGAAGAGGAGCAGGAACGATGGCGCAGGCAGGGCAGAGCACCGCGGAGTTGACTTACCGACCGCGACGGACGGTTTTTGTGGGCTTGGGAGGCTCGGGGCTAGAGGTCGCGCAGCGCGTGCGGCGGCTGATCGTCCAACAGTTCGGCTCGCTGGCCAAACTGCCGGCGGTGAAGTTCGTGCTGCTCGACACCGATACGGAGATCCGTGACGGGTTGGTGCGGGACCCGACGGCGGCCGAGATCGAGTTCGCCCAGAATGAGTTCCTCGACCTTGGTCTGGAGCAGACTAGCGACCTGTTCCGCAACATCCGCCAAGGCACGGCGCCCCAGTACGACTGGTTCGCGCAGGGCTCGCTGCTCAATCACCCGTCCGTGCAGCATGGCGCCAACGGCGTGCGGCAGCTCGGGCGCCTCTGCTTCTGGGCGAACAGCGCACGCATCGGGCAGTTGCTCGTGGCCGCGACCCGCGAGGTCCTCAACGCTTCGGTTGGCGATTTCATGCGCAGCGAGCACGGCATGGACCTGGGTCCCGACCTCGATGTGGTCATCGTGGCCGGCCTCTCGGGCGGCACGGGCTCGGGCATGTTCCTCGACATGGCCTACATGGCGCGCCAGTTCGTCGGGCAGCTGAACACCAACGGCTCGACCGATCTGGTCGGGCATCTGGTGCTCCCGTCGGCCTTTGACGGTGTGCCCAATACGCCGACGCAGGCTAATGGGTACGCCGCGTTGCGCGAGCTGAACTACTTCAGCTATCGCCATCGCACCGAGGGCCAGATGCAGGCGCTCTTTGGCAAGCCTCAGTGGGTGGCCGACTACCAACCTGGCAACGCCGAGTACCTGGTCAGTTCCGACAAGGCGCCCTTCGACACCACCTACCTGATTGGCAGTTCCAACGGTGCGGTGACCATCTCGCGCGACCAGGTCTATGCGGTGATGGCGCGCTCGATCTTCTTCGAGTTTGCCCACGAGTTCGCCGCGGTCAAGCGGAAGCTGCGCGCCAACGTGCGGGGCACGGCGCAGAGCTACGACGCGCTGGACTGCCCGTCGTACTTCTACAGCTACGGGCAGGCGTCGGTCCTGTTCCCTGCCGCGCAAGTGCATCAGGTGCTGACGCACGCGCTGGCCCGCAAGGTGCTGCGCACGATGGGCGCGCTGGATCCAGGGTCGGTCGAGTGGGTGCCCGAGGACGAGGGTGACGTCGGCGGCGCGACGCGTTCGGCGGTCAGTCGGCTGACCGAAGATGACGACTTCAGGGCCGAGGTCCGCAGTTGGACGGCCAGCTGGATTCGCAGCACACTCAGCGAGCAGCAGCTGCTGGCGGACGTCATGCGGCGCGAGGGCGTGGTCTTCGCCGACATCCCCTCCACCCTGTTCGCCGAGGCCGTGGCGCTCTACGAGAATGAGAACTGGGCGCCGAACCGCTTCCCGATGCTCTCCTCGACGGTCGAGCGCTGGCAGCGCGACTACGACGACTCCGGCACCGATTCGACCAACTGGGGTGCCCGGATCGGCTTGCTGGCCGATGCTAGCCACCATGCGGAGAAGGGCTTCAGCGCAGCTATCGGTTCCGCGGTGCGCGAGCTGATCGCGGATGCAAAGTACGGTCCGGCGGGGGCGTTGGTCTACCTCGAGCTGCTCGACCGCTATCTGGAGAAGCAGCGCGCCGAGTACCTGCGCGCTGCCGACGATCACACCGAAATCGCCCGCGCCATCGGCGATTTGACGATACTGGGCGGCGCCAGCGGAGCCGTCGAGGGCAGCCGTTCGCTGTCGGCTACCTTGCTCGAGCGCACGACACACGAGTACAGCGAGTTGACCGGCGCGGTGCGGAGCAACCTGTTGGCGAAGTTCATCGGGCATCGGCAGCGGGTGCGGGTGCAGGCGCGTGAGTATCTGCACTGGGCGCAGCTTTGGTGCCGGGCCAAGATCGAAGAGCGTGGCCGGCGCCTGGCTAGCCACGTCTGCCGCGTGCTCAGCACCGTCGTCGACGATCTCCAGGGGCAGGTCAACAACAACGTGCGGGCGCTCGATGCGGCCGAGGCTCGGCTGCGCATCGCGCACCGCGAGCGGGACCAGGCCGCGATGCAGACCGAGAACGTGGGCGAGCTGCTGTACACCCACGCCTGGGCCGAGGACCTGATCGAGTATATGGTGGGCCGCAGCCAGGACGACACCTCGAGCCCCCTGAACCTCACGGTGCTCCGCCAAGCTACGCTGTCTGAACTGGGTATCGCCTCGGTCGAGCGGTTGGGCCAGGATGACGCGCCGCGACTGACCGCCGCGCTGCTCAAGGCGGCCGGTGAGGCCGTCGCCCACCTGCGGGATCGCTCAACGTCGACCACCGATTACGCGGCGCATGACCTGATTGTCAGCCTGCTCGGCGGCCGGGAGAACGGGTTGCAGCAGCACCTGCAGCAGGTCGTCGATAAGTCCAAGCCCTACGTGGCACTGCTCAGCAATCCCGAAGGCGGCTCGCCGGCGACCCCGAGCCGCTCGGCTGGGTTCGGGTTGATCCATGGCGATGTCGACCTCAACGCGGACAAGGACCAGCAGCGCCAGGTGGTGATCAGCCATCTGCTGCGCGCCGACTGGGGTGTGCCGACGCCTGAGCAGGTCGAGCGAGGCTCGATCAGGGACACCAACGAGATCGCCTTCTTCCACGAGCTTGGCAACTTCGCCCTGCGTCAGATCGCGGGCATCGCGGCGTTGCGGGCGAAGTATCTGGACGAGGCTCGGCGCAACGCGGCGATTCACCTCTGGGATCCGTCGCAGACCGGCCATCTACCGGACATCATCCCGCCCTTGCCTCAGGCGCTCGAACGTGGCTTGCGGCTACAGTCGGTCGGCTTGGCGTTGGGCCTGTTTGAGCAGCAGGCCTTCCCCGACACCCGCGGCGGCGAGCCGCAGAGCTACTGGGCGTACGCGCGGCACGATGCCTTGCTCGATGAGGCTACCTACGAGCGACTCGGCCAGACCGAGGCCGCCATCGGGCTCCAACTGGCTACCAAGCCGGAGTTGGCGCTGGAGATCGAGAAGCGCCTCGCGGCCAAAGTGGCGGCCGCCGACGAGGCTGAGCGCGCGGCCATTGTGGATCAGTTGCGCGACTACCTGGCCCGGCGGCGGGCGGAGGTCCAGGCACTCCTCGGCCCCGCGATCCCGGCGAACAATGACCCCGGCTACAAGGCGGAAGTCGAACGCATCCAAGACTTCATCGCGGAGGCCGGACTGAGTTCGTAAGCCCTCGCGGCTAGAAGACGGTTGGGCAGTGCGTCCTGCGTCCGCACTGCCTAACCGCTCGCCAGCCTCTCACTCCCCCTCCCGCTCCACCGTCCACCGCTCCGACACCTCTAGCGGGGCGGGGTGG
>DHNJ01000120.1:21443-66140 GCA_002409445.1 Armatimonadetes bacterium UBA5419 | reverse complement strand
GCCTGGGCGGCGGCCAGGTCCTCGGGGCGGAGGCCGGCGCGCGCCTCGGAGAGCGCCGCGGTCGCCTGCTCGGCCTGGGCGCGTGCGGTACGCGCGGTGGCGGCGGCGCTGTCGCGGGCGGCACGCAGGTCGGGCGGGCTAGCGATGGCCTCGCGGGCCACCTGCGCTTGGCGGCGTGCGCCGCGCTGGGCGGCCAGCGCCTCGGTCAGCGCGGCCGAGCGGGCGCGGATGTCTTCGGAGCGGCTGCCGCGCGGCAGGTTAGCGAGGTTGTTGCGGGCGGCAACCACCATCGCCTGGGCGCGCGCATGGTCCGCGGCCAGCAGTTCGTGGTCGAGCTCGGCGAGCACCTGACCGGCCTGCACCTGGTCGCCCTCTTCGACCAGGACCCGAGCGATGCGTCCAGCGGCCTGCGCGGCGACGCCTACCTCGGTGGCTTCGATCGTTCCACTGCCCTGGACGACGCCTTGCTCGGCAGCGGCCCGACGCGATGACACCAGCCACCAGGTGCCGCCTCCGACTAACAACACCAACAGCACAGCGAGCCGCGCCTTGATCGGCATTACATCACCCCTTTGCTTGGGCCGCACGAATCGGCGCCACCCACAGGGTCTCGACTATCGTAACCTGTTTGTCCGTTGAGTCGCAACATTACGCTCGCGGCGCCAGCTACCCCAATCCTATAGGGATTGCCGGCGGGGCGCTATAGTGAGGAGGAAGAAGGAGGCCCGCTGTGCGCTTTCCACAACACTCCGGTGATCAACGCCAACGCCGCGATCTGACGAACCGCATCAACGCCCTGCAGCGCGAGCTCGCGGCAGCGACGGAGGCGGGGGATGCCTTGGCCCAGGCCGTGGCCCAGAACAACATCGGTGACACGTACTACGAACTGCGTGACTACGAACCGGCGCTGGAGGCATACCTGGCCGCGGGAGAATTGGTGCCTGCGGAGGCGACTCTTGACGAGCGCGTGACGCCCTGGGCCAACGCCGCCGCCGCCGCGCGCAAGCTCGACCAATGGGCAGACGCAACGGTCTACACGCTGCGGATCGACGCCCTGGCCAACCAGGCCGAGGACGCGCCAGGTTTGGACTTAGCCAACCAGCTGCGCCGGTTCGTGCAACGGCATTGGGGGCCAGACTGGGCTACGGCGCACGAGACGGCAAAGGCGTCGCTGCCCGCGGAGCTAGCCGCGTACGTGCGTGCGGCCGACTAGGTGGCGGCGGGCTGTTGACGTGGCCTGACCCCGCCGCGTCTGCTAGGATGTGCGCAGACGCCCGCGCGTCGTTGGCGGTTGCCTGCGGGTGGCAGTGGCCATCGGTAGATGCTAGACTGGGCGTCGTGAGTTCTGTGCGAGGAGGAGTATCCATGATGCGAACACTTAGTGTGGGCCTGGCCCTGGGCCTGTTGACCTCGGTGGCCAGCGCCCAGGCGCCCGAGTACCAGCGCTCGGCCATCCCCGGCTGGACTCTGGCGTTGCAATGCTGGACCTTCCATGACCGGACCCTGCTTGATACGCTGGACCTGGCCCGCGACCTGGGCTTGCAGTACATCGAGTGCTACCCCGGCCAGAAGATCAGTGACGAGATCGACGAGGGCTTCGGCCCTGGGCTGAGCGAGGCTGGCAGCAAGGCCGTGCGCGACAAGCTCAATGCCAACAACCAACACATCGTGGCGTTCGGTGTGACGGGCATCCCGGGCGACGAGGCGGGCATCCGCAGCATGTTTGCTTGGGCCCAGAGCTGGGGCATCCGCGCGATCAACACCGAGATCGGTGCAGGCCAGTTCGAGCTGGTCGACCCCTTGGCCGAGGAGTACGGCCTGAAGATCGGCATCCACAATCACCCGAAGCCCAGCCACTACTGGGATCCGGCGTTTGTCGCGAGCGAGACGGAAGGCTTCGACTTCATCGGCGCTTGCGCGGACACGGGTCACTGGCCGCGCTCGGATGTGGCGCCGCTGGACGGCATCCTCGCCCTGGGCACGAAGATCAACGGTCTGCACTTCAAGGACCTGAACGACCAGAAGCAGGACGCCCCGTGGGGCACCGGCACCGGCGACGCGCTGCAGGTCCTCCGTGAGCTGCACGCCCTGGGTTTCAAGGGTACGTTCAGCATCGAGTACGAGGTCTTCAATGACCAGCGCCCCGAGAACGTGAAGGCTTGCGCGGACTGGTGGTACAAGACGGTTGCGGACATCGCCGCGGGCGTCTACGACGACGAGCCGGTCGGCTAGCCTCCTGTTCGCCCATCAACCAAGAGGCGGTCACCTTTGGGTGGCCGCCTCTTCGTTTAGCTGCCGGGTTGCCCTCGCGATTGCGAGTTGCTACACTCCAACCAGTTGCAGCGCGTAACACGGTTGGCAGCGATAGTTGTCACAAACCAGTGGGACGCGCGTCCTACTCGACAGGAGGAGACGTATCATGAAGCACGTTGCCATCTGGCTAGCTCTGCTTTGCGGCGTGGTGTGGCTCGGTGTTGCCCAGCCCGCGTTGGCGCAGGACGAGTTCGATGAGGGTGCGCCGGCGGCGGAGGCGGAGGACGAGGGCCAGAAGCTGCCCAAGACTTTCGACGAGTTCGTCGAGCAGCACAAGGAGCTTGGCAAGACCCCGCAGGGCGCGAGTAAGAGCTTCCTGGATTCGCTGTTCGTCTACATGAACCCCGACACGCGTGAAGAGGGTCGCAAGATGATCCACTTCATCGTCATCGAGTACAAGACGGGCGACCGGCCGTTCGAGCAGCGCGCCAACTCGCAGATCCTCGCCGAGCGGCTGCGTGATCCGGACATGGCCTACATCTTCCACAGCTACGTCATGGGCACCAGCCCCGAGAACCAGTACAAGTTCGACCTCAACAACTACGAGGTCAACATCGAGAAGTCGAACGAGGGCGGTCCGTACGGTTACCAGTGTTGGTGGCGCAGCACCGGTGCGGACAGCGCGCGGGCGATCTCGTTCAAGAAGAGCAACCAGTCCGGGCTGTGGTACGTGGCCGATTGGACCGGCCTGCCCAGCATGGTGCGCAAGCCAATCGATCCTGACGTCGAGACCTTCGAGTAAGCTCGGCCACTGCCCTTCAACCCACACGCCGCCGGGGCTGCTCCGGCGGCGTGTGTCTGTCCGTACGGCGCGAACGGGCGCGAATTAGGCCAACGCTTACGGATTTGTTGCGTCATTCTAGCCGAGGAGGGTAACAATCAGGCTGCGCGCGGCGTCATGTTGGGTAAGGGTAGTGCAGTCGTACGATAGGATCAGTGTGGAGAGGAACGATGAGGAACATGCGCAGGATGGGTTTCCTGGTGTGCGCGGCGCTGCTGGTCGGCGTCTCCGCGGCCAGCGCCAAGCTGCCGCGTGATGTCGATGAGTTCCGCGAGCGCCAACGCACGGAGGCCACCAAGCCCGATGGTGCCGTCAAGCTTTGGTTCGAGGCGATCTACCTCTACTCCGCCGAGGGCACCCGCGATGCCGGGCGCAAGATGCTCAACCTGGCCATGGTCGACGAGAAGTGGGAGAAGAACACCTACTTCGTCGACCGCCTGCGGACGAAGGCTCACATCTTCCGCAGCTACGCGAAGGGTGCAACGCCGGACAACGCCTACAAGATGGACCCGAACGAGTTCGCCCTGAGCATTGTCACCAGCCAAGCGGACACCTTCCGCGAAGGCGCCTGGCGCGTCATGCTCCAAAGCAGCGGTAGCGACAAGGCGCGCCCGGTGGTACTGGTCAAGGGCAACGACGGACTCTGGAAGGTGCAAACCTACAACGACATCTATGGCGACGTGCAAGCCCCGAAGTAGCCGGCACGCGCTGAACGGATTGCCACGGGCGCGGTGGTGTGAGCAGGCTTCGGGCCCCACGCCACCCTCGACCGCTTGACAGGCCGGTCGCTAGCCGCCAACCTAACGCTATGAAGCAGCGCGGGTTGGTCTGGCTGGGGGTCGGCCTGTTGGTTTGTGTCGTCGCCAGGGGGCAGTTCGCCGCCCCGCTCGACGGGCCGGATGACGCCTACGCCGCCGCGCATGCCCGCCTCACCGCGCTCCTCACCGATCCGATGCTCGACCCCGATGTGCGCGATACCAACTTGCCGCTAGCTGCCCTCGACCTCGAACGATACCGTCGCTCTGCGGGCCGCTATTGGACCACGGTACGTGCTCGCGGCGCTTGGCTCGACGCCGCGGCGGCTGCCCTCGATCGCTGCCAGGCGGGTGACCTACCCTACCCCGGCCAGACGGGTGCACTAGAGCCCGATGGCTGCCTAGAGCGTGCCTATCTCTGCCGCACCGACGGTAGCCCTCAGCCCTACTACGTCCGCCTTCCCGACGACTACGACCCAGGCCGCCAGTATCCGATGGTCGTCTTTCTCCACGGCTACGTCACCGACACGTCCATCTTCAACCCCTGGTTGCTCGGACCCAGCCAGTGGCGACTGGCCGCGGCCCGCGACCTCATCCTCGTCCTGCCCCATGGTCGCTCGAACACGGACTTCTTGGGCATCGGCGAGATTGACGTCCTGCGCGTGATCGAGGAGATGCAGCGCTTCTACAGCATCGACCCCGACCGCATCCACCTCAGCGGCACGTCCATGGGTGGCTACGGCGCGTGGGCCATCGGGCTGCGGCATCCGTCGATGTTTGCCTCGTTGTCAGCGATGGCCGGCCAGAGCGACTTTTTCCTCTGGGAGCGGCGCGCGCGCGACGAAGTGGCCTACAAGACTTGGTGCATCGCGCAGAACAACCCGCTCGACCTAGCCGCCAACGCCCTGCACCTGCCACTGTTAGTCCAACACGGCGAACTGGACCACCTGGTCCCGAGCCAGCACTCCCAGATCATGGTCGCCCGCCTGCGCGAGCTGAGCTTGCCCGTCGACTTTGAGGAGTACGAGGGCCAGGGCCACTACATCTACTGGGAGGACGAGCCGTTTGCTCGCGTCTTCGACTTCGTCGCCGACAAGGTGCGCGAAACGGCACCTGCCACCATCGACTTCCGCACCTTCACCCCGCGCCAGGGCCAGGCTTACTGGCTCGATGTGCGCGGACTGGCGCGCTGGGGGCCGGCGGGCGAGGTTCAGGCGAGCATCGCCAACGACCAGCTGCAAGTAACTACGGCCAACCTGGCGGAACTCGTCGTCGACCCGCCCGCGGCGCTGCGCGGCGCTGGATTGCAAGTGGTTGTTGACGGCGTGGACCTCGGCGCGTTACCCGCCGGACCGGCGCTCATCACCTGGCCAGACGACGGGCCGCCGACACTCGCCACGTGGACGCCCGACCCTTCGCGCCCGAATGTCGGCCCCGCCCGCGAAGTCTTCAATCGCCCGGTGACCATCGTCATTGCCAGCGGCAACCCCACTACCACGCCGGCCAACACCGTCGCCGCGGACCTGCTAGCGTCGATCTGGGCAGCCTTCGCCGAAGGCACCCTGACGCCACGGCTCGACACCGACCTCAGCGCGGCCGAGGCGGCCGCCGGCAACCTGGTCGTCTGCGGCGACCCGGCCGACGTGCGCCTGGCCGCTTGGCCGGCGGCGGAGACGCTGTTGCCCGCGGGTATCGCGGTCACGCCGGACGAGTACCAGGTTGGCACACGACGCCTCGCCCGCGGCGTGGGGACCCCGGACGAACTCGGCCTGTCGCTGCTCATGCCGCATCCCCTGGCACCCGATGCGCTGGTCTGGTGGCGCAGCGGGGCCGACTACGGCGCGGGCCTGCCGTTGAACCACCAGTTCGACCTGCTGCCCGATCTCCTGGTCTACGGCCCGCGGCGCGACTGGGACGGCACCAACCGCTACCTGCTCGGCGGCTTTCTCTCACCCCACTGGCAGTTGGACGAGGCCGCGCTGGACGTCGCACCGGAGCTGCGCGGTGAGTAGCGGTCTCGCCATCGAGGCGACGGGTCTGACCAAGCGGTTCGGCCAACGTGTCGCGGTCGACGCCCTGAACCTGGCCGTGCCGCGCGGCACCGTGTACGGCTTCCTCGGGCCCAACGGTTCGGGCAAGACGACGACCATCCGCATGCTCGTCGGCCTCCTGCGCCCGACCGCCGGTAGCGCCAGCCTCCTGGGCCACGACATCCGCCGCGACCTGATCGCTGGCCTGCGCGAGACTGGCGCGCAGGTCGAGTCCCCTGCGTTTGTCAGCAACCTGAGCGGTCGCCGCAACCTGGAGTACCTCGGTGCCCTGACGCTGGGCCGTGTGCCGGCTGCGCTTGTCGACCAGGCGCTGGCCCGCGTCCGCCTGACCGGCCGGGATCGCGACCGCGTGCGTACCTATTCACAGGGCATGAAGGCGCGGCTCGGGCTGGCCCAGGCGTTGCTCTGCCAACCGCGGCTGCTCATCCTCGACGAGCCGACCAACGGGCTCGACCCGCAGGGCATGCACGAGGTTCGCGAGCTGATCCGCCACCTGGCAGCGGAGGATGGCATGACTGTGTTCATCTCCAGCCATCTCTTGGCGGAAGTGCAGCAGTTGTGCGACCGGGTGGCCATCTTGCGCCGCGGCCAGGCGGTCGCCGAGGGGCCCGTCGCCGAGCTGCTGAGCTCCGCCGGTCGCCTGCGCATCGCGGTCGATGAGCCGGACGGCGTCGACGCGGCTGCGCTGGTCGCGGAGGTCGACGGCGTACAGATCGTCGCGCGTGAGGACGGCTACCTACGCCTCGCCGCGCCGCCGGAGCAGGCCGCGGAGATCAACCGCCGACTCGTCAGCGCCGGGGTGGCGGTCGGCGAGCTAGTCATCGAGCGTCAGTCGCTCGAGGACTTCTATCTCGACGTCACCGGGCGGGAGGCGCAGCTGTGATCACCCTCATCCGCTGGGAGCTGCACCGCTTCTACCGGCGCCTGGCTCCGTACTACTTGTACGGCGCGCTTGCGCTGTTGGTGACGATGGTGACCTGGGGCATGCGCGAATTCGGGCGCTTCTCCAGCCGTGGCGGCGGCGCCGGCCTCGAGATCGTCGGCGACACGCGCAACGCACTGATGGTCAGCCAGGGCGCGAGCTTGACGGTCGCCATACTGCTGCTCTACCTGGTGCCGGTGGTCGTGGGCGAGATCGTCGGTGGCGACGGCGCGACGGGCGTTCTGCGCACCATCCTGGTCCGCCCGCGGCGGCGCGCGCAAATCTGGTTAGCTAAGTACGCCACGGCATGGATCTATGCGCTGTCCGTCTCCGCCGCATTGATGGGACTGAGCCTGCTGCTGGGCGGCCTATTCTTCGGCTGGGGCAAGCTCTACTCCGCCGGTGATCTGCACAACGGCAAGCTCATCGTGCTCACCCCACGCGAAGGCCTGGCTTACGTGGCGCTGTCTTATTCGCTGTTAACACTGTCGGTGATGACGGCGGGCACGATCGCCGTGGCCCTGGGCAGTTGGCTGGATAACGCGCTGCTGCCCGGCATGTTTGCCGTCGGGATCCTGATCACCCTGCAGATCATCACCGGGCTACCGTACGAATGGGTGGAGCCACTGAAGCCGTATGTGTTCACCACCTACCTGTTAGACCACACCAAGGCGTACCCGAACAGCTTCGACCCAGCAACTGGCGCCCTGCAGTTCCCGGCAGCCGCCATCTGGCCTATGGTTCGGGTACACTGTGTAACGATCTTCTGCTTTGCGGCGGCGGGGCTATGGCGGTTTCTGCAACGCGATGTGACTTGTTGACGACGGCGGCCTTGGTGGGCTAGCCGTGCGTCCGTTCCTCCTCTGGCTCCTCGGTACCTGGCTCATTGCGAGCGCCCACGCCCAGCCTCCAGGCCCACCTCCGCCGCCCGCGCCACCGGCCGACCTGGCCGTGCACCTAGCGCTCGCGCCCCAACCGGACGCGACCCGTAGCCCCGCTGTCTGGCTGCGCCGCGAGCGGCATGTTCGCTGGGAGGCCGACGGGACTGTGACGCGGCGCCTGGTGGGCACCCTGGCCATCGTGCATGCCGGCCGCGGCGAGGGCCGCGTCGAGCTGGGTTACTTCGGGCCGGACCAGTCCGTCGAGGTGCGCGAGGCACGCATCTGGCGCCCGGGCGTCGGTCTGACCGACCTGCGCCCCGTTACCCTGCAACACGCGCAGGTGGGCCCGTTCGACGAGGTCGACCACTACTGGCTGGCCTACCCGACCCTGGAGCCCGGCGCGGCGCTGGATTTTGAAGTCCACCTCAACGACGTCCGGCCGAGCCAGCCCGAAGGTCTCTCCGACCTTTGGCCGCTGGGTCAGCCCGAGCCCGTCCTCCGTGCCACCTACACCGCCACCCTGCCCGCCGCCACCCCGCTGGCCAGCGACCCCGTGCAGTTCGCCGAACCCGTCCGCGTGCGCACCGTCGAGGGCGCGACCGAGCACACTTGGTCAGCCCACAACCTGCCCGCGGCCGACCCTACCACGCTGCTGGTCTCCAGCGTGCCCGACTGGCAAGCCGTCGGCGCACGCTACCGCCAAGCGGCCGACCTGCAGTACCGCTGGCACGGCGCGCTGGAGCGTGCGGTGCAGCGGGAGACCGAGGGCCAGGCCGACCCCGCGCAGGCCCTCTACAACTACGTCGTGACCCAGATCGACTACAAGGCCGGCGCGCTGGAGGCCGGTGCGCCGAGCACTGTGCCGCGTCCCGCGACGGAGACCTTCGACCTGCGTCTGGGTGACTGCAAGGACAGCGCCACACTGCTGATCACCATGCTCCGCGCCGCCGGCGTGGACGCCTGGCCCGCGCTCGTGCGTACGCTGCCGGCCGGCCCGCTGGTCGAGACCGTACCCGCGATGGTGCAGTTCAACCACGTCGTGGTCGCCGTCGCCGCCGAACGCGGGTGGCGCTGGTTCGACCCGACCTGGCGCTTCGGCCCCGCCAGCTATCCGCCGCCCGATATCCACGGTGCGCAGGCGCTCGTCATCACCGACGACACAGTACAGTGGGGCGTACTGCCCATCCCACCCGCGGCGGCCAACCACCGGCGCCGCAGCGGCGAGTTCACCCTCAGCGCCGACGGCCAGCTCAGCGGGAGCGTCGAGGTCACGGCGACTGGCGGCTACGAGCAGGCGCTGCGGCGGGCGATCGCGGCCGGCGGCCTGGGGCGGGTCGGCGCGGCGTTGACCCAGCAGCTCGGCCTGAACGTGGCGCCCGAGTCCGTCGAGTCCACGCCGCCGGCCGCGATGGACCAGCCGTTTGCGCTGCGCTACCAGCTCCCCCCGCAGCCCTACGCCCGCGGCCAGCGGTGGTTAGCGCTACGCGGCGCGGTGCTGGAACGGGCAAGCCTGCCGGCGGCGTTACTTGGTGACCTGGGCGGGCCCGTGCGGCTAGAGATCGCACCGCAGACGACCGAAGACCACCTGACGCTGCAGCTACCCGAAGCCTTAACGGTGCGCGAACTACCGGCCGCGGCGGGCCGCCGCGCCGCCTGGGGCGAGTGGCAGGTGACCTACCAGCAGACCGGTCAGGCCATCGAGTACCGACGCACCGTCGCGCTGAACCAGCCGCTGTTGGCCGAGACGCAAGTGCCCGAGGCGTTACACTGGTACCGTGAACTGGTCGCGGCCGATCACGACACCTTCGTCATCTTGGAGCGGAGATAGGCATGGGCAGAGGGCGAGCAGGAGTTGGCGCTGTGCTCCTCTGCGCCCTGCTGGCGGGCTGTGGCAATCGGCCGCCGGTCCCGTCGCCGTTGGCCGAGGCTGGCGCCCAGCTGGCTGACGCGGCCACCCAGACACCGACCGAGGAGCCGGTCAACTACTTCCGGTCCGCGCTGGCGATTGCACCCTCGCCGGCGTTTACGCCGGCCGAGGCGGTGGCGCCGTTCGTCTGGTCTGAGCAGGTCAGCGAAGACTCCGTGCCGGCCCAGCCAGTCACCGCCCGCATCGCCGGGCAGCCGCTGGTCATCCGCGCGGTAACCTGCCGTGCCGACGAGGAGAACCAGCAGCCGACGACCTGGCTTAGCTTCTCCAACGCTACGTCCGTTGCTGATCAGCCAGCACCGCTCGACGACCAGAGCGTGAACATCGAGATCCCGGAGCACCTGGCCGTTGGCGTCTGGACCCGTGCCCTGGGTGACCCTTTGGCGCCCACGACGGCTGCCTATTACAACCACCAAGCGCCTGCCACTGCCGGTGCGACGCCCGCTTTGGTCACTGGCAGTCGCTACGATTGGGCCTGCTGGTTAGCGATCGACGAGGTGCACGGGCCGGTCGAGAACGGCGGCCTGGACACGCTGGTCGGGCGCATTGCCCTGGTGTTCGCCGACGAGCGGCACAGTTGGTTGGCGGGGCGGTTCGTCGCGGAGGGCCGGGGTCGGTTACCCTAGTCCGAGAAGGAGCCGCCGGCCACGCTGCGAACCTGGGCTGTGGCGAGCGGGGTGAGGAGCGCGGAACGTGAAGGTTGTGGCCACCGACTGGGATCTGGGGACCGAGGGCCCTGCGCGCCGTCTGCTCGAGCGCCTGGGCTGGGAGTTCGCGGCGATCGACTGCAGTTCGCCAGAAGAGCTGATCGCTGCCGGTCAGGGGGCGCGGGCGCTGATGGTCCGCCACGTGACCTTCCCGCGCGAGGTGTTCGAGGCCTTGCCGGACTTAGAGTTCATCTCACGGCTCGGTATCGGCCCCTGGGGCGTGGATATCACCGCCGCGCTCGACCACCGGGTCGCCGTCGCCGACTGCCCTGGCTACTGCACCGACGAGGCCGTGGCTCACACGCTGGCGCTGCTGCTGGCTCTCAACCGCGGCTTGCTGTTCGCCAAGCCCACGATCGACGCTGGCCAGTGGGGTAGCTACCGCGGCCGCCCGAACCTGAGCGCGCCGTCCGACCTCATCCTTGGCCTCATTGGCCTGGGCAACATGGGCCAGGGGCTGGCCGCCGTCGCGCACGGCCTGGGCATGGACATCATCGGCTACGACCCGTACGTCCTCGGCGTGCCGACCGGCGTGGAGCAGGTCGAGCTAGACCTCTTGTTGGCCGAGAGCGACATCGTCTGTCTGCTCTGCCCCGCCCTTCCCGACGGCCGCCCGCTGATTGACGCGGCGGCGCTCGCCAAGATGAAGCCGACCGCATACCTGGTCAACACGGCACGCGGCAGCCTGGTCGACGAGGCCGCGCTGATCGACGCGCTGGACCACGGCCGGCTGGCTGGTGCGGCCCTCGATGCGCTGGCGGTCGAACCTCCACCTGCGGACCACCCCCTCCTCCACCGCGACGACGTTCTGGTCACGCCCCACGTTGGCTACCTAAGCGTCCAGTCGCAGCATGAGCTCAAGGTCCATGGCGCGCGCAACGTCGTCCAATACTTCTCCGGTGAACCTCTACGTGGCCTGCTGACGCCCGACTTCCGACGCGAGTAAGGCGGTCCCTCCGTGAAAGCGCTTATCACCAGCGGCGGCCGGGGCACCCGGCTGCGGCCGATCACTCACACCAAGAACAAGCACCTGATCCCCGTGGCCAATAAGCCAATGCTGCACTACGCCATCGAAGCCGTGCGCGACGCCGGCATCACGCAGATCGGCGTCGTCTACTCGGCTGACAGCGACGAAGTGCCGCGGCGGTTGGGCGACGGCTCCGCCTGGGGCGTGCACCTGACGCACATCCCGCAGGAGGCGCCGCTGGGTCTGGCGCACGTGATCAAGATCGCTCAGCCGTTCATCGGCGATGAGCCGTTCATCTTCTACCTTGGCGACAACATGATCGTCGGCGGCGTCGGCCGGTTCGTCGAGGAGTTCGAGCAGCTCGGCTCCAACTGCCACCTGACCCTCGCCGCCGTGCGTGACCCGGAGCGGTTCGGCGTGCCCGAGCTGCGCGACGGCCGCATCATCGGCGTCGAAGAGAAGCCTGCCAATCCCAAGAGCAAGTTTGCCGTGGCCGGCATCTACCTCTACGACTCCAGCATCTTCGAGGCCGCCCACGCCATCCAGCCCTCGGCCCGCGGTGAACTGGAGATCAGCGACGCGCACCAGTGGCTGATCGACCACGACCGCGTCGTCACCTACTCCGAGATCACCGGCTGGTGGAAGGACACTGGCAAGCCGATCGACCTGCTCGAAGCAAACCGGCTCGTGCTGGAGCACATGCCTGGGCGCATCGAGGGCGCGGTCGACGCGGCGACGACGGTCTCGGGCAACGTGGTGGTCGAGGCCGGTGCGACGGTGACGTCCAGCGTGCTGCGCGGACCGTGCATCATCGGTGCGGGGACCCGCGTTGAGGATAGCTACATCGGCCCGTTCACCGCGCTGGGCCCAGACTGCCACATCCGCAGCAGCGAGATCGACTACAGCATCGTCCTCCGCGGCTGCCAGATCCTGGATGTGCAGCCGCGCATTGAGGGCTCGCTGCTGGGCGACGAAGTCGAGCTTGTCGGGGCGACAGGCCGACCGAGGGTCAACCGGTTCATGCTCTCGGACCAGAGCCGTGCCGAAGTCCTCTAGCGGCGGCCGCGCTGTGTAGGGAGGAGCCGCGCCCCGTGTGGGGAAAGACGCTTCCCGGAGCGTGGGTGCCGCGGTATGGCCTTGTTGCGAGCGACCGAGATCGAGAAGGTATACCCGGGCGTCCGCGCCCTCGCCGGCGTCACGTTTGACGTTCAGCCCGGGGAGATCCACGCGCTGGTCGGTGAGAACGGGGCCGGCAAGTCTACGCTGATCAAGGTCTTCACCGGGGCCGTTGCCGCCGATGCTGGTAGCCTGGAGTTCGCTGGCGAGCCTCTGGCCGGCCATGACCCGCGCAGCTCCAAGAGCCTGGGAATCGCCGCCATCTATCAGCAGCCAGCACTCTTCTCCACCTTGACTGTCGCCGAGAACCTCAACCTAGGCGCCGAGGATCCGCGCTTGACCCGCCGCGTCAACTGGCGTGCCCGGCACGCCCGTGCGGCGGAACTGCTGGCTCGTGTCGGCGCCTCCATCGACCCACGCCGCCTGGTCAGCAGCCTCAGCATGCCCGAGCAGCAGTGGGTCGAGATCGCCCGCGCGCTGGGTACCGACGCCAAGCTTCTGATCCTCGACGAGCCGACCGCCTGTCTACCTGCCGAACAAGCCCATCAGCTCTTCGATGTCCTGCGCGAGCTTCGTGCCCAGGGCCTGGGCATCGTCTACATCACCCACCGCCTGGAGGAGGTCTTCGCCCTCGCTGACCGCGTCACGGTCCTGCGCGATGGCGCGACGGTGGGCACCTGGGCGATCAACGAGGTCGACACCGAGCGGCTCATCGCCGCGATGGTCGGCCGCGCCCTGGGTGACCTCTACCCCGCACGCGCGGTAGCCTTCGACGGCACGGCGGAGCCGCTGCTGCGCGTGCGCGGCTTGTCGAGCGCGGCGAGTGGCCTGCGCGAGGTGTCGTTCGACCTGCGGCCGGGCGAGATTCTCGGCCTGGCAGGGCTGGTCGGTTCGGGGCGCACCGAACTGGCGCGCGCCTTGTTCGGGCTAGAGCCGATCAGCAACGGCGAGGTACAACTGCGCGGCCAGGCCCTCTCGCTGCGCCACGCGCGGCAGGCGGTTGACGCAGGCATCGCCTACGTGCCCGAGGACCGCCGGCGCCACGGCATCATCGGCGACTTGAGCAATCGCGCCAACGCCACCTTGGCGGTGCTGCCGCGACTGACGCACAACGGCCTGATGGACGCGGTAGCCGAGACGCGCGTTAGTGCCGACCTACTGACCCAGCTCGACGTGCGCACGCCATCGATCTTCACCCCCACCGGCCACCTGTCCGGCGGCAACCAGCAGAAGGTGGCCCTCGCCCGCTGGTTGGCCGCCAAGCCTGCGGTCTTCATCGTCGACGAGCCAACCCAAGGCGTCGACGTCGGCGCCAAGGCCGAAATCCATCGAATCTTGGCCCAGCTTGCCGACGAGGGTGCGGGTGTCCTGTTGATCTCCTCCGAACTCAACGAGGTGCTCGGCCTAGCGGATCGCGTCGGCGTGATGCGCGAGGGGCGCCTCGTCGCGGTGCTGGAGCGGGCGGCGGCCACGCCGGAGCGGGTGCTCAGCCTGGCGCTGGGCCAAGCGCAGGAGGTCGCCTGATGTCTCGCTTCCGGCGCGAACTGGCCGTCGGCGCGGCACTGGTGGTGCTGCTGGTGGTCGTCAGCATCACGGCGCCGCGCTTCTTCGCGCCAGCTACGCTGGTCAACCTGGGCGTCGACAACGCCAAGATCCTCATCTGTGCGATCGGCATGATGGCTGTCATCTTGACCGGCAACATTGACCTGTCCGTCGGCTCCGTCCTGGCCGTCTGCGCCTATCTCGGCGGGCTGGCCGTCAAGTCTGGGCTGCCACCAGTTCTGCTCCTCTTCTTGGTGCCGGTCGTCGGCGCGTTGCTGGGCGCCCTCAACGGTTGGCTGGTCGTCCGGGCCCAGATCCCCGCGATCATCGCCACACTGGCGACGATGGTCGGCCTGCGCGGTGCGCTGCAATGGGCGACGCAAGGGCGGTGGGTGCTCGACCTGCCGCCCGGCTACCAATGGCTCGGCCTGGGCCAGGAAACCGGCCAGATCCTGATCATCATCGCCGCCCTGGTCGTCTTCGCGGTCGCTGTCTACGTCTTCGGCTGGGTCGCCGGCGGGCGCGCGCTGTACGCGGTGGGCGCCGACGAAGAGGCCGCGCGGCTGGTCGGCTTGCGGCCGCCGCAGGTCTACTTCTGGAGCTTCGTCGCCCTCGGCGCGCTGACCGGCCTGGCCGCCTGCCTCGACGCCTTCCGCTTCCGTGACGTGCCCAGCAGCGGCGGTCTCGGCCTGGAGTTGCAGGTCATCGCCTGTGTCGTCGTCGGCGGCACGTCCATCAACGGCGGCCGTGGCTCGCTCTGGGGGACGCTGATCGGCGTTGCGCTGCTCGGCGTCATCGGCACGGTGCTGACCTTCCAGGGCATCAACGCCGCCTGGGCCAAGGCGATCCAGGGCCTCATCATCTTGCTCGCCGTGACCGCCGACGGCCAGTGGCGCCGGGGAGGGCGGGTCGATGGCTAACCAGACTCCGCCGCGCCAGATCGCCGTCCGCCAGTCGTGGGCCGAGCGCTGGTTCCCCAACCGCGAGTGGGCGCTCGCGCTCCTGCTGATCATCGAGCTGGCAGCTTTCGCGGTCCTCGGCCGCAACTTCGCCACCGCCGAGAACGCCGCCGAGCTGGTCCGCCTGGGGGTCGAGGTCGGCCTCCTCGCGCTGGCCATGACCCCAATCATCGTCACCGGCGGCATCGACCTGTCGGTCGGCTCGCTGATGGGCCTGAGTGCGGTGACCATGGGCTGGCTGGTCGAGGTGCAGGGCTTGGCGCCCGGTGCCGCGGCGCTGGCAGTGCTCGGGCTGGGGGCGCTTGCCGGCGGCTTGAACGCACTGCTGATCGCCCGCGGCCGCATCCCCGCGTTGATTGTCACCCTCGGCACATTCTCGCTGTTCCGCGGGCTGGCCGAGGGCTTGACCGGCGGCATGGTCAGCTACAGCAAGTTCCCGCCCGGCTACTTGGCGCTGGGCCAGAGCTACCTGCTCGGCCTGCCCTACCAGCTGCCCGTCTTGCTACTCGCCGCGGCCGGCTACTGGCTGCTGCTGCACCGCACGCCGCAGGGGCGCGGGCTGTACGCCATCGGCAGCAGCATCGAGGGTGCCCACTTCACCGGCCTGCCGGTGGCTCGGCGGCTGACGCTGGTCTACGTGCTATCGGGCCTGATGTCCGCTGCCGCCGCGCTGGTCTACGTCGCGCGCTTGGGCCAGGCTAAGGCCGACGCCGGCACCGGCTACGAACTGATCGCCATCACCGCGGTCGTCCTCGGCGGCACCGCCATCACCGGCGGCCGCGGCACGATCCTGGGCACGCTGCTCGGCCTCGCGGCGATTGTCGTCCTGGAGAACGGGCTGCGCCTGGCCGCGCTGCCCGCCGAGTTGGCCCAGGTGCTGACCGGCGCATTGCTGATTTCCGCCATCCTTGCCTATCGTTGGGCTCAGCCCAGCGCCCCGGTGCCCGCGCCCCTGAGCGCGGAGGAGTTCGAGATGAAGACCTCGCACGTGTTCACATTGAGCCTGGCCATGGTTGTCAGCGCCCTGATCGTTGCCGCTGGCAACTGGATGCTGGTCAGCCGCTTGGCGCCTGTCGCGGCCGGCCCGGTTGTCGCCGCGCCGGCGCCGGTCGCCGCGCCGACCGCGCCGGAGCCAACGCCGGCCGCGCGCCCGACCATCGCGCTGATGCCCAAGAACAAGGGCGACGCGTACTTCGTCTCGTGCCGCCTGGGCGCTGAGGAGGCGGCCCAGGAAGCCAACGTCGAGCTGCTGTGGGACGGGCCGACGCAGCCGGACGCCTCGAAGCAGAACGAGGTTGTCGAGGCCTGGATCACGCGCGGAGTCGACGCGATCGCCGTCAGCGTGGAGAACCAGGCGGCTATCTCGACCGTCCTCCGCAAGGCGCGGCAGCGCGGCATCAAGGTCGTTACTTGGGACGCCGACTCGGAGAAGGACGCGCGCGACTACTTCATCAACCAGGCCACGGCCGAGGGCATTGGCCAGACGCTGATGGACGAGGCGGCGCGGGTCATGGGCGAGCGGGGCGAGTTCGCGATCATCAGCGCCTCGCTGACCGCCTCGAACCAGAACGACTGGATCAAGGTCATCCGCGCCCGCCTCGCCGAGCGCTATCCGAACATCACGCTCAAGACGATCGAGCCGAGCGATGACAAACGCGACCTGGCCTTCCGCAAGGCCCAGGACATCCTCGCCGCGCATCCGAACGTCAAACTAATCATGGCCATCGCCGCGCCCGCGGTGCCCGGTGCGGCCGAGGCGGTGCAGCAGTCGGGGCGCGCCGACGTCAAAGTCATCGGCCTGTCGCTGCCGAATCTCTGCCGCACCTTCATCAAGGACGGCGTCGTCGACTGCATCGTCCTCTGGAACACGGTCGACCTCGGCTACCTGACCGTCCTGGCCTCGAAGGCGCTGGTCACCGGCGACCTGCAGCCCGGCGCAACAAGCCTGGCGGCCGGCCGGCTCGGTACGCTGGAAGTCGCTGGCGACGAGGTACTGCTGGGCAAGCCGTTCGTCTTCAACGCCTCGAACATCGACGACTTCGACTTCTAACCGTGTCAAGGCCATCATCACGGCGCCCGGGGTTTGCCACATCGGCGGTCCCGTGCTATTCTGAGCCGGTTCCTGAGTGCAGATGAGGAGTTTCCAGTGCCCAAGAAGCAGTCGGCCAAGAAGCGCGCCCGGCAGGCGATCAAGCGCCACGCCCGCAATGTCGCCGCCAAGACTGAGATTAAGACCCTGGTGAAGCAGGTGCGCGAGGCGATCGCCGCGGGTGATACCGCCGAGGCCCGGAAGCTGGCCGCCGCGACCGAGAGCAAGCTGGCCAAGGCCGCCAAGCGCGGCATCATCCACGGCAATCAGGCCAGCCGACGCGCCGCGCGGCTGCACCGCGCTGCCGACCTCACCGACCAGCCCGCCGAGGCCTAGATTCGGCTGACAACTTTGCGACGGCTCCGGTCACGCGACCGGAGCCGTTCTGCGTTGGGTCCTCACGGCGCGGAGGCGCCGCTGGGTTAGTGCATCTCCGCGATCGTGCTGCCTAGGCCGCCGCGATAGTAGCTGAACCGTACGTTCGGGTGGTCCGCCAACAGCGACATCGGCACCGCCGCATCGGCGATGCCCTTGCCGATCATCAGCGCGGTCAGCCGCAGCCCGAACGGGTTGTCGTGATGGCCCGGATGCCAGATGCTGACCCGCTCCGCCTGCCAGGTCTGCTTCGGGCCGACCGTTAGCGCCATGCGCGGGACAATCGGCAGGTTGCCACCTGCGGAGGTGCGCGCGTTTTGGACCAGCGTCAGCGGGTGTAACTCGACCAGCCGCGTGCCCCAGGTGCGCACTTCCTCCGGGCTCGGCGGCGCATCCTGCCATTTGCCTTCGCGGCGCGGCGGGTCGTTGAAGGCCCAGTGCTTGACCTCGCCCTGCCCGCCCTGCATCACCGCACAGCGCACATCGCTCCAGGTGGCCTCGAACGCATCGACGTCGGCTGTGGGGAAGTGCAGGTGGCTATCCGGCGGGACTAGATTGGACCGGATGCGGTCGAAGAGCAGTTCGCGGTCCGCGCGCTCGAAAGAGAGTGGGTGATCACCGCTGACCACTTCACCATCCAGGTACCACTCGTCCATGCCCCAGAAGTGGCCGTCCCGGATGTCCAATTCAAGGTCATTGACCAGGCGGGCGACCAACGGCAGCTGCTCGGTCGGCCCGATCGGCCCGCAGATGCCGACGGGGTTGTCAGGCGTCGACTGGCGCCAGGCATCAATGTACTCGAGGGCCTCGGCAAGGTACAACTCCTCCAGCGTATCGTAGAAGAACACCTCGAAGCCCGGCCGGGCCAGCTGCAGAATGTCCTCCGCGCTCAGCCGCGCGGCGTCAGCCAGCAATTCGGGCTCCAGGGTGGTGTAATCCCACCAGTCGGGGGCAACGTTACTCAACGGGCGGGCCATGGGCCACCTCCTTCCGGTTTTGCCGCTACTCGAAGCGGTACAGGTGCACGCCGTAGCCGGCGAAATCGTCGCTCAACACGCCGTCCACGATCGGCACCACGCGATCCTCACCCAGGACAACCGCCTGCTGCCAATCGCCTTCGAGCAAGCGGAAGCTAACGGCGCGGTCCTCGGCCGAGTTGTTCGAGACGAACAGATGGGGCGCGTCCGGCCCCTGCTTCGCCAGCCACTGCACGACGCGCTCAGGATCCTCGGTTTCCTGGTTGACGTAAGGCTCCAGGTCGTCGCCATTGATCACCGGCGCCAGGCTCATGACCTGCGCGTTGAGTTCGGTGATGCCGGCGACAATGTCCGGATCCTCCAGCATGGCTGCCTCGCTGAAGGTCGGTGCGAACTGGTGGCTGAAGTAGACCAGGCCGCGTGCGCCAGCGATGATCGCCATCCAGACCTCCGAGCGGATCTGCTCAGCTGTAGGCTTGACTTCCGCATTGCCGATGTGGCCTGTCTCGATGCAGCACCAGATCGGCTGGTCTTCGCGAGCCCAGCCCTTCAGCCGCTTGACCCCGTTCGGCACATACTCCAGCTTGCCGGCGACATCTGGGTGGTCGTGGACGACGGGATAGATGTCATACGAGACGATGTCGGCGCCCTGCACGTACTCGGGATAGTCTTCAGGGTGGTTGGTGCGCACGCCGCGCCCGTACCAGCCATCCCAGGCCACCCCTTGGCCGAGGTTCAGCAGCACCGGCCGGCTGGGGTCACGCTCGGCGATCGTCTTGTAATCAGCGATGATGGTTTCGGGTAAGATGGGTGGCCCGTAGCCGCCCTGACCATCCGGTTGCGCATTGTCGGGCTCATCACCGTGCATCCAAGCGACAATGATGTCGTTGTTCGGGTCGGTCAGAGCCAGGTCGTTCTGGTGGCAGATGACCTGCATGTTCGCCGCCTTGAGCGCGGCCAACTGGTCCGCGGTCGGGCCCTGCCACAGGCCAATAAACAGGTTCACCCCAACGGCCGCGAAACGCTCGGCATTGTGGGGGCTCTGCAACCAGACCGCGATCGGGAAGTAGTCCGGGCTAGCACTAGGCCCATTGGTCCAGCCAGCGTACGGACTATCGGCGCCGCGGGCCGCGGGCACACCACACCCGGTGCCCAGCGCCGCGAGGCAGAGATACGTCACGAACCGTGTCGGCGTCGCAAGCATGATCGGTCTCCAACGGCAACCTTGGCCGCACCATGGTAGAGTCCTGCCGCGGCCCGGAGCGCAACCCGGCCGCCTGAGCCTCAGCTAAGGAGCCCTACCATGGATCAAGCCCCCGTCTGGCTGCAGGAGTTCCGCCAGCCGGGCCCTGCCTGGCGGGCCAAGCCGTTCTGGGCATGGAACGGCCGGCTCGAGCGACGCGAACTGCTGCGGCAGGTGCATGTGCTCGCGGCGATGGGCTACGGCGGTGTGTTCATGCACTCGCGCACCGGCCTAGAGACTGAGTATCTGGGCGACGAGTGGTTCGAGTTGATCAACGCTTGCGCGGACGAGGCGCAGCTCCTAGGCCTCGAAGCCTGGCTCTACGACGAGGACCGCTGGCCCAGCGGCACCGCCGGCGGGCTGGTCACGCTGGACCCAGCACACCGGCTCCGCTTCGTGAGTCTGCGGCGCGATCCTGGCCACCTGTTCACCTGGCATGACGACCTGTTGGCCGCCTTCGCCGTCAGCCTTGACGGCCTAGTCGCCCGTGACCTCGTGCGTCTGACCCCGGACACACCGCGCGACGAGTACGAGCAGCGGACGGTCATTACCTTCAGCGTCGAGGTCCAGGAGCCCTCCAGCTTCTACAACGGCCAGACTTACGTCGACACGATGTCCCGCGCGGCCACCGACCGGTTCATCGAGCTGACCCACGAGCGCTATGCCGCGCGCAGCGGCAGTCGCCTCGGCGCCGCGATCACCGGCATCTTCACCGATGAGCCCCACCGCGGCGCGCTGATGTCCGGCTTCAGCCTGGCCAACCACAATGCCCCTGCGATGGCCCCCTGGACCGACGCGCTGCCAGCCGAGTTCGAGCGGCGCTTCGGCTACGACCTGATCGAACGGCTACCCGAACTCTTCCTGCAGGTCGATGCGCGGCCGGTCAGCCAGGTCAAGTGGCACTACTGCGAACTGACCCAGAGCCTGTTCGAGGCTAACTTCCTCGCGCCCATCCGCGCCTGGTGTGACGAGCACGGGCTGCGGCTGACCGGCCATGCCCTCCACGAGGATAGCCTAACTACCCAGGTGGCCATGCTCGGCTCGTTGCAGCGCTTCTATCCGTACCTCAGTGACCCTGGCATCGATATTCTGACCGAGGGCAACCGGGCCTATTGGGCCGTCGCCCAGCTGGCCTCGGTCGCCCACCAGCTGGATCAGCCCTGGCTGCTCTCGGAGCTTGATGGCTGCACGGGCTGGCAGATGGGCTTCGAGGGGCACCGCGCGCTGGGCGCCTGGCAGGCGCTACTCGGCATCAACTTGCGCTGCCCGCACCTCTCTTGGTACACGATGCGCGGCCAGGCCAAGCGCGACTACCCCGCCAGCCTGGCCCACCAGTCTGCCTGGTGGCGGGACTACCCAGTCGTCGAGGACTACTTCGCCCGCCTGGGCGTGGCCCTCAGCGCCGGCCGGCCGCTGCGCGAGACGCTGGTCATCAACCCGATCGAGAGCATCTGGTGCCAGATCCACGTCGGCTGGGCCAACCAGTTGACCGCCGCGACGCCGGCGATCGCCCGCTTGGACCAGGACCACGCGGACCTGTTCGGCTGGCTCAGCGGCGCCCAGATCGGCTTCGACTACGGCGACGAGGGGCTGCTGGCCGAGCATGCGGAGGCGGGCACCGACGCGCAGGGCGCCTACCTACGCGTCGGCCAGGCCGTCTACCGGCAGGCCTTCGTGCCGCGCGTGTTGACACTCCGATCGACGACCCTGGACCTGCTCGACGCGTTCGCCCAGGCCGGTGGGCGGGTTGTGCTGGGCGGACTGCCGCCGCACTTCGTCGACGCGGCGCCGTCCGTCCACGCCAAGCTGTCCGCGCGCGCCTGGCAGGTGGTGGATTGGGACCGCGATGCCGTCCGGGCTGCTCTCGCACCCGGGCGCGGTCCACTCAAGATCGCGCCCGCCACGGCCGCGGAGCAGGTGCTTGCCGCGGTCCGGCGGCTGGACGAGGGCTGGGTGATAGGCCTGGTCAACACCAACCGCGAGCAGCCGACGCACGTGCAGATCAGCTTCGACGCTGGAGGGCCGGTGACGCAGCTCGACAGCACGACGGGCAAGCTCCATACCCAGCTCGCCAGCGCGGACGCCGACGCCCTGTACTGGACGGCCGAACTGCCGCCCGGAGGCGAAGGGCTCTGGCTCGTAGGGGTGGACGAGATCGAGACAGTGCCCCGCCCGCTGCCGCCCACGACCTGGCACGAGGTCCAAGGTACGCTGCCGTACCGCCTCGACGAGCCGAATGTCTTGGTGCTCGACCGCTGTGCGTGGCGGCTAGATGACGGGCCTTGGCAGCCGGCGACCGAGGTGTTGCGCGCCGACCGGGCGCTACGAGAGGACTTGGGTTGGGCGCCGCGCGGGGGCGAGATGGTCCAGCCGTGGTACCGACGCGGTGCGCCGCTGGATCAGGCCGGAGTCGTCACGCTCCGCTTTCAGTTCGACGTCGACACACTACCTCCCGCTGGCGTCCAACTGGCGCTTGAACCAGACCATTGCACCGCCGTGACCCTCAACGGCCAGGCCCTGGCGGCCTCTCCGGCCGATGCTGGTCGGGTCTGCTACGAACTGCCGCCGCAACACTGGATCGACCTTGCTTTCTGGCGCTACGACGTGCCAGAGACAACTCTGCAGACGGGCACGAACACGCTCGAAGTCAGTCTGGCCTACGACGAGACCGCCGGCCTGGAAGCGGCCTACTTGCTGGGCGAGTTCGGGGTCCGGTTGGAAGGACGGACGGCGGCACTCTCTTGCCTGCCGGAGAAACTTGCACTGCGCAGCGTGGTCGACCAGGGCCTGCCGTTCTACAGTGGCACCATCGCCTACCGCCTGCCCGACCTGCCGGCTGGCGCGGTGTGGGTCGATGTTCCCGCGGTCGAGGGCGCCCTCTGCCGCCTGCGGCGGGACGAGCAGCTGGTCCGCCTGCCCTGGTCGCCGCGGCGAGCGGTCGTGCCGGCTGGACCGGGACCGCTCGAAGTCGAGGTTGTCCTCACCCGCCGCAATACCTTTGGCCCCTTGCACCTAGTGCCGGCTCGCTCCGACGCCTACGGTCCAGACCACTTCGAGACGAGCGGCGCCACCTGGAGCGATGAGTACGTGCTCTGGCCGGCCGGCCTTCTGGGCCCGATCCGGTGGGCGCGGGTTGACGATTGCGGTGCCGAAGCCGACAATTAGAAGCAGGGTGGCGAGGAGTTGACCATGCGCGCAAGCAAGCTGTGGACGCTAGGTATCGTGGCGGCGGTCGTCGTGGGCTTGGGGGCCCAGACCTACACCTGGAGCAAGCTGGACAACACGTCCACGCGCCCGACGATCGGCAACAGCCCCTGGCAGACGGGTGGACTGCGCTTCGCCCAGGCCGAGAACGACCACGGCAACTTGACCGCCGAAGTGGCCAACCAAGTGGTCAACAACCTCTCGCCGGCCGGGCTGGAGGAGTTGCTCACGGCCATGGGCATCCCCTTCTCCAAGGCCGAGTCGGAGGGTGATCCGGCCTACTCGCTGGTGATCGGCTTCCAGGCGTGCTTCCTGCTGATGAGCGACCGGGTGGGCACCTCCAACAACTACCAGGGTCTGCAGTTCTTTGCGACCTTCGAACCGGTCAACGCGCCGAGCCTGACGGCCATCAACGCGTGGAACAAGGACCGTCGGTTCGTCCGCGCGTGGTTGGACAATGAGAGCACCGCCGCACTGGCCTACGACCTCGACCTCGAACGGGGCATCACCAAGGGCACCATCCAGCAGGCATCCTGGATCTACAGCGCGCAGCTAAGCCGCTTCGTCGAGTACCTACAGCCGCGCACCGCCGGCTAGAACGGCTGCGCATCGCTTGCCAGGTCGAGCCAGGCCGACTCCGCGGGGGTCAGCCGCCGCGCCAGCGCGGGTAACAGCCCCTCCATCTCCGCCCGGCTGGCCGCGCCCACGAGGGCGAAGACATTCAGCGGTTGGCTCAAGACCCAGCGCAGGGCGACCTGTGGCACCGTCAGGCCGGTCTGCTGGGCGAACGCTTCGACCCGGTCAAGCCGCCGGAAGTTGACCTCGTGACAGTACGCGCGCAGGCACGCACCATCGATGCTGTCGCGCTGTTGCTCGAACGTCGCGCGGCTGATCCGGCCCGAGAAGAACCCCCGGCCGAGGCTGCTATAGGCCAGAATCGGCAGCTGCTTGGTCTGGTACCAGGCCCGCGCCTCCGCCTGTGCCGGCCCACCCAAGCCCACGCAGCCCGGGCCCCACGGGTCCTCGACCTGCTCGGCCAAGCCGTAGTTTGGGCTGCTCGCGGCCAGCGGCGGCAAGCCGTGCGAAGCGGCGTAGCGGTTGGCCGCCTCGAGCCGCTCGTGCGTCCAGTTCGAACCACCGTAAGCGCCGATCCGGCCGGCGCGTTGATGCTCCGCCAAGGCCTCGACAATCTCGCCTACGGGCACCCGTGGATCGTCACGATGCAGCAGGTACAGGTCGATGCGATCCAGGCGCAGGCGGGCCAACGAGTCGAGCAGGTCGGAGCCGATGTCGTACGGGGTGACGCGCTGCCGGTCGCCGTTAGGGTGCGCACCTTTGGAGATTAGCACGACCTGGTCCCGCACGCCGCGGCGCGCCAGCCAACTGCCCATCGCTCGCTCTGCGCCGCCGCCACCGTAGACGTGCGCCAGGTCGAACGCGGTCAGCCCTAGGTTCAACGCATCGTCAAGCAGCTGGTCGGCATCGTCCTGTCGGTCGGAACTCAGGATCATCGTGCCCAGGATGAGCCGGGCGACCGGTAGCGGCACCCCACTGATCTGTCCGTGGTCCATCGTTGGTTACTCCATCGGGTAGCGCAGGCCCCACTGCTGGCGCAACGCGTCCATGACACCAGCCGTGGCCAGGGTCTCGTCCAGGGGCATGGCGGGGCTCTCCGTGAGGCCGGCGGCCAAACAGCGGTGGACCTCGCGCACCTCGTACTCGAATCCGTTCAGGTCGTGCGGCAGTTCAACCGTCACCGGCTCCTGGCCCTCCGCCGACAGCGTCGCGCGGCTACCGTTCCAGAAGTTGGGGATCTCGATGCGCCCGGCCGTGCCGTCGATCCGCGCGCTCTGCGGCGAGCTGACGCGCACTGCGCAGGACAGCGTCGCCAGGCGGCCGCCGGGGTAGCTCAGCACGTAGCCTGCCACCTCGTCGACCCCCGTCTCGCCCAGCGTCGCCAGGCCCGTGACCTGCTCGGGCAGAGCGCTCAGCAGCATGTTGGCATACGCGATCGTATAAACACCGACGTCCAGCAGGCCACCGCCGCCCAGGTCCGGGTCGAATAGGCGGCTGGCGGGGTCAAAGCCCGCGCGGAAAGCGAAGTTAGCGGAGGCCAAGATCGGCTCGCCGATCGCTCCCGCGGCCAGCCACTCGCGCACCTGTCCGCTGGTCGGCAGGAACCGGGTCCACATGGCTTCCATGCAGAACACGCCGAGGTCCCGCGCCAGGGCCACGGTCTCCGCTACGCGCTCCTGGTTGATGCTGAACGGCTTCTCACACAAGACGGCCTTGCCCGCACGCAGCGCCGCGCGCACCGGCTCATCGTGCATCGGGTGCGGCGTGGCGACATAGACTGCGTCGACGTCGTCCGCCGCGAGCAGGGCCTCATAGGAGCCATACGCGCGCTCGGCACTGTGCTTGGCGGCGAACTCGTCGGCTTTGGCCTGCTGCCGGCTCGCCACGCCGGCCAAGGTCGCCCCCTCGACTGCCGGTAGGCACCCGGCGAACTTCGCCGCGATCCCACCACACCCCACAATGCCCCACCGCACCTCGTTCGCCATACCCATTCTCCAGCATGTGCCACTTCGCCTATCCGCCCTACCCTCCTCCGCGCGGACGCGCACGCTACAGGCAGCGCAGACTCATTGCCAGCCCGGCGCGGAGAGCCTGGCACACGCAGCGGTGCCTCTTCGTCGGCCGCGTCCTGGCGGGACGCCAGCGGACTTGCTATAGTTGATTTAACGCTATCAAGCGGAGGAGAACTATGTCTTACACAATCCGGCGCCTGCGCGCCTTCACGCTCATCGAGTTGCTGGTCGTCATCGCGATCATCGCGATCCTGGCGGCAATCCTGTTCCCGGTCTTCGCGAAGGCCCGCGAGAAGGCTCGCCAAGCGTCCTGCCTGAGCAACCTGAAGCAGGTCGGCTTGGCCCTGATGCAGTACGTCCAAGACTACGAAGAAACGATGCCCTGGGACGCGGCCACGACGGGTACTGGGATCTCCATTAACCCGGCACCGCAGCCCTTCTTCTGGATGAACGGCTCGGTCAAGGAGGAGAACCCCTACCGCTGGCCGGCCAAACTGATCCCCTACATCAAGACGCGCGCGATCTTCCAGTGCCCCAGCGGTATTGTCCACAGCACCAGTACGAACTTGCCGAAGGATGAGACGCTGAGCTACTGGGCCAACGGTGGCGCGTTCACCGGTCGTGGCCGCGGACCGATGAACATCGCCGCGATCCAAGCGCCCGCGCAGGTCATTACCATGTACGACGACTGGGACTGCTATCGCCGCGGTCAGGTGGTCTTCCGTATGTACCGCACCGGCAGCGGTGGTCTCACCGCGAACGACACGTTCCAGCTCCCTGGGCGCCGCTTCGCGCATAACGGTGGCATGAACGTTGGGTTCGCCGATGGTCACGCCAAGTGGATGCGCAGCCAGGACATCGTCGACAGCCTGTGGGTGGATCCGGAGTTCTAGAGCTTAGGTCGCATCGCTGACCTTGTCGCACACGACGGCCGGCCTCTGGCTGGCCGTCGCAATTCCGGGTGTGTCGCCGTCGCAGCCCAGCGATCACGAATCGCCCGGCGAGGGTAAGTTCCTTGGCGACAGACGCAGCCGGGCCGCACTTACCCTAGCCATCTGCCGTCGGATTCGCTATAGTTCACATAACGCTGACAAGCGGAGGAGAACTATGCCTAATCCAACCCGACGCCCACGCGCGTTCACACTCATCGAGTTGCTGGTGGTCATCGCCATCATCGCGATCTTGGCCGCCATCCTGTTCCCGGTCTTCGCCAAGGCCCGCGAGAAAGCGCGCCAGGCATCTTGCCTGAGCAACTTGAAGCAGGTCGGCTTGGCCTTGATGCAGTACGTCCAGGACTACGAGGAGACCATGCCGTGGGACTGGTCCTCGGCCAACAACGGTGGGATCTCCACGGCCCCGGCGCCCCAGCCCTTCTTCTGGATGAACGGCTCGGTCAAGGAGGAGAACCCGTACCGCTGGCCGGCCAAGCTGATCCCCTACATCAAGACGCGCAACATCTTCCAGTGTCCCAGCGGGATCGTCCACCACACCAGTACCAACCTGCCCAAGGACGAGACGCTCAGCTACTGGGCCAACGGCGCCGCCTTCACCGGGCGTGGCCGCGGGCCGATGAACATCGCCGCGATCCAGGCGCCTGCGCAGGTGATCACCATGTTCGACGACTGGGACTGCTACCGCCGCGGCGAGGTCGTCTTTCGCATGTACCGCACCGGGAGTGGCGGTATGGACGGCAGCAGCACCTTCACGATCACCGGGCGCCGATACGCCCACACGGGTGGCATGAACGTCGGGTTCGCCGATGGTCACGCCAAGTGGATGCGGAGCCAGGATATCGTCAACGCGCTGTGGATTGACCCCGAAGGCTAGACTGGTCGATCCATTCCTGACCCTTCCCTGCACGACGGCCAGCCCTTGGGCTGGCCGTCGTGCCCGCTTGTAGTCAACGCCCGGCTAGGGCACGGATGCCGACTCGGGGCCATACGGCGGCCTTGGACTCGATTCAGCCCTGCCTTTTCGACCTACCCTAGCCGTCCACAACCAAACTTGCTATAGTACACACTACGCTAACCAATGGAGGGGAAACATGCCTTATTCCAATCGGCGCTCACGCGCGTTCACGCTCATCGAGCTGCTCGTGGTCATCGCCATCATCGCGATTCTGGCCGCCATCCTATTCCCGGTCTTCGCCAAGGCCCGCGAGAAGGCCCGCCAGGCGTCGTGTCTGAGCAACTTGAAGCAGGTCGGCCTGGCCCTGATGCAGTATGTCCAGGATTACGAGGAGACCATGCCCTGGGACTGGGCCTCGGCCAACCGCGACGGAATCTCCATCGCGCCTGCTCCTCAGCCCTTCTTCTGGATGAACGGGTCCGTTAAGGAGGAGAACCCCTATCGCTGGCCGGCTAAGCTCATTCCCTATATTAAGACCCGAAACATATTTCAGTGTCCAAGTGGAATCGTTCACCACACCAGCTCAAGTTTACCCAGCGACGAAACTCTGAGTTACTGGGCCAATGGCGCCGCGTTCACGGGCCGCGGCCGTACACCGATGAACATCGCTGGCATCCAGTCGCCGGCACAGGTGATCACCATGTATGACGACTGGGACTGCTACCGTCGCGGCGAGGTCGTGTTCCGCATGTTCCGCACCGACTCAGGCGGCCTGGACGGCAGCAGGACTTTCTCAATCACTGGTCGGCGCTACGCCCACACTGGTGGCATGAACGTCGGGTTCGCCGATGGTCACGCCAAGTGGATGCGGAGCCAGGACATTGTCGATGCGCTCTGGATTGACCCGGAGTTCTAGAACGCCTGTCCTTCTGTGACCATTGCCGACGCGACGGCTGGTCTTGGGCCAGCCGTCGCGCCTTTCATCTGGCTTCCGCGCCAAGCCATGCGCTATGATGATCGGAGTGGTCTAGCACTGGCTGGGCCGAAGGAGCATGACGTGTCCGACTTGACCCGCCGGTCCGCCCTGACTGCCTGCCTCGCCGCCCCCGCCGTGCTGGCGCTCGCCCGTGGCGCCCATGCCCAGCAAGCCGCCGCGCAACCACTGCGTGTGGCGCTGATCGGCGCGGGTTGGTACGGCAAGGTCGACCTGTTGCGCCTGCTGCAGGTCAACGCGGCCGAGGTCGTCGGCCTGGCCGACCCCGACGCCAACATGCTCGCCGGCGCCGCCCAGATCGTCGCCAGCCGCCAGGCCAGCGGCGCCACGCCACCGACCTACCGCGACTACCGCGAGCTGCTCGCCGCCCAGCAGCCCGACCTCGTGGTCATCGGCTCGCCCGACCACTGGCACGCCCTCCACGCTATCGACAGCATGGAGGCGGGTGCCGATGTCTGGGTGCAGAAGCCGACCGCCGTGGACGTGGTCGAGTGTCAGGCGATGGTCGAGACCGCTCGCCGGCTGGGCCGCACGGTGCAAGTCGGCCTCCAGCGCCGCGGCACACCGCACCTCTTCGACGCGCGCGACAACGTCATCGCCGCGGGCCTCCTCGGCGACGTCGGCGTGGCCGAGTGCTACAGCTACTACCACATGCGTTCGCGCGGCAACCCCGAGCCGCAACCGGTGCCCGAGCACCTCGACTGGGAGCTGTGGACCGGGCCGGCGCCGATGCGCGCGTACACCGGTGCCGAGCATCCGGGCGGCTGGCGCTCGTTCATGGAGTACGGCAACGGCATCATCGGCGACATGGGCGTGCACATGATCGACATGACGCGTTGGCTGCTCGGCCTTGGCTCGCCGATCTCCGTCAGTTCGTCCGCGGCCAACCTCTACGGCACCGGCATCTCGAACATCTCGGACACCCAGATCGCCACCATCGATTTCGGGCCGACCAAGATCATCTGGCAGCACCGGACCTGGGGCGCGCCGGCCGACGGCGACTACCCCTGGGGTGCGACGCTGTACGGCACTGAGGGGACGTTGCGTGCGAGCGTCTGGCGCTACGACTTCCAGCCGCGCCGCGGCGGCGACCCCATCCACCGCGACGTGGTCATGGAGCTTGAGCAGTACCCCGAGGACGAGACCGAAGAGCGCCTGGAGAAGCATACCGCGCCGGGCATCCGCTGGCTCATGCGTGACTGGTTGGCCGCCCGCGATGAGGGTCGCCTGCCGGCGAGCGATATCCAGGAGGGCGCGATCTCCTCGGTCGCCTGCATCTTGGCCAACGTCTCCGCTCAGCTCGGCCGCACCCTGCATTGGGATGCGGAGAACTGGCGCGTGCGCGACGATGACGAGGCGAATGCCCTGCTCGCCCGCGCCTACCGCGCGCCGTGGGTGCACCCTGGCGCGTAGCGTCCTAGCCAGGCGCGCGCAGCAGTTCCACCGGGTCGTCGACCCGTAGCGTGCTGGCCAGTACGTACGCCTCGCCCTGTGCGGTGCCGATCGTCTGACCCCAGTAACCCGCGCGCGCGGCGGCGGCGGCGTGGTAGTCGCTGGTGCCGATGAAGCGGTAGCCTTCGGGCACCGGCTGGTCGAACTGCGAGCGGTACGCGGCGACCGCGCGGCGCTTCTGGTCCCAGGTCGAGCTGATGTCGACGACGAAGCTGGGCTCAACCAACTCGTGCATTACGTAGTAGGCCACGGCCCGCGGCGAGTGCGGCGCGTGGCTGGTCTCGATGCGCACCATTCGCGCCCAGAACGCACCGGCCGTGACGACGGCGCTCGCCGCCGAGTGGTCGGGATGGCGGTCGCGGGGTGCCGGGCAGAGGACCAGGTCCGGTCGGTAGCGGCGGACGGCGTCGGCGACTTGGCGCCGGTAATCAAGCGTGTCGGTTAGGTGCAGGTCGGGCCAGCCCCAGTTCTCGCGCGCCGCCAGCCCGAGGATCTGGGCCGACTCCGCCGCCTCCAAGCGGCGCGCCTCGACGGTGCCGCGGCTGGCGCCCTCACCGGCGGTCAGGTCGATCGCCGCCGCGCCCTGTCCGCGCGCCGCAGCCAACGCCAGCAGCCCGCCGGCGCCCAGCTCGATGTCGTCCGGGTGGGCACCGAACGCCAGCACCGCCACCCGCGGGGTCTCACTCACTGTCGGTTGCCTCCCCTTCATCTGTCGCTTGACCAGGCCGCGTCTCACCCAGCCGCGGCTCCTCACCGCGTATCAAGCGTCCGATGTTTGCACGGTGCCGCACGATCACCAGCACGGTCGCCGCGGCGTAGGCCAGCTCGTACGCAAACACATCCGTAATGCCGAACAGAACCAGGGTGGCAGCGACCGTACCGAGGATCGACGCCAGCGAGACGTAGCCCACGTACCCGAGCACCACCGCCCACACCCCGAGGCCGACCATGCCAGCGACGGGGCTGAGGCCCAGGGCGAGGCCCAGGCTCGTGCTCACGCCCTTGCCGCCGCGACCGCGGAGGAAGACCGACCAGACGTGGCCCGCCAGGGCCGCCAGGCCGCAGACGATGTGGAGCCACGGCTGCGTCGGCACGATCCAGCGCGCGACGACGACTGGGACCAAGCCCTTGAGTACGTCAAAGATGAAGGCCGCTGCCCCAGCAGGTTTGCCGCAGACGCGACCGACGTTGGTCGCGCCGACGTTGCCACTACCCTCGGCGAAGATGTCGACGCCCTTGGCCCGCGCGATCAAGTAGCCGCAGGGGATGGCGCCCAGAAGATAGGCCGCCGGCACCAGCAGCCAATGCAGCAGGTCGATCACGGGACTACCTCCTCTTCCAGCACCTTCACGCGCAGGTTGCCCAGCGCGGGCAGCATGTCGAACAGCGCCGTGTAGTCATCGCCCTGCGCCAGCTTCAGCCGCGCCGCATCCGGCGGGCTTGTGACCATTGTGGCGTCAACCGGCCACCAGCGGTCACCAATCCACGTCTCCGCCCAGGCGTGGCCGAGGAAGGCGCCGTTGAGGTAGATGAGGCCGCCGCAGACGCGCGTGGGCAGGCCGTCCGCGCGGGCCAGCGCGGTGTAGAGCGCGGCCGCGTCACGGCAAACGCCGTTCGGATCGCGCCAGACCTCCAGGGCCGAGCGGAACATGCCGACGTTCGACTGCCATCGCACCCGCTGCTGGACGTAGCGCTGAATGCGAACGGCCCGCTCCTTGGCGTCACCCGTGTCGTCGGTCACCGCGACCTTCGCGCCGGCGATCAGGTCGGGGTGCTCGGACTGGATGTACGGCGTCGCGGCCAGGTACGGCGCCAGCTCGGCCGCTGTCAGCGCCTTGGGTGCCGCGGGCGGCTCCGAGAGCACCGTCACCTTCCGCCAGCCGTCGCGGGCGGCGCCGACGGTCTGCGCACCGTCGCTGGGCACGCTCTCCAGCGCGTCCAGCCCGGCGACCTCGACGACTAGCCGGGTCACCTTGCGCGGGTCCGCGATGGGCCGGTCGGGCCGGATGGCCGTGGCGGTGGCGAGGTCGATGCGTTGCCCGCCCTCCAGCGCCAGCGCCTGGTCGCGCGGCTCGTCGAGGTAGCTCAGCTTGGCCTGCATCATCGCGACTTCGGTCTTGCGCGGCCGACCGTCGGCGTCCAGCCAGGAGGTCATCGTGCCGTACTTGGTCTTGATCGTCACGACCGCGGCATCGGTGATCGTCTCGCCCGGCAGCGCTAGCGTCTCCCGGCGCTCACAGCGCAGCTCGTTGGTGTCGAGCCCGAGGGTCACTGGGTTGAAGGTGGTGAAGGTCAGCTCGTCGCCCGGCCCCACCTTCTCGCGCAGCAGGACCAGGCGCGCGTCGGCAGTCAGCTCAGCACCCTCGGGCACGATCAGCGCCCCCGTCGCCGCGCCCCCGTCGCCCTCACCGCCGCTGCGCCGGTACTCGATGGTGGCGCCCTCGACCGTCGCGCGGACCGTTGTCGAGCGCCCGCCGCTGCTCAGCTCAAAGTCAAAGCTTAGCGGCCGGAAGCTGTCGTCACTAACGACGCGCGTGAGCGTCGACTGGCGTAGCGGCTGGCCCAAGAGGTTGAGATCAACGAGATCCGAACTGGTGTACTCCCAGCGGTCGGGCTCATCCGGCACCCGCCGCAGCGATTCTTGAAGGTAGCCGATCTTCTGGCCTTGGAGGTATACACCGTACCAGGACTCGTGGCCCTCGGTCGGTTCAGGGGCACCGGTTGCTGGGGCCGTGGCGGTGGCGGGGGCAGGCACAGCAACCTCGCTCGCTCCCATCTGGCAGGCACCGAGCAGCAGCGAGGCCACGGCCATCATCCAAACCCGTAGCCAGTGCCCGCGGCGGCGCTCATCGCCGACGTGAGCCCCGCGGATCGTCATCTTCACGCCGCGCGCGCCAGCGGAACCGCAACGGTGTACCCTCAAAGTTGAACGCCTCCCTCAGCCGGTTCTCGACGAAACGCTCCGCCGAGAAGTGAACCAGTTCCGGGTCGTTGACGAAGAAAATGAACGTCGGCGGCTTGACCCTCGCCTGCGTGGCGTACAGGACCTTGACCGGCTTGCCGCGCCGCTGCTGCGGATGCTCGTCGAAGATCTCGCGCAGCAGGCTGTTGAGCTCCGGTGTGCCCACGCGGAACGAGCCGTGCTCATCGACCAGCACGGTCTCTTGCAGCACCTCGTCGACCCCATCACCGTCACGCGCATTGGTGAAGATGACGGGCGCGTAGGTGCAGAACGGCAGTTGCATCCGGACGATCTTCGCGTAATCGCGCGCGGCCGACCGGCGCGTTGAGCGGAACAGCCGGCGGGCCATGTCCGGGTCGACCTTGTGCGGGCAGTTGTTGCGGTCGGCGAGGTGTTCGAGCAGCAGGTCCCACTTGTTGACGACGATGACGAGCCCACGCCCACCCTTCTCCGCCATGCCCGCGATGCGCTTGTCCTGGTCGGTCACGCCGTCCAACGCATCGATAACCACGACGGCCACGTCGCACCGGTCAATCGCGTCGATCGCACGCAAGACGCTGTAGTACTCCAGCGCCTCATGGACACGAGCCTTGCGCCGGATGCCCGCTGTGTCGATCAGCACGAACTCCTGCTCATCGCGCACGAACGGCGTGTCGATCGCGTCGCGGGTCGTGCCGGGCACGTCCGAGACAATGACCCGCTCCTCGCCCAGGATCGAGTTAACGAGGCTCGATTTGCCCACGTTCGGCCGACCTACGACCGCAATGCGGATGGTCTGGTCGTCCTCGTCCTCGTCGTCCCAGTCCTGTTCCTGGTCCGGCAACAGGTCGAAGAGCCGCTCCAGCAAGTCGCCAACCTGGGTCCCGTGCAGCGCCGAGATCGGCAGCGGCTCGCCCAGGCGCAAGTCCCAGGCGGCGTCGATGTCGGCTTTCTTCAGGCTCTCGAGCTTGTTCGCGACGAGGATGACCGGCTTCTGGCCGCGGCGCAGCAGATCAGCGATCTCGTGGTCGACCGCGCTGACGCCTTCTTGACCGTCGAGGACGAAGATGATGACGTCGGCTTCGTCGATCGCCAATTCGCTCTGCGCGGCCGCCGCGGCGCTGATGTTGTCGCGGAAGGCTTCGTCGAGGCCGCCCGTGTCGATCAGGCGGTAGGACTTGCCGAACGCCTCCCCCTCGCCGTACAGCCGGTCGCGCGTCACACCGGGCATATCGTCGACGAGCGCGTGTCGCGTGCCCGTGAGGCGATTGAACAGCACACTCTTGCCCACGTTCGGGCGTCCGACGATAGCGACAATGGGCAAAGGCTGCATGACAACGGGATCCTACCCCTTGCCTCCGCCAAGCGTCAACCAACCGAGGGTCGCCGCGCACGACGGCCAGCGAACGCGCTATACTCACCACAGCCGTCAAATGCTACCGGCCCGGAGCAAGTGAATGTCGTTCCGCTACTGTTGTGTGATGTTCGCCCTAGTGCCGCTGGTCGCTAGCGCCCAGGACCGTCCGCTGAGCGAGTTCCCGCTATGGCCCGACGGCGCACCCCTCACCACCGGTACGGAACCGGGTGACATCCCGACTCTGACGCCCTTCTGGCCAACATTCGACCGCGCTACGGGCTCGGCGGTGGTCATCTGCCCGGGCGGCGGCTACGGCCACCTGGCGCCACACGAAGGGCAGGATTACGCCAAGTTCCTCGCCCGGCATGGAGTGGCAGGCTTCGTCCTCAAGTACCGCTTGGCCACCGCTGGCTACCGCCACCCGGCGATGCTGATGGATGTGCAACGCGCGCTGCGGACCGTGCGCGCCAATGCGGCGGATTGGGGCCTGGACGCGGGCCGCATCGGGGTCATGGGCTCCAGCGCGGGCGGCCACCTCGCCTCCACCGCCTCGACCCACTACGACGCTGGTGACCTAGACGCCGAGGATCCGATCGAGCGCGCCAGTTGCCGGCCCGACGCGACCATCCTCTGCTACCCGGTGATCACCATGATGGAGTTGACCCACGGCGGCTCGCGCAACAACCTGCTCGGCCCGGAGCCGGATGACGAACTGATGCGGCTGTTGTCGAGTGAGCTGCAGGTCACCGCCGATACGCCGCCGGCGTTCATCTGGCACACCTGGGAAGACGCCGGGGTCAAGGTTGAGAATGCGATGATGTACGCGGCCGCGCTGCGCGCCGCTGGGGTCATGTTTGACCTCCACATCTACGAGCGCGGCGCGCACGGCCTTGGGCTGGGCGTGCGCGACTACACGCCGGCCAAGGACGCCGAACTGCTGCCCTGGACGGCCGACCTGGTTTACTGGCTGCGGGCGCGCGGGTTCATCGGCGGTTAGGGCCGCGCGGCGACCGCCGGCGAGGGCCAGATCGACCCCAGCTCGTACACCGTGCCGCTGACGATGCGCGCGCCCGGGCCGGAGGCGACCAGTTCAACTGCCTCCTGCTCGGGTCCGGCCACCGCCTGCACCGGCAGGTAGGCTTCGCCGCCCTGGGCCCACGCTTCGATTGACGCGCGGTCGACCAGCAGTCGCAGCGAGAGCCGGCCATCACGCAGCGGGCAGTGGGCGCTGACACCATTGACGGTCAGCCGCTGGTCCGCCTGGTCATAGCGCACCTCGAACCCGCGCAGGTTGAGCCCGACCCAGGCCGCCGTGCCCAGTTCCCACTCGATCTCGACGTCGTACAACCCGCCCCGGATCGTCGGCAGCGGCGTCGTCCCGGCCGCTAACGGGCCGGCCGGCAGCGCGTGGCTGCCGCGCCGCAGGCCGGTCAGCTCGCGCACCGGTGTGCTGCGCAGCCGCAGGCCGGCCGGCGTCTCGACCAGGCGCAGCTCGATCGGCGCGGACATCTGCTGGTTGAACGGCATGTCGGGCAGGTTCACCGTGCCCCAGGCGATCAGGATGCGCCGCCCGTCCTCGGCGGGCACGTTGGTGAAGGTCTGCGACGCATACCAGCAGTTGCCCTGGTGAATGCGATGCGGCCCCGACTCGGGCGTGAATTGCTGGCCGTCGAACGTACCGACCTGGTACCGCCCGTTGCCGCCGTAGAAGATCCAGCGCGTCTCGCCGGGTCGCCCCTCGATACCGATCTCGAAGAACTCAGGGCACTCGCTGCAGCCCGGGATCGTCACGTCATCGATCTTGGTCCACGACTTAAGGTCGGCCGACTCGAACAGCGCGAAGTCCTCGCGGTCGAGGTACAGGGCCATGACCCACTTCTGGTCCGGCTCGTACCAGATCACCTTCGGGTCGCGGTTGACCGCCTCGATGTACGGCAGAACCGGGTTCCCTTCGTACTTGGTCAGAGTCCGCCCACGGTCGTTGCTGTAGGCCAGGCCTTGGCACGGGCTGGCGCCCGCGGCCGTGTACAGCGTGACCAGCAGCGGCTTGTCGGGGTCGCCCAGGCCAGACGTGTGGCCGTGGTCGATGACCGCCGAACCAGACCACATCGGCCCCAGCTCGTCCGGGTATAGGGCCTGCTCGACCTCGCGCCAGTGGACTAGGTCGTCGGAAATGGCGTGACCCCAGTACTTGATGCCATCGCCCCAGCCCCACGGATTGTGCTGGAAATAGAGGTGCCACTCGCCCTCGTGCCAGACCAGCCCGTTCGGGTCGTTCAGCCAGCCGCGCTTCGCGCTGAAGTGGAACTGCGGTCGCAACGGCTCGCGGTAGAGGTCGTCGCTGTTGAGAATAGTGTCCGAGAAGCGGACCAGGCTGGCTAGGGCGACGTCCTCCGGCAGCTCGTCGGCAGCGATGGTCAGCTCCGCGGGCAGCGGTATGCCCAGGTCGCACGGTGCCCACCACTCGACCTCACGGTCCCAGGCCAGGTCGATGGGGAAGGTGTGCGCCGGGCGCGTGGGCGTCGCCGAGAGGGTGACGTGCACCCGGTCGGCGCCGCGGCGGACGGGCAGGTGGAGGAGGCGCCCGGTGACGGGCACGGTCACGGTCTGCGGCATTGGCATGATCGCCTTTCGGTCGCTCTGGACGATATGGTCGATGTTCAGGTGGCCCCACCCGCCGGTCGCCTCGTCGGTGATGCGGATGACGGCCTCGCGGCCGCGCAAGTCCTGGACGTTCCAGGTGCCCGGGCGCAGCCGCTCACTGCCGCCGGGCCGGTCGTTCGGGCCGGTCGCGGTGCGGACCACCTCGCCGTCGACGAGCAGGTCGAGCCGGAGCCGCTCCTCGTCCTTGCCCCCGCCGATGAGGAAGTTGATCCAGGCGCGCTCGATGGCGAAGGGCGGCGATGTCAGCGTGCCGGTCCCCGAGTCGTCCGGCAGGTAGGTGTTGACCAGGCCCTCGCCCTGGTAACCGGAAACGGCCATCTGGCCCGGCAGCGTGCCACGCGCGGGCGCGGCGCCAAACGCCTCACCGGTGGTCACCCAGCCGCCGTAGTCCTCGCCCTCGAAGACGGCGATCACCAGGTCGGCGCGCGGCGGCATCGCGCCGAGACAGACCGCGAGTAGTAGCGGGAAGGCCATCAACAACTCCGACCCGGCAGTTCGCCACCACCGGGTCGGAACCTGCTTGCCGCAACATCGCTCGCGGGGGTTAGGCCAGGATGACCCCGCGCCGCTCGGCCCACACGGTGCCCAACTCCTTGATGCGCTGCTCGCCGAGCAACTCCAGGGCCATGGGGAACAGCACCTGCTCCTCCTTGCCGAAGTGGCAGCGTGCGACTCGGGTCAACTCGGCCGCTCCTGCCCGCGCATCGTCGAGCTCGGTCGCCGCGGCGACCCGGGCCAACTCGGCCTCCACACGCTCGTGCTCGCGCCGCATGACGTAGAGCGGCCCCGGCCCGGTGCCCAGATGCGCCTCGAGGGCATCGAACAACAACTCATCCTCGAGCGTGGCATGCGTACCCAGGGTTGCCTCGACGGTCCCCACCAGCTGCTTCAGTTCCGCCAACTCCAGGCTCGACGCCAGCTTTTCCACCCGGTCAAACTGGGCGTACAGGGCCGCATGCTCGCCACGAAACGCGTCCGTCACCTTCACGACTAGACTCCTTCTACCCACAGTCTGCTGCAACTGTTCAGGATGTCAGGGTCTTATTGTCGCTAGACGGGCGTGCCACCGAAGACTTCGAGGCACTCGATGAGTTGCTGGCGGATCTGGATGTGCTGGGGGCAGTGCTCCTCGCACTCGCCGCACTGGCTGCAGACGTCGGCCTTGGCGCCCGGGTGGTGCTTTGAGCCGATGCTGTCGTACATCTGCTGCGCATGCTCGGTGAGGCCGTAGATGCGCTGCCAGTTCATCGCCTCGAAGATCCGCGGGATGTGAACCTCGTTGGGGCAGTGCGGCCGGCAATAGTCGCAGCCCGTGCAGTAGAGCTCGGCCAGGCGACGGTTCTCCGCCATCGCCGCATTCACGCGCTCGGCCTCTTCGACGCTCAGCGGCCCGGAGGTCGCCGCGGTATTGGCATTCTCCTCGACCATCGCGATCGTGCTCATGCCCGACAGAGCGATGTCGACGTTGGGGTTGGCCAGGACGAAGCGCAGCGCTAATTCCGCCGAGGAGGTCACCTGCACGCCCAGTTCGGCCGCCTTCTCCGGCGCCATGCCGGCGATCCGGCCGCCACCGACCGGCCCCATGACCACGGTGCCCAGCCCGTGCTCTTTGGCGTAGGCCAAGCCGACCTCGTTGGCGCGGTCGAGCAGGTTGTACTGGCAGAGGACCGAGGAGAAGATGCCCAGGTCGACTAGCCGGCAGAGCACCTCCGGCGCATCGTGGAAGCTGAACGAGATGTGGCCGATCAGCCCTTCATCCTTGGCCTTCTGGGCCGCGGCGATGTACTCATCGCGCTGCGGGTGGTCGAGGAAGCCCTGGCCGATCCCGTGGAAGTGGTAGAAGTCGATGCGGTCGGTATCGAGCTTCTCCAGCTGCTTCTCCAACGTCGCGCGGTACGGCCGGTCGGGGCTAACCGGGTACTTGCTGGACAAGGTGACCTTGTCGCGCCAGCCCTTCAGGGCCTTGCCGACGACGATCTCGCTCTGGCCGTCACAGTAGAACAGGGCGGTGTCGACGTAGTTGACGCCCAGCTCGAAGGCCCGCTGGAGCATCGGGATCGCCAGGTCCTCGTCGATCACCCGCTTGCCGTCGACTTCGTGCATCGGCAAGCGCATCGCACCAAAGCCCAACCGCGAGACAGAAACGCCACTATCACCGAAGGTACGGTACTGCATCAGACACCTCCGCAGCCTATCATACCTTACCTGGATGCAACGTCTCTGCCGGCTAGAGCGGCTGGTGGCGGCCCTCGTTCTGGATCACGGACATCGCCGCGCGCAGGCCCGAGAGGAGGCTGCCGGGGTTGATCGAACCGGCGGTGGCGATGACCAGGCCCCCGCCCTCCGCCGCCTGCTGGATGTCGCGGCGGACCTCGGCGGCGACCTCGTCGTCGGTGCCACGAGCAAACGTCCAGGGTGCCAACTGACCGAAGATCACGGTCTCGGGCATCGCTGCGCGGATCTCCGCGGCGGGCACCGTCGGCCCAAAGTTCGCCCCGCGCAGCCCCACCTCACGCAACAACGGCATCAGATGGCCCATCGCGCTATCCGAGTGCTGGAAGCGCCAGTCGCTCGGGTCGGGCGAGAACGTGTCGAAGACCCGGCGCAGGATGGGCTGCGCCCAGAACTCGTACAGCTCGGCGTTGAGCAGGCAGCAGTCGTCGTCGTTGAAATGCCACCCGCGGCGGTCCGGTTGCCCACTCAGCTCGCGCCAGATCTCGCCCAAGCCGATGATCACGTCCGCCATGACCTTGGCGAAGCGCGCGGCCAGTTCCGGCTCGTCCATGATCAGGTAGATCAGGTTCTCGACGCCGTAGATGCTCATCGCCGCAGTGACCGGGCCGCGCACACCCGCGCCCAGCCCGGGTTTGCGGCCATAGCGCCCGTAGATGCGTTGGACCTCGCTCTCCCAGTTGTCCGGCACGACGAAGCTGCGCAGGTCGCGCCCCTCAACGCGGTCGAGCAGCGCTTCCAGTTCTGCCGGCGTATCGGCTGCCTGCATAACCCAGTCGGTGCCACCGACCTGCCGCACCGGGGCCTCGAAGATGTCGGTCAGGCCGCGTAGGGCGGGGAAGCGCGCATCAGCGGGCGGGGGATCGTCCTCGGGGAAGAAGGCGCGGCCGACGACCGTCCGCGCCTTCTCGTTGTACGCGCGACGCAACTCCACCGGCACCTCGTACGGCCCGAACTCAGCCGGTGCGTCGGCCGGCAGGTCGAGGCCGAGTTCGTCGTAGATGCACTGGGCCGGCATGTGGATACCCAGGGGGACCTGTGGCTTGTCGGTCGAGAAGTGCTTGCCGTGGCTGGCGCGGTCATCAGCCCAGAAGCGTTCGAGGTCGACGGGATAGAGCTGTGAACTGCGCGAGTTGGCCATCGATGCCTCCCGCGCCGGCCTTCGCCGCGGCCCCCGGGGCTCCTGCTCTGGCCCCAAATAACCAACCGGGCCAACTGTGATAGCAGTCAGCCCGATCGGGAAACTCGCCGCTCAGACCTAGTCGGTGTCGATGCAGGTCCAGAGGTTCTTCGGGGCCATCGTCGCGCCGAAGGTCATGTACTTGGCGTGGCCGTCGGCGAAGATGCACATCGCCGCGCCGGAGGTCAGGCGCGCCTGCCAGCCGCTGCGCACACCCGAGTGCCGCGCGAAGTCAACCTGGCCGTCGACCGAGGGCGGGTCGTAAGGACCATTGCCGCCGCTGAGATCCCAAGGTGAAGCGCCCAGGCCGTCCGCGACGAGAACCACGCTCGCCGGCGAGTCGATGCTGGCCAAGGCCCGGGCGTTGGGGTTGAACGGGCCACATGCCATGGTCGGGCCGCCCGGCACGTAGAACGAGTTGACGCCGTAGCTGTGACCAGTCCGCGCGGGTAACGGCTGCCCACTGGCCGCGTCATTCGTGCTGCTACCGCCCGCCCGCCGCCAGAAGACGCCCGTCGCCGGATTGATCGCCATCTTTGAGCTGTAGGACGGGCAATCGTAGACCTGCTGGCTCTTCACATAGGGGAAGATGATGTCCGTCCAGCCGTAGTAGTTGTTGACGGTTGACTGCGGGCTCAACGTCTCGTCGTAGTCCTGAGCGTACTGCATGAACGCCAGACCGATCTGCTTGCAGTTACTCAGACACGACGACTGTCGCGCCTTTTCCCGTGCCTTGGCGAAGACCGGGAAGAGAATCGCCGCCAGGATGGCGATGATCGCAATGACAACCAACAGTTCGATGAGCGTGAAGCCGCTCGCTCGAGTTTTACGACGCATCGTGACACTCCCCGCAAGCCGCGCTCTCGGCGGCTGCTACGGGGAGTTTGTCAAGGGCGAGAACGATTGTCAAGCTCACCGGGTAACTGGCGCGCTACGGAGCGGTGTCACCAACCACGATCTCAGCGACCTCGACCGTGCGGTCCAGAACCAGCGTGTAGGTGCCGAGGGGCAACGAAGCGGCGGGCGAAATCGTCGCGGAAAGGTCGCCCGACAGCATTGCCTCGCCTTGCGCATTACGCAGGATGAACGGCTTGCCAGCCGCGGTCGAGCGGAGTGTGAAGACAGCTGTGTCGCCGTCGCGGCGCGCGGTGTAGTTACCCCGGCCAGTGACCGTGACCGGTGCCCCGGCGCCGAACGCCAAGCTGACTTCCCGTCCGGTGGCTCCGAGCGTCACGTCGGCCACCACGGTCGGCGCCGCAGGGGCTGGGGCAGCGGTCGCGGCGGGTGCGGTCGGCGCCGGCTGCGGTGTTTGCTGTGGCACGGGTAGCGGCGCGGGTGCGGTCAGGATGATCTCGTTGGCGGTCGGCCGCGGCTCGCTGCGGCGACCCCAGAGGGTGCCGATGATACCCGCGATGAGCACCAAACCGATGCCGATCGTGACCCACTGGCGTAGGTCCAGGCCCTCAATCCGCTCGATCCAGCTGATCGGCCCTTCGCCCGCCGGTCCCGCCGACGTGCGCTTCCGCGAGCGCGGACCGTCCTCGTCCTCGACGCCGTAGCGCGGGCGGGTGTAGTCGCGGTCTGGCGCCGTGTCGTCCACGCGCGTAGGCACGGGCACGACCGCCGGTGTCGGCTTGGCCGGCTCCGGAGTCGGCGCGGGCCGGGCCGGGGGCGTGGGCATCACGGGGCGCGGGGCCGGCTGCGAGTCGAGGTCGAACGTGGTCGTCCGCGGCACGCGCGGCGCCGGCGGTTCCGGCGCGGGCGCAGGCAGCGGCTCCTGGAGTGTCGTGACGGCGACCAGCGGTGCGGGCAACCCACTTGCCGCAGCCCAGGCGCTGACCTCTTTGCCGGCCAGGTCCAGGTCGCCAACGCTCGCCACGCGCGCGAAGCTGTCCTGCCGTGCGGCCGCTGCCAGCGGCAGGTTCGCGCCGGCGACCACCAGGCGGTCGCCGACGGCGAGGTTGCCCACGCCGACGCGGACGTCAGCCGGCTCGCAGCGGCCCAGTTCAGGCGACACCGCGCCGCCCAGATCGTTCATCCGTGTGCCGCGCACGTGGTAGGCGGCGATGGCACCGGTGCGCGCGAGTACGAATCCGTCCGCATGGAACGCCAGGCAGGCCACGGAACACGACTGCCCCCGGTCGCGCAGATCGGCATCCACGCCGAGCAGAGCGTCGAAGAGATGATAGGCAATCGCGTCCAGCGCGGTGCCGTCGGCCTCGCTCGGCGCGGCGGTCAGCAGCGGCATCAGCCGGTCCAGGCACGACTGCGCCAGCTCACCGGGACGGTCCAGTAGGTCATCCTCGGCGAAGGCCAGGAGGAAGGTGATGTCGAGCGGCCCGCGGGTGCCCGCAGGCGGCTGCCAGCTTTGGGTGCGGCTGCCGCGCGCAACGACGCCTTCGGTGGCCTGCTGGCTGGTGGTCAGGATCTCGTTTGGCTGCATCTGGTCGGCTCCCTCATCACGCCGGCCGGCACATTGGGGTCAGCCGCGGGTGGCCGCGGTGCAGGGCGTGATTTGTAAGACTGGCCTTATACGGATACCATAACTCCCCAAGCCGATTACGATAAGAATCCGAGGAGTTAACGCCGATGAGTCGTGACGTTTCTAGCCTACAAGCCGCCCGTGCGGGCTATGTGCCGCACTTGCCCGCGGTCCTGCGCGGCGATGCCCAGCGCGTGGAGCTGGGCGAGCGAACTGCCCCCAGCAGTGACGCTGAAGCCATCGCCGCCCTCTTCCCGCAGACAATCGGCCAGCCCATGGCTCGTCTCGTCCCGGCCGAGCCGACACCTGCCACACGCCCACTGCGCGTCGGCGTCGTTCTCTCGGGCGGCCAAGCGCCCGGTGGCCACAACGTCATCGCTGGTCTGTTTGACGCGCTCAAGTCGCTCCACCCCGACAGCGTGTTGCTCGGCTTCCTCAAGGGCCCCGCGGGGGTCATCAAGGGCCAGTATGTCGAACTCACCGCGGAGTTCATCGAGCCGTACCGCAATACTGGTGGCTTCAACATGATCATGTCCGGCCGTGACAAGATCGAGACGCCGGACCACCTGGCCGCCTGCTTGGCCAACTTCCAGCAGCTCGAACTCGACGGCCTGGTCATCGTTGGCGGCGACGACTCGAACACCAACGCCGCGGTCCTCGCCGAGTACCTGCGGGCGGAGGGCAGCTCGACGGTCGTCGTTGGCGTGCCGAAGACCATCGACGGCGATATGAAGAACGAGCAGATCGAGGCCTCGTTCGGCTTCGACACTGCCTGCAAGGTCTACTCTGAGTTGATCGGCAACATCGCGCGTGACGCAACGTCGGCGGTCAAGTACTGGCACTTCATCCGCCTCATGGGCCGTGCGGCGAGCCACGTGACGCTCGAGTGCGCGCTGCAGACGCAGCCCAACGTAACACTGATCTCCGAGCAGGTCGAAGCGGACGGCGAGACGCTGGCCGCGGTCGTCGAACGCATCGCCAACGTCGTCGTCGAGCGGGCCAAGGCCGGCCGTCACTACGGCGTGCTGCTGGTGCCCGAGGGCATCATCGAGTTCATGCCGGACCTGCAGACCCTCGTCCGTGAATTGCAGGACATCCTGCACAAGAACGAGGCCTACCTGCGCTCGATCGATACACACACCGAGCGGTTCCAGTTCGTCATCAATGAACTGAGCGCCGGCGCGGCCCAGAGCTACGCGGCAATGCCGCGCTCGGTGCAGGAGGTCCTCCTGACCAGCGACAGTCACGGCAACATCCCGCTCAGCCAAGTGGAGACCGAGCGCCTACTCATCGACCTCGTCGGCGACCGCATCCGCTTGCTGGAGGCCGAGGATGGCGTCGACTACAAGTTCTCGACGATCGGGCACTTCCTCGGCTACGAGGGCCGCTGCGCCGCGCCAACTAACTTCGACGCTAGCTACTGCTACGCCCTGGGCTACACCGCGGCGGTGTTCGTCCGCGAGCAGCTCACGGGCTACACCGTCCACGTGCGCAACCTGCTCGCCGACCACGAGGAGTGGCAGCCGGGTGGCACACCAGTGACCATGATGCTCAACATGGAGCAGCGTAAGGGCAAGCCGACGCCGGTCATCCGCAAGACGCTGGTCGACCTGGCCGGCAAGCCGCTGGCCGAGTTCCACGCGCATGAGGCCGACTGGGCACTGAACGACCGCTACACGCAGCCCGGCCCGATCCAGTACTTCGGCCCGGCCGAGGTCAGCGAGCAGCCGACGATTACGCTCCAGCTCGAACGCGGTTAGTCCACTCGCCGCAAGGAATCGCCTCTCCCGTCTCGAACTTCGCGGCGGGAGAGGCTGATGACCGCTTGCCTCAGTGCGCTCACGCTCCTGACCTGTCTGGCCGCCGACGGCGACTTCGCCTTCGTCACCAGCGCACCCCCGGGTTCGGTGGTCGTCGCGCGCGCGCCCGCGGGCACCATCGGGCCGCTCGAAGCCTACGTGCCGGGCGCGGCCGGTGGGCTGGCCCTACCCTCGCAGTGGTCGCCGGACCTGCCCGATGCGCCGCTCGCCTTCTGGCTGCCGGTCGGCACCGCGGCGGAGACGGTGCGCCTGCGCCGGTCCACGACGCCGGCGGTGGCCGCTGGCGGCCCGCGACTGCAGCTCTCGCGCGATGGCGAGCAGCTGACGGTC
>DHNJ01000120.1:2243-21316 GCA_002409445.1 Armatimonadetes bacterium UBA5419 | reverse complement strand
ATGGCGAGCAGCTGACGGTCACCTCCGACAGCTACGAGGTCGTTCACCGGCCGGACGAGCAGGCCGGCCTACCCTCCTCCGTGCGCCTCCTGCCTGACGGGCCGATCGTGACGGGCTTCAACTATAACGACCGCGTCTACGACCCGACCCTAGGTGGCTACATCCTCCGCTACGACCCGCAGCCGACGATCGAGGTCCTCGCGAGCGGTCCACTGCGCGTTGTGATTCGGACGACGGCGAGCTACCTCAAGCAGGACGGCACGGCGCCAGATTCCAGACCACAGGCGACCTACACCTTCACCTACCTCGCCGGCAGCCCACGGGTTGAGGTGGCCGCGTACGCCACCCAGACCTCGACGTTTGCCTGGCAGCAACTGCACATCATCGAATGGAACTTCGCCGACCCGCCCAGCAAAACGGTCGTCGGCGACGCGTTGGCTGAGCCACTGACCCTGAGTAACACGGAGAAGACCAGTAACTCGCGCTGGGCCGGTCTCGACTTGGACGGCAGGTTGTTCGGCCTCACTTGCCCGGACCGGCTGCTTATCTACGATGGCATCGGTGGCTACGGCTTCTACCTGCACGGCCCCTGGGTCGAGTGGAACGGCCTCGAACACCGTAACCAGGTCACCATGCTGCTCGACGGCGACCCGCGGGCGGTCGCCCGCTACACCGCGGAGGCGCCCGCCGGCACCGCCCCGGCGACGCTGGCTGCGCTGCCGCTCGATCTTCTGGAGTCGGCGCGCGCGCTCCGTGGTAATGCCGAGCAGCGCGGCCAAGCCGTCACCTGGTTGGCGAACCTGGCCGAGCAGCTGGCCAAGGCCGACCGCGTGGACGCGGCCAAGGCGCTGCTCGCCGCCGTGCCGGGCGCTGGGCGGGTCGATGCCCGCGCGGCCGCGGCGGTGGCTGGCCTGCAGGCGCTGGTCTCGGCCGATGTCGCCTTAGCCATGGACGGGCCGCAGCTGGTCAGCTTCTACGACTTGCGCGCGGGCCGTGAACTGCTCGCCACGCCGATCGTCCCCTGGACGCTCCAGGAACAGCGTGACGGTAGCGACGTTCTCGACCTGCCCGCGCCCGCGGCCAGCGAGACCAAGTACGATCCGGGCGCCAACGCCCTGACCGTCACGGCCACGCAGAGCGCCGCCGACGGCGCCTTCGTGACTCGGTTCTGGGTCAAGCTGGACGGGCCGAAGGCTACGCTGCGGCTCCGTGTCCTCCCCGACTCGCCCGCCGCGCTGTGGCAGGTCCGCTTCCCCAATCTGCGCCTCGCCCAGCTCTCGGTGACCGGTGCTGACGACCACGTGTTCTACCCGCGCGGCCCCGGCGAGGTCGTCCGCGACCCCTGGCAGACTGGCGCGCAGCACGGCGGCCGCTACCCCAGCGGCTGGTCGACGATGCAGTACCTGGCCCACTGGGACCCGCGGGGCGGGCTGTACGTGGGCGTTGAGGACCCGGTCGCCTCAACCAAGGACGTCAACTTCACCGCCGCGGAGGGTCGCGGCAGCCTGCGCTTCGGCTGCGATTGGCCGGTGCCGGACATGGGCCAGCAGGGCGTGGGCTGGGCCCAGCCGGGCCAGGTGACCTTGGAGCTGTTCCGCGGCGACTGGTACGACGCGGCGCTGCTGTACCGGCGCTGGGCTGAGGCCGAGGCCGAGTGGTGGCCGGCGCGCGTGCAGGCGAAGGCGACCCCGTACGCCGTCAACGACCTAGCCGTTTGGGCCCAGGCGAGCGGCCATCCCTACGAGCCTGAGGACGTGGTCGCGCGGATGCGGCGCTACACCGAGTGGCTCGGTGTGCCCAGCGGCGTGCACTGGTACAACTGGCACGAGATCCCGTTCGACGTGCAGTACCCGCACTACAACCCGAGCAAGCCGCGGGTTGACGAGGGCACGCGCGAGATGCGCGCCAATGACGTGTACGTCATGCCCTACATCAACGCCCGGTTGTGGGACATCGGCACCGACGACTTCGAGACGGTTGCCCGCCCAGCCGCAACCCAGCAACAGAACGGTGAACCGTACATCGAGACCTACGGCTCGGGCGCCGAACTGGCGCCGATGTGTCCGGCCACCGACCTGTGGCAGAACAAGGTGCGCGAGATTGTCGAGTGGCTGCAGCACGATATCGGTGTCAACGGTGTCTATCTGGACCAGGTCGCCGCCGCGGCCCCGGTACTGTGCATGAATCCGGACCACGGGCATCCGCTCGGCGGTGGGTCGTGGTGGAATGAGCAGGGCTACTGGCCGCTGCTGGAGAAGGTCCGCGCGACCATGCCGCCGGGCGCGTTCTTGACCACGGAATGCAACGGCGAGCCGTTCATGCAGTACTTCGACGGCTACCTGACCTGGCACTGGCAGTACAACGGCGCGGTGCCGGCCTTCTCGGCGGTCTACGCGGACCAGATCTTCATGTTCGGCCGCGCCTACCGCGGCGGCGACACCCGCGACCTCGCCGACCGCATGAAGACCGCGCAAGCACTGGTCTTCGGCGAGCAACTCGGCTGGATTGACACCGGCATCGTCGATCGGCCGGCCGGCGCCTTCTTCCGTGACTGCGTGCGCCTCCGTAGCGCCCTGACGCCCTTTCTCTCTGGTGGCCGAATGCTGCGGCCGCCGGCGCTCATCGGCGACATTCCCGAGGTGACGGCCGACTGGCAGTGGGTTGGCAACTGGCCAGTGACTACCGCTGCCCTGCAGGTCGGTGCCTGGCGCAGCCGCGACCGCGCCGAGTCCGTGATCATCGTCGCCAACACGAGTGACGCGCCGGTGAGTGTCGACTACGTCGTCGACGCCGCGGAGCTCGGCTTCGCCGCTGGCTCTGTGCTGACCGCGACGCCGCTCGACGCCGAGCGGCCGTACACGCCCGAGCGCTGGGCGGCCGGGTCGCGGCAGTCGTGGGCGGTGCCGGGAGAGGCGGTGCGAGCCTGGGTCGTCGCCGCCGCACAGTAAGGGCACCGCAACGTCGACGGGCCGCCCACGCCGAAGCGCGGGCGGCCCGTCGGTCGTGTCAGCGGTCTAGGCCAGGGGCAACCACTCGCGGATGGACGTGGCCGGCAGGCGGCAGGTCCAGGGCGCGCGCATGGTCGGGGTCAGCAGGCGGTTGGCCTCGCTGTCGCCCAGGATGACCTCGGTCACCGGGTCGTAGGTCAGCGGCCGGTTCACCTTCATCGCGATGTTGGCCAGATGGCATAGCGCGGCGGTGCGGTGGCCGGCCTCGGCCGGGGCGAACGGCTGCGCGTTGCCGGCAATCGCGTCGAGGAAGTTGCGCTGGTGGTTCGGCGTGCGGCCCACGTCGACGCCCAGGTCCTCACCCTCGACCTCGCTCAGCAGCCGCGACGGCTGCGCGGTCAGCGCGCCACCGTGGATGGCGACGAAGAGCGTGCCCTCGGGACCCTCGAACCGCAGGCCGCGCGGCCCGTCGGTCCCGCCATCGAAGACGACGCCGTTGTCGTAGGTCATGGCGAAGCGATAGTCCCAGAAGGTGTCGTAGAGGCTACCGGGCGTCTGCACGCCGTAGGCCTCGATCCGTGACGGGCTGGTCTCGTCGAGGCCCAGGGCCCATTGCGCGATGTCGAGAACGTGCGCGCCTCGGTCGGTCATCTCACCGCCACCATAGGCGAGATTGAAGCGCCACCAGAAGTGGCAGCGGCGCTCGTGGTACGGCGCGAGCGGCGTGTGGCCGAGCCACATGTCGTAGTCGAAACCGGGCGGCACCGGCTGCGCCTCGGGCACGCCCTGGAAGGCGCGGGCCTCGTTGTGGTGGCCATCGTCGCAGGGGAGGTTGATAACAACCCGACGTACCCGCCCGAGGCGACCTGCGCGCACGATCTCACAGGCGCGGCGGATCGAGTCGGTCGAGCGCTCGTGGCTGCCGACCTGGAAGACCTTGCCCGACTCCTCGACGGCGCGGGCGATGGCGCGGCCTTCGTAGACGGAGTTGGCCAGCGGCTTCTCGCAGTAGACGTGCTTGCCCGCCTCCAGCGCCGCGATCGAGTGGAGCGCGTGCCAGTGGTCCGGCGAGGCGACGATCACCGCGTCGAGGTCCGGGCGAGCGACCAGCTCGCGGAAATCGGTGTAGGCGGTGCAGGTCCCCGCGCCGTACTTTTCGTTGGCCCGGTTGGCGGTGCCCTCGACCCGGCCACGATCGACGTCGGCGACGGCGATCACCTGGACCTCCGGGAAGCCCATGAAGGCATCCATCAGCCAACCACCGCGGCCGCCGGCGCCGATGACACCGATGTTCAACCGCTCCAGCGCCGGCTGCGCACCCGCGCGCCGGGCGAGGATCGTGGGTCCAACCAGCGCGCCCGCGGCCATGCCGGTCAGGAAGCCACGCCTGTTCACTTGTGTTTCGCGCTTCATTTCCATCTCTCCACCATGCGTCATATTCGTTGCCCGTCGACAACTCCTGCCACCGCGGGCCCAGACAGCACCTGCTCGTGGTACCATCGAGGATCGACGACCTGGACGGTCTGAGATCCATTATGATGCCGCGCGCATTTCACTTGGTGTTGCTGTTTCTTTGCTGCCAGGCAGTGTGGGCACAAGAGCCGGTTTCGGGCAACCCTCTGCCCGCCCGTTTGCTCGATAACCACGCGTACGCGTCAACGCTGCCGCTCGCCTCGGCGCTGGGCCTCGGCCTGGCGTGGGACCGCGATGGCCGCGGCGCGCGGCTCAGCGCGGGCGACAGGTGGCTGCAGGTCGGCGCCGAGACCATCCTCGCCCGTGGGCAGGCCGGTCGCGTGGTGCTACCGCTGGCGCCGATCGTGTCCAACGGCTCGCTGCTCGTGCCCGCCGAGGCCGTCGTCAACTACTTCGGTGGCACGGCCCGTCGCGCCGACCAGCGGCTCGACTTGAGCCTCGGCGACCAGCAGGCTTGGGTCGACCTGCGGCCTGTGTCCGTGCCGACGGACGCACGCCAAGCCCTGGTCGACGCCCTGAACGACCCGCGCGTGCCGCTCGCGCGCTTGCACAGCGTCGGCGCTCCGTTGACCGCCGTGCGCCGCTCGCTGAACCAGTTCAACGCCCTCGTCGGGCCGATCCGCCCGCTGCTGACCGCGCTGGGCAGCTCGCGTACGCTCGTTCTGCTGAAGCATCTGCCGGTCGTCGGCGGCTTCCTGGCCAACATCGAATCGACCATCAAGCTTGTCGGCGACGGCCTCGCCGCGGCCAACGAACTGGCCGCGATCGACGATCGCACGATGCAGCCGGTGCGCGCGGCGATCGCCGCGGCGGTCGAGGCGGCGCAGTCGGACGACCCGCTCGCCGCCGCGCAGCGCTTGGCGCCGACCTGGCAGGCCGCACTGCCCGCCCTCGACCAACAGGCAACCAGCTACTCGACCGGCGCGCTGGGTCTCGTCGGCTTGAACCTGGCGCTCGGCGGGCTGGACCAGAAGGCGCGGCAGCTTAACGCCGACACCCTGGGCGGCAAGCTGACCATCCCCGCCTGGCTGCCCGCGGCCAACCGCGCGACCGACGAGGTTCGCTACCAGTTGCAGGATGCGCGCTGGGGCGCGACGGTGCAGAAGGCCTACTTCCAGCGCCTGCTCGCCCTGGCTGCCGACGCACGTTAGGGCGCTGCCTTGGCCCAGCCCCACGACCAACCGCCAACTCACTACGCGCTCGCCTACTCCGAGTACCGGCGCTATGCGACTGGCGCGCTGCTCTCCAACATCGGCCTGCAGATGATGGCCGTGGCCGTCAGCTGGCAGATTTACCGACTGACCCACTCGACTCTGGCCCTCGGCCTGGTCGGGCTGGCCGAGGTCATTCCGGTCGTCGGCTTGGCCCTGCCCGGTGGGCAGCTGGCCGATATCTTCAGCCGCCGCCGGCTGGTGCTGGGCTCGTCGCTGGGCATCCTGGCCTGCTGCCTCGCGCTCGCCGCCCTGGCCAGCGGCCACCTCGTCGCGCCGGACGCGCCGGCGCTCATTGCCGCGAACCAGTTCCTGGAGAATCTCGCCCGCCGCATGGGCGAGCAGCAGGTCCACTTCGACTCGACCGTCGTCCCGGTCATGTACGTGGTGATCTTCTTCTTGGGCGTGACCCGCGCGATCATGGGGCCCGCACGCTCCGCGCTGCTGCCGATGCTGGTGCCCGCGACCGCCTTCCCCAATGCAGTCACCTGGAACAGCAGCTTCTTCCAGCTCGCCGCGATGGCCGGCCCGGCGCTGGGCGGCTTGATCCTCGGCTTCACCTCCACCGGTGGCGACTCGTACGCGCCGGTGTACCTGCTCTCCTCGGCCAGCGTGCTGGTGCTGATCGTCGCCATCTACAGCCTGCCAGAGAAGCCCTACCCGCACAGCGAGGAGCGGCATGGGCTGGAGAGCATGCTGGTCGGGCTGCGCTTCGTCCACCGCCAGAAGGTCATCCTCGGTAGCATCGCGCTGGACATGTTCGCCGTGCTGCTGGGCGGGGTGACGGCGCTGCTGCCGGTCTACGCGGACGAGATCCTGCACGTCGGCCCGCGCGGCCTGGGCATCCTCCGCGCCGCACCGTCGGTTGGCTCGTTCCTCATGGCGATCTGGCTCGCCCATCACCCGCCGATTCGGCGCGCTGGGCCCGCGCTCTTCTGGTCGGTGACGGCGTTCGGCGTCGGCATCATCGTCTTTGGCCTCTCGCGTTCGTTCTGGCTGTCGCTGGCCGCGCTGTTCTTCTGTGGCCTGGCTGACAACATCAGCGTCGTCGTGCGCCACACGCTGGTCCAGATTCTGACGCCCGACTCGCTGCGCGGACGGGTCTCGGCGGTCAACCAGATCTTCATTAGCCTGTCCAACGAGCTCGGTGCCCTGCGCGCTGGTACTGTCGCCGCGGTTGTCGGGCCGGTGCTGTCGACGGTTGGTGGCGGCGTCGGCACCATCCTCGTCGCCGGCGTGGCGGCGATCCTCTGGCCTGGGCTGCGGCGCTACGGTTCGCTTGCGGTGACCAAGCTGCCGGAGACCGAGGAATCGGTCGAGCCTTAGGGCGGTGGCGGCAGGATCGCGGCGGGCGACGGTCAACTGAGTGCCTCCAGTGAGGTACTCCATGCCAAAGATCGTCATCCTCGGTGCGGGCAGCGGGTTCGGCGGCCGGTTGTCGGTCGACATCCTCTCCTGCCCCTCTCTCCAAGACTCCGAGATCTGCCTCGTTGACTTGCACGAAGGCCGCCTAGCGCAGGTCGCCCGCTTCGTCGAGCAGACCATCGCCCGGCACAATCTGTCCGCGCGCGTCCGCACATCGACCGACCGGCGCGAGCTGCTGCCCGGTGCCGACTTCGTGATCACCTCGATCTCGGTCGGCGGGCCCGCGTACGCCGGCTTCCCCTACTCCGCCGAGGTGCGCATCCCGCAGAAGTACGGCCTCGAGCAGACCGTCGCCGACACCACCAGCGTCGGTGCCATCTTCCGCTTCCTGCGCACCGGCCCGGTCCAGCACCAGATGGTCCGCGACATGGAGGAGCTGTGCCCCGGCGCCATGCTGCTGAACCACACCAACCCGATGGCCATGCTCTCCTGGCTGCACTGCGTCGACTCGTCGATCACCTACGCCGGCCTGTGCCACGGCATCCAGGGCACGACCGAGATGCTCGCCCGCTGGCTGGAGGTGCCGTACAACGAGGTCCGCTTCAAGGTCGGCGGCATCAACCACCTCTCCTGGATCGTCGACATCCGCCACAACGGCGAGGATCTCTACCCGCGCCTGCGGGCGATGGCCGACGACCCCGAGAAGCGGAAGCACGAGAACGTGCGCCTGGAGATCATGAAGTACTTCAACTACTTCTGCACCGAGTCCAGCCACCACGACGCGGAGTACCTGCCCTACTTCCTGCGCACCCCCGCGCTGGCCGAACGCTACGGCATCGCCCCGCGCGACGTGCCGGACGCGCCGCGCCACCAGCGCACCTGGATGAGCGACGGCGCCGGCGAGCAGGGCGCGACACCCGGTGCCGAGCTGCGGCGCTCCGGCGAGTACACCTCGGGCATCATCGAGGCGGTCGTCACCGACCAGCCGTACCGCTTCTACGCCAACCTGATGAACACCGGCGGCCTGATCTCGAACCTGCCCGCGGACGCCTGCGTCGAGGTGCTGACGATGGTCGACTCGACCGGCCTGCACCCCACCTACCACGGCGACCTGCCGCCCCACCTGGCCGCCCTCTGCCGCTCGAACATCTCGGTCCACGAGTTGGCCGTGCAGGCCGTGCTCAACCGCGACCGCGAGGCGGCCTACCACGCCTGCCTGGTCGACCCGAACGCCGCGGCGACGCTGCCCCTCGACCAGATCAAGGCGATGTTCGACGAGCTCTGGAGCGCGCTGGAGGACGGCGGGCTGCTCGACTGGTTCAACGAGCGCCACCACGGCCCGGTCCGCGAGACCTGCGCCTCCTAGGAGCACGCCATGGCCGACGACCGGCCGAACATCCTGCTGTTGCTGACGGACCAACAGCGCTTCGACACGATCCGCGCCCTGGGCAACCCGGTCATCCGCACCCCGGTGCTCGACGACCTGGTGGCCCGGGGCACGGCCTTCACCCGCGCCTACACGCCGTCGCCCGTCTGCGTCTCGGCACGCGGCGCGATGCTGACCGGCCTGGAGCCGCAGACCACCGGCTGCACCGACAACGCGCCGATGGACTTCTCGCGCCAGAGCCTAATGCAGCGGCTCGGCGCCGCGGGCTACCAGTGCCACGGCGCGGGCAAGATGCACTTCGTGCCCAAGCCGCGCGAGCTGTGGGGCTTCGAGTCGCGCGACTTCTGTGAGGAGGGCGGCGGCCGCGACGACTTCCGCGAGTACCTCGACCGCCATGGCTATAGCCACGTCCTCGACCCACACGGCGTGCGCAGCGAGTACTACTACCTACCGCAGCCGAGCCAACTGCCCGCCCGCCACCACCCGACCGCCTGGGTCGTCGACCGCTCGATCGACTGGCTCCAGGCGCGCGACCACGACCGGCCGTTCTTCCTCTTCACCAGCATCATCAAGCCCCACCCGCCCTTCGAGTCTCCCACGACCTGGAACAAGCTCTACCGGCCGCCCGACATGCCGCTGCCTAAGCGGCCTGCCGCCAGCCAGGAGTTGCTGACCTACTGGAACCGCTACCAGAACCGCTACAAGTGGCGCGACCGCGGCTGGGACGAGCAGCTCGTGCGGACCATCAAGGCCGCCTACTACGCCTGCATCTCGTTCATCGACTACCAGCTGGGCCGCCTGCTGGAGCATCTCGACGCCACCGGCGACCTCGACAACACCGTGATCCTGTTCAGCTCCGACCATGGCGAGCTACTCGGCGACTACGGCTCGTGGGGCAAGCGGTGCATGCTCGATTCGGCCGCGCGCATCCCGTTGATCGCCATCTGGCCCGACGGCTACGGCGCGGGCCAGCGCTGCGACGAGCCGGCCAGCCTGATCGACATCGTGCCCACCGCGCTGGCCGCTGCTGACCTGCCCCGCGACGGGCTGCCTGGGGTCGACCTACGGCGCCTCGCCGCGGGCGCGCTGCCGCGCGATGCGGTCTACGGCCGGTTCCAGTCGGGGCCGCAAGCCGTCTACATGCGGGCGACGCGGGAGCACAAGTACATCTGGTCGGCTCCCGACCAGCGCGAGTGGCTGCTCGACCTGACCGCCGACCCCGAGGAGACGCGCGACGTGGCCGGCGACCCGGACCAGGCCGCGCGGCTGGTCGTCGAACGCACAGCCACGCTCCAGCACTTCGCCAGCGAGGACAACGTCGTCGACGGGCGGTGGCAGCGGCACCCGCTGCGGACCCTGCCGAGCGACCCGGACGCGGGCCTGCTGTTCCAGGATGCCCCGGGCAGCGCCGCCGTACCCGACCCACGGTACCGCGACTAGGCGCCGTCCAGCATCGCCAGCACGACGTCCGCGGCCCGCTCGGTGGCGCCCGGCCCGCCCAGCCGCTCGACCGCCTCGGCCAAATCCGCCGCCTGCTGTCGTCGCTCGGGGCTGTCGGTCAGCAGCGGGGCCAAGGTTCGCGCTAGCTCCGGCCCCGTGACCTTGAACTGGAAGCGCTGCGGCACCGCCATGCGACCGAGCAGCACATTCGGCATCGCCCAGAACTCCGGCTTTGGCCAGACATACGTCCAGGCGACCACGTAGGCTAGCAGGCTGACCCGGTAGAGACAGACGTGCGGCAGGCCGAGCAGCGCGGCCTCCAGGGTCACCGTGCCGGACTTGATCAGCCCAGCCGTGGCCTGCGCCATCGCCGCACGGCTGCCAGCGACCACCTCGACCTCAAGACCAGCCTCCGCCAACAGTTGGTCGAACAGCTTCGCGGGAGCGGTCGGCGCGCGCGAGACCACGGCGCGCAGGTGCGGCCAGTCGGCGCGGAGGATGCGCGCGGCCTCCAGCATCGGCCGCAGCATCTGGCGGATCTCGTGGCCACGGCTGCCCGGCAGCAGTGCGATTACCGGCGGGTCAAGCGGCACCTCGCGGCGCGCCGCGGCCAGGTCGGCCAGTTCATCGACCAGCGGATGCCCGACGAGCGTCGCGGGCAGGCCGAGCTTGTCGTACGCGTCCAGCGCCTGGGGGAACGGTGTGGCGACCGCGGAGTAGGCCTGGGCCACGGCTTCCGCCCGCCGTAGCGACCCACTCCAGGAGCCGGGCGGGAAGTAGCCCAGGCGCGGTATGCCCAGGGCCTTGAGGTGCGGCGCGAGGCGGAGGTTGAAGGCGCCGCAGTCGACCAGCACGGCGAGGTCCGGCGGCGCGGCGCTGGCTTGCTGCTGGGTGTCCAGGAGGATGCGCCGCGCTTCCGGCAGGTGGGGCAGCACGTCGAAGGCGCCGATGGCGCTGAGCCGCGCCAGGTTCGCGGTGACCCGCGCACCGGCCTGCTCGCAGGCGGGGCCGGCGGGGCCCCAGAACTCCAAGTCCGGCCGCCGCGCGCGCAGGGCGGTGATCAGCCGCGCGGCCTGATGGTCGCCCGAGGGGTCGCCGGCGGTGATGAGGATGCTCGGCATGGCTACATCTTGGCCTGTTCCGGCCACGCGCTCATACCGTCGGTCAGGCTGACGACGACCGGCGGCTGCTGCCAGGCGTCGGCGGTCGCCCGGAGCGCGGCCGCGTCCGCCTCGGCGACCAGCTCGAAGCGGAAACGGAACGTGTGACGCCCCTGATCAGCCCAGGTCGGCCGCGGCACGTCGCCGCGGAACGGGTCGTGGTGCGCCAGCAGCGGGCTGCGCAATAGCGTGAACGCCGCGCGCCACGGAGTCACGCTGAGCGCGTACGTCTCGGGGCAGACAACGCTGAGCCAGCCGTCACCGGTGTCGAGCAGCGTCCAGTCGGCCAATGGCCGCTCAGCGCCATCGAGCACACGTTCGAGCGTGCCGCCCGGGATGCCGTCCAGCCGCCCGACCCAGCGGCCCGCCGCCGGCAGCACCATGCGCAGCAGCTGGTGCCGCTGACGCCAGTCCACGGTCAGCTCCAGCTCGACCGCCGCCTGGCCCGCGACGATCCGCCACTCGGCGCGCAGCTCCGAGCTGCCGATGGTGCCGTGCTGGATCACCGCGGCGCGCAGCGGGCCCTCCTCGACGGTCGCCGGTGCGGTCCAGACCGCGGTCTCGACCGCCTCCTCGGCGTAGCGGTCAATGTCGTGGCTCCAGGTGTCGCTCGCGTCGTCGACCAGGTCGAAGCGGGGAAGCGGCAGGCTCGGGCCAGCAGGCCACTGCAGGCCGGTCTCGCCGGCCAGGCGGACCACCGGCCCGTGCGCCGCGGCCAGCGTCGTGCCGCCCACCCACAGCTGCTCGTCGACCGGCAGCGGCTCGACCGCCTGGTCCAACTCGAAGACCCGCCACTCGCCCGCCGGCACGGTCACCGGCAGCAGCACCGCCGCGCAGCCGCCCGGCCAGACCGCGGCCTCGGAGTGCGCCAACTGGTGCGGCACGCGCGTGCCGGACTGCGTGCGCCAACCCCACTCGTCGCGCCAACCGCCCTCCGTCCAGACCTCGTGGTGCAGCAGGCCGCTCCACTCGTGCTGCCCCGGGTTCCAGACGGCCAGGCGCTGCCGGTGCGAGGGCGGGAACGTGGCCGTCTGCTGCCGCGCGCGGAAGGCCAGCCACTGCTCGGCCCGCGCCGCGACGCCGCCCAGGGCGCCCACCACGTGCTCGTAGGCGCTCGGCAGGCAGGTGCCACCCAGTGTGTCGTGGAACTGCTGAAAGCAGACTTCGCGCCAACCGGCCTCCAGATCCGCTTCGGGCGCTCCGGCGATCTCCGCCTGCCGCAGCACGTGGTCGGCACGGCGCGCCGCCAGCTTCACGCCGCGGTGGACGGTGTAGCAGCCGATCGCATGGTGCTGTAGTTCGCCGGTGACCAGAGGCAGTGCGGGCGCCAGCGGGCGTACGGCGTCGAAGTAGTCGGCCAGTGTCGACCAGCGCAGTTCGACCGCAGGCCAGCTCTGCCAGTGGACGCGAAGCCAGGCGAGCTGCCGCTCGGTCGGGCCGCCACCGTGATCGCCGACGCCGACCATCAGCAGCGCATCCTCGACACCCGGCGGCAAGCCTTCGATCGCGCGTTCGATGTGCAGGGCCTCCAGGCGGGCGCCCGTTGTGTACCACGGCAGCCGATAGGCCAGCACCTCCGGCCCACCAGCCTCACCGCGCCAGCGGAACAGCCGCGCGGGCAGGTTCGCCTCGTGCGCGCCGGGCCGCATGAACACGTAGCTGTCCTGGCCCGCGTCGTTGAGCAGGCGAGGCAGCGTCGCGGCATGGCCGAAGCTGTCGGGATTGAAGGCGGTCCGCGGGCGGAAGCTGAAGCGCTCTTCGAAGTAGTCGAGGCCGCGGCGGATCTGCTGGCGCAGGCCCTCGCCGCTGGGCGCGTTGCAGTCGGGCTGCACCCACCAGCCGCCGGCGATCTCCCACTGCCCACGCTCGATCAGAGCGCAGACGCGCGCGAATAGCGCCGGGTCCAGTTGCTCGACCAGCCAGTAAACCCACGCCTCGCCGCGGGTGAAGCGCACGTCGGGGTGCGCCTCCAGCCGTTCGCAGGCGCTGCGCACCGTTGCCAGCGCGGCATCGACGCCGGTGGTCCAGGGCCAAAGCCAGATCGGGTCGAGATGGGCATTGGTGATGATGTGTAGACGCATCCGCCGCTACTCCTAGTCGCCTGCTGCCGCCACTGTACAACCTTCGGCCGAATGTGGCACAATGGTTGAGGAGCGAGGGTCAACGATGAACAACTTCAACGGAACACCATACGTCCAGGAGCCACAGCCCGGTGCCTACGTGGCGGCTGCCCGCGGCGCGCTGCCGTTCATCCAGAAGGTCTACACGGCTTTCCTGCTCGGCATCCTCATCTCCGTGGGTGCGGGCGCGGCCATGTTCATGGGTCCGGGCGCCTCCGTCCCGGTCGGTGACCGCACGGTCCACGTCACCTATGCCATGGCCTGGGCGATGCAGAATCACGTGGTGCTGATCGTCGCGTTCTTCGTGACCTTCTTCCTGTCCATGTTCCTGCGCCGCAACAACCTAGCCTGGCTCGGTCTGGTCCTCTTCACCGCGGTCACAGGCGTGTTTCTGGCGCCGACGGTGTTCATGTACACCGTGCAGTCGGGCCCGGGCACGGTGGGGCTGGCCGGGGCGCTAACGGTCCTGGTCTTCGGTGCGCTGACTGTCTACGCCTTCGTCAGCAAGGTCGACTTCAACTTCCTCGGCGCGGGCCTGTTCATCGCGCTGATCGGGCTGATCATCGGCGGCCTGCTCAACGCGTTCTTCTTCAAGTCGCCGTTCACGCACTACCTGTTCGCTTGGGGCACGGTGTTCATCTTTGGCGGCTATGTCCTCTACGACACCAGCAACATGCTGCGCGACCCGCGACGCTACGGTGACGTGGTCGGCTGCGCACTGGACCTCTACCTGAACGCCATCAACCTGTTCCTGGCGATCCTGCGCATTGTCGGCGGCGGTGGCCGCGACTAGGACCGTGACCTACCGGCTACGGCCGTACCGCGCAGCCGATCGCGACGCGCTGCTTGAGATTACCGCCCAGGTGTTTGGGCCCGGCAGCCTCGACCGCATGGCCGAGGAGCACTGGGGCCAAGCCCTGGGCGGTACGCCGTGGTGGCAACGCAAGCAAGCCGACGTGGCCAACGACTGCGACCTCGACCCGGCAGGCATCTTCGTCGCGGTCGACGTGGATGAGCGGGTCGTCGCCTACGTCACCACGCGGCTCTGGCGCGACGTCAGCACCGGTTGGATCCACAACCTCGCCGTCGCCGCGGACTGGCAAGGGAAGGGCCTGGCCCGTGCCCTGCTGGTCCACGCGCTGGACTACTTCCGCGCGCAGGGCATGACGCACGCCAAGATCGAGACCTTGGCACACAACGAAGTCGGCCGGCACCTCTACCCCGCCGTCGGCTTCGAGGAGCTCGCCCAACAGGTCCACTACACGATGGACCTCAGCCGCGGCGCGACCGCGAGCGACTCGCCGCCGGCTTAGCCGCGCCGTTCAGCGCCGACCGCTCCAGCAGCGGCCGCAGGTACCGCCCTGTGTGCGACGCCTCACAGGCGGCGATCTCCTCCGGCGTGCCCTCGGCGACGATCAGGCCGCCCTGGTAACCACCGCCCGGCCCCAGATCAATGACCCAGTCGGCGGTCTTGATCACGTCCAAGTGGTGCTCGATGCACAGCACGGTGTGGCCCGCGGCGACCAGCCGTTCGAGGCAGTCGAGCAGCCGCTCGATGTCGGCCAGGTGCAGACCGGTCGTCGGCTCGTCGAGGATGTACAGCACCTGCTTGCCCCGGCGCAGCTTGGACAGTTGCAGCGCCAGCTTGATCCGCTGCGCCTCGCCACCGGACAGCGTCGTCGAGGACTGACCCAGCGTCAGGTAGCCGAGGCCCAGGTCGCAGACGAGCGCGACCTTGCGCTGGATTGTCGGCTGGTTGGCGAAGTACTCCTGCGCCTCCTCGAACGACATCGCCAAGACCTCGGCGATGTTCCGGCCGCGGTAGGTCACGGCCAGCGTCTCGTCGTTGAAGCGCGCCCCGCGGCAGACCTCGCAGCGGACCTCGATGTCCGGCATGAAGTGCAAGTGCGTAGTCACGGTGCCGCCGCCCTGGCACTCCTCGCAGCGCCCGCCCTTCACGTTGAACGAGAAGCGGCCCGCGGTGTACTTGCGCTCCTCGCTCAGCGGCTGGGCGGCGAACAGGGTGCGGATGGCATCGTAGAAGCCAACGTAGGTCGCCGGGTTCGAGCGCGACGAGCGGCCAATCGCCGTTTGGTCGATCGCCACAACGTCGCTCAGCAACTCCAGCCCGTCGATCCGGTCGTGCGCGCCGGACAGCTGCCGGCTGTCGTGGAAGTGGGCGTATAGGCGGTTGAACAAGATGTCGGTCGCGAGGGTGCTCTTGCCGCTGCCCGACGCACCGGTCAGGCAGACGAAGCGACCCAGCGGGATGCGCACGTCGAGCCGCTGCAGGTTGTTCTCGCGCGCCCCGCGAACGACCAGCGCCTCCTTCGTCGGGCCGCGCCGCTTGGTGGGCAGTGGAATCCGCCGACGACCGCTGAGGAAGTGGCCGGTCACCGCCGTCGGGTGGTCGAGGATTTCCTGTAGGGTGCCTTGTGCGACGAGCTCGCCGCCGTGCACGCCGGCGCCAGGCCCCAGCTCGACTACGTGGTCGGCGGCACGAATGGTGTCCTCGTCGTGCTCGACGACGATCACCGTGTTGCCCAGGTCGCGCAGGCGGCGCAACGTGGCGATCATCTTGTCGTTGTCCTTCGGGTGCAAGCCGATGCTCGGCTCGTCGAGGACGTACAGCATACCCATCAGCCCCGAACCGATCTGCGTCGACAGCCGGATCCGCTGCGCCTCGCCGCCCGAGAGCGTGGCCGAGGCGCGCGCGAAACTGAGGTAGTCGAGGCCAATGCCCAGCAGCAGGTCGAGCCGAGCGAGGATCTCCGCGCGCACCGGCCGTCCGGCGTTCGGGTTGCGCGGGAGCTCGACGCTGCTGAGCCATGCGTGCAGATCATCGAACGGCAGCAGGCCGACCGCGGCTATGTCGCGGCCGTCGATCTCGTGCAGCAGCCGCTGCGGCCGCAGGCGCGCGCCGTTGCAGTCCGGGCAGACATGGTCGACCATGACCTTGGCCAGGTGGTTGTCCATCTGGCTCTCGGCGGTCGCCTGCTCCCGTAGCCGGCGGTAGTGTCGCTCGATCCACGTGGCGATGCCATCGTAGCGGAACATGCGCCCGGTGATGCCGAAGCGGTCCTTGCTGTCCGGCGGCGGAATGGCCGCGATCTGCTCGCCGCCGGTCCCGTGCAGGATGACGTGCTGGACCTCGGGCGCCAGGTCGCGCCAGGGGGTGTCGACGCTGAAGCCGTAGCGCTGGCTGAGGCTCCACATCAGGATGCCGTTGTAGGTGTCCGGGTCGTAGCGGTAGGCCTGCGGCACGAAGCAGCCACCGCGGATGCTGCGGGTGTCGTCGGGCACCATCAGCGGCACGTGGGCCTGGCGGAAGGTGCCCAGGCCGAGGCAGGTCCGGCAGGCGCTCGCTGGCTGGTTGAACATGAAGTGCGCCGCCTCAAGCCCGCCAGCGCACCAGCCATGCCGTTCGCAGCCAACGCCACTGACCGGCCGCGGCTCCGCGCCCTCGACCGCCACCCACAGACTGATGAACCGCTCGCCGATCTCCAGCGCATGCTCCACCGCGAGCGCGACCTGCTGCTCGCTGCCCGCCTTGACGAACAGGCGGTCGGCCACGGCTGCCGCGTCACCCAGGTCCTCGGGGTCGAGGCTCGTCAGCTCGCTCAGGTCCTCGCACTGGCCGTCGCGCCAGACGTACCGGCAGCCCTTGCGCCGCAGCTCGGTCAGCAGGAACTCGCCGTCCTCGCCGTAGGCCGACCAGACCGGCACCCGCAGCTCGACCCGCGTCCCTTCCGGCTGGCTCAGCACGGCCTCGACCAGCTGACCGCGGCTGCGCGTCGCCACCGGGGCGTGGCAGTGCGGGCAGTGCGCCTGCGCCGAGGCGGCGTAGAGCAGGTTCAGGAAGTTCCCGATGTCGGTCAGCGTACCGACCGTCGAACGAGGGTTGCGCGAGACGGTCTTCTGCTCGATCGAGACGACCGGCGACAAGCCGTCGATGAAGTCAACGTCCGGCCGCTCCAGCTGGTCGAGGAACTGGCGCAGGAAGCTCGACAGCGAGTCCAGGTAACGGCGCTGCCCCTCGGCGTAGAGGGTGTCGAAGACCAGCGACGACTTGCCCGAGCCGCTGACGCCGGTGACGACGGTCAGCGAGTCGCGCGGCAACTCGATGGAGAGGTCGCGCAGGTTGTGCTCGCGCGCGCCGCGCACGGAGATGGTCTTACGCATGCCCGACGCCCTCCCCACCCCAGACGTACCCGACCTCGTCGACCGTGGCCCGACTGCGCGGCACGAGGCGCGCGGGCAACGGCACGGCCACGACCACCTGCTCGCCGGCCAGCCACTCCAGGGCCAGCTCGACCAGGCCGACGCCGAGGTTCTTCTCGAAATGGTGGGCGATGTCGCGCGCCGGCAGCGCGCCGGGCGCCTCGCGCAGGTAGTCGATCAGCGGGTCGAGCGCGGCGCGGCGCTCCTGAATCTGCGCCAACGCCAGGTCGAGGACCGCCGCCACGCGCTCGTACGTCGGCGGCGCGGCCCACAGCTCGTCATAGGTCGCGACGACGAACGCCTCGTTGCAGACCCGCGCCTGCCGCAGCGCCTCGCGCCCCGGCACCTGCCCCGCCCAGAGCACCTCCAGGTGGGCCAGCCGCTCGACCAGCGCCAGCAGCCAGTACGCCGCGTAGGTCACGTCGCGTTCGGCGTACAGCCACTTCTCGACCTTCGTCAGCAGCGGGAACAGCCCGCACATCGTCTCCAGCAGCGCTAGCTGCCGGTCGCGTGCCCCCAGCGTACCCAGGCCGTCGACCAGCTCGCGCAGGGACTCATCGCGCACGAACAGCACCCGTCCGGTGGCCATGATGGACACGAGCCACGAGTCCTCGGTCCCGCTCTGAACGCCCTGGACGAACGTCTGCCGCGGCATCAGCTGCGCGTGGACGATGACCCCGTCTTGCAGCAGCGATAGGCCCGAGCACTTGCCGCCTCGCTCGTCGGTGACGATGACCAGGTCGATGTCGGACTTAGCCCAGACCTGGCCGTGAGAGAGGCTGCCAAAGAGGATGACCGCAAGGACGTGCGGGTCCGCTTGCAGCTGCTCAACCAACCGTGCGAGCGCTGCCTCGAACCGCTCCCGCTCGCGCTGCGCCTGGCCCGACCCACTGTGCTTGCCCATCCTACGCCTCCGCGCCCGGGTCATTATGCCGCCGCCCTGCGACCGGTGCAGCCCTAGACCCAACGCCACAGGGCCCGGCACGAATCCAGCCGTGCCGGGCCCTGTGCTTAGGCGGGCGCTTGCGCGCGAACGCCTACTCGTACAGCGCGGTCATGAGCGCCAGCGCGGTGTCAACGCCGGGCGGTACGACGTCAACGTTGATCCACTGCGCCCGGCCGGGATCAGGCATGCCGGGGAACCAGCCGAACTGGTTGTAGCCATTGGCGATATGACCCATCGGCTTCATCGCCTTGACGTGCCCGTCGACATAGAGGGCGTTCCACATACCCATGTGGCCCGCCCACATCTCGTTGCGCCAGCCGTTGACATTCGTCCCAGTGCCACCGTCGCGCCAGTCGTAGAAGAACGCCGGCACACCGGACTGCCGGCCCTCGAGCATGAGGACCTTGGACGCCGGCGCCTTGGTCGCCGCGATCGTTGGCGGCTGTTCGCCCGTCCAGATGTCGTAGATCAGGCGGTTGTTCGGTTTGTAGCAGTTGGACAGCAACGGCATGTTGGCAGCTTGGTACGGGGCATTGCTGTTGCGTTCCGGGTTAGACGGGCACTTGAAGATGTCCGAACTCTTAATGTAGGGCAAGCAGACTTGGCCCCAGGAGCCCGTGCTAGCACCCGCGTTCTCGAACCAGGCGCGCGGCCAGGTCTCGTCGTAGTCTTGCGTGTACTGCATCAGCGCCAAGCCCAGCTGTTTGGCGTTGCTGCTGCACGACGACATCCGAGCCTTTTCCCGCGCTTTGGCGAATACCGGGAACAGAATGGCGGCCAAAATCGCGATGATCGCGATGAC
>DHNJ01000120.1:1351-2093 GCA_002409445.1 Armatimonadetes bacterium UBA5419 | reverse complement strand
GCGATGATCGCGATGACCACCAGGAGCTCGATGAGGGTGAATCCTCTCTTGCGGTCCATGGATGACTCCTTCCAGGATGATGTGTGATGACACGACCGTGCGAGCCAACGAGGCTCGACGGCCGCTAGCGTCAATTGTAGTGAATCCGTCGGCGCAATGCTAGTGCCCTCGCGTTCCCAGATTAACCAGATTCAACGCCGCGAGGTGCGCGCTTGCCGTGGCGGAAGCAACGCACTATCTTGGGCTTGTGGAGCAACGACCTGGAGCCTGAAGCCGCCCAACCCAGCGCCACCGCCTGCCGCCAGCATGTGCTCGATCTGCGGGCGACCAACGCTGCGTTCGACCTTGATGCCGAGTTGGCCACGCTGCAGACGGCGAATCTCGCCTGTCGCGAATGCCGGCTGGCGGAATTGCGGACGCAGGTCGTAGTCGGCCAGGGCAGCCCGCGGTCGCCGATGGTCCTCGTCGGCCAGTCGCCGGGCGAACGCGAAGATCGCAGCGGCACCCCGTTCGTCGGCCCCGCGGGCCAGCTGCTCAACGAATGCCTGGCCGCCTGCCGCATCCGCCGCGACCAGATCTGGGTCACCAATCTGGTCAAGTGTCGGCCCTACGAAGTGGGTGCGTCCAGCCGTGGCCTCAACCGCGACCCGCTGCCCGACGAAGTCGAAGCCTGCGCGCCGTGGCTGGAGGCCGAACTTGCGCTTCTCGCACCTCACGTCATCGTCTGCATCGGCGGGCCATC
>DHNJ01000120.1:0-1154 GCA_002409445.1 Armatimonadetes bacterium UBA5419 | reverse complement strand
GCCAAGCTCGTGCTGGATCGGCAGGTCGCCGTAACCCGTGCGCGCGGTCAGTGGTTCACAAACCATCGGTTCGCCCCGGCCCACGTCCTGGTCGTGCTGCATCCCGCGTACATCCTGCGCCACCACGGCCCCGACTTCGAACGGCTGCGCGCCGAGTTGACCGACGACCTGGAGACGGCGCGCAAGATGGCCGCCCGCCTGCGCCGCGAGGCTCGCGAGGCGGCGCAGGCCCGACCCAATCCACCGGATGAGGAACCGCGGGCGCAGCAACGCTCGTTATTCGACTAGGTTGCAGGCCGATATGCGTGCGGGTTATAGTGGTACCTAGAGACCACGCGGTGGCAGGGGCCGACCGCCAAGGGAGACGATGATGGGCATCACGGGACGGATCGGGCGGATCATTCGCTCCAACCTCAACGATATGTTGTCGCGCGCCGAGGATCCCCAGAAGCAGCTCGACCAGGCGCTCCTCGACATGGAGCAGGCCCTGCGTGACGCCAAGCAGGTGTTGGTCCAGCAGCTGGGCGAAGAGAAGCGCATGCAGCGCGAACTCGATGCCGCCGACGAGAACGTGCGCGAATGGCAGGACCGCGCTAACCGTGCAGTCGATGCCGGTCGGGACGATCTTGCCCGCGAGGCGCTGCGCAAGTCGCGAACCTACGAGGACTTGGGCAACCAGCTCGACGCGCAACTCGCCGAGCAGCAGAAGGCCGTCGACTCCCTCCGCGCTGAGTATCGCCTGCTCGAGCAGCGCATCGAAGAGGCCCGCGAGCGCCGCCGCGAGATCGGCCGCGAGCTCCAGCGCCGGCGCATGACTCGGCCGGCCGAGCCCGGCGCGCGGCAGGTCGACTCGACGCCGTTGCGCGACCGCAGCGCCTTCGACAAGTTCGAGGAGATGGCCGATCGCGTCCATCAGTTCGAGGCCGAGACGGAGGCCCGCGCCGAGCTAGACCAGTACCTCCGCGCCGAGGACGACCTCGCCGCGCAGATCGACCAGCTAGGCGGCGGCAGCAGCCCGGCCGATGCCGACCGCCGCGCGCGTGAGGAGCGCGACCTGTCGCTGGAGCTGGAACTCGAAGAGATGAAGCGCCGCGCGGGCCGCCCCAGCGCGCCGCCCGCCGACGCCCCCGCGGCGGATGCCGCGGCGAGCGACG
>DHNJ01000304.1:9259-10156 GCA_002409445.1 Armatimonadetes bacterium UBA5419 | reverse complement strand
AGGCGCAGCGGGCGGCGAGCGACGGGCCGGCGTGGCGCACGCGCAGCTGGCCCAGGCGCGCGGCCAGGGCGGGCAGGTCGTGAGGGCCGGTGAAGAGGGTCGGCAGGTGGGGGAAGCTGACCGAGGTGACGGCGGCGCCGGGCAGCTGGGTTTCGGCCAGGCCCAAGAGGACCAGCCCGAGCCGCTGCGTCGACTCGGGCGGGAGGCCCTGAAAGGTCAGGCGCGCGCGGGTCACGGCGGCGCGGGGCCGCTAGACCATGGCGGCGCGGATGCGGTTGACGTTGGCGACGGCTTCGTCGATGTGCTCGGTGGCCTCGAAGCCGATGACCATCGCGTCGACGCAGTTCTCACGGAGGACCCAGGCCAGGGCCGCTTCGCGCGTCTCGGCGTCCTGGTAGTCGCCCTCGCCGACCAGCTTCATGCCGATCACGCCTTTGCCCGCGGCGCGCATCTCGCGCAGGAGCGCGGCGATGTCGTCGGGCTTGCCATCCATCTTCGAGCCGGTGTGGTTGATCCGGGCCTGGACGATCTGGACCCAGGGATCGGCCAGGGCGGTCTGCAGGGCGGGCAGCGAGTGGCAGGAGGTGCCCAAGGCGCGGACCAGGCCCTCCTCGCGGCACTCGACCAGCCGCTCCATGTGCGGTGCGAGCTTCTCGTTCCAGTCCGCGTCGCCGGTGCAGTGGAGCAGCAACGAGTCGAGGTACTCGGCGCCGGTCTCTTCGAGGAAGCGCTGGACGGTAGCACGCGCGTCGGTCAGTTTTTCGGGCACACCGTTGCCCATGAACCAGATCTTGGACTGGATCTGGAGCTTCTCGCGCGGGACTTCGGTCAGCAGCTGGCGCATGAAGTCGTGGGTGCCGTAGAGGTCGGCCAGGTCGAAGAAGGTCACGCCACGCT
>DHNJ01000304.1:479-9086 GCA_002409445.1 Armatimonadetes bacterium UBA5419 | reverse complement strand
TCGAAGAAGGTCACGCCACGCTCGACGCAGTCGCGCATGATCGGTAGGTAGACGTCGCCGCCCATGCGGGTCGCGTTCGAGGTCTGCTGCCAGCCGTGGACCCCTGTGCCCAGGCCGAGAATGGAGACGCGCACGCCGGTGCGGCCGAGCGCGACCAAGCCGTCATCGGCCGGGGCCGCGGCGGCCCCCTCACCCTGCGCGGCAACCTGCCCGCGCGCCAGCGTCGCGGCGCCGGCACCGGCCAACATCGAGCCGACGAAGGTACGGCGGTTGTGGGTAGACATCCGAAACTCCAAACCTATCGCGATCAGTCTAGCACGATCGGCAACTCCTGTTCGGTGCCACGCTTTGTGCTAGGATCATGGGCTAGAGAGAAGGGTCAAGGCTGGATGGCCACGCGTGCGTTGATCACCGGCATCACCGGGCAGGATGGCAGTTACCTCGCGGAGTTACTGCTCAGCCGCGGCTACGAGGTTTGGGGTCTGGTCCGTGGCAGCGTAACGGCTCTCTACGAGCGGCTGGCCGGCTGCCAGAACCGCCTTCACCTGACCAGCGGCGACCTCCTGGACCAGAACTCACTGAGCGAGGCGGTCGCGCAGGCCAAACCCGCCGAGATCTACCATCTGGCTGGGCCCTCGTATGTGCCGACCAGCTGGCGGCAGGCGGTGCTGACCGGCGAGGTCGCCGGCGTGGGCACGACGCGCATGCTCGAGGCCACGCGCCAGGCGGCGCCGGAGGCACGTTTCTACCTGGCCGGCTCGGCCGATATCTTTGGCGACGCCTCGCCCGAGCCCCAGGACGAGCAGACCGCCTGGCAGCCGCGCAGTCCGTACGCGGTGGCCAAGGCCTATGCGCAGACGATGGTCTGTGCGTACCGCGAGCAGCACGGCATGTTCGCCTGCACGGGCATCGCCTTCAACCACACCAGCCCGCGACGCGGCCACGAGTTCGTCAGCCGGCGCATCTCCGATGGCGCGGCGCGTGTGCGGCTAGGGCTGAGCACCGATTTGCGCCTGGGCAACCTCGACGCACGGCGCGATTGGGGCTTCGCTGGCGACTTTGTCGACGCCATGCACCGCATCGTCACCGCCGACCACGCCAGCGACTACGTCCTGGGCACGGGCGAGGTGCACACGGTGCGCGAGCTGGTCGTGCGCGCGTTCGAGGTGCTCGACCTGCCGCTGGCCTGGGAGGGCCGGGGGCTGAGCGAGCTGGCGCGCGACCCGGATGGGCGGGTCGTGGTGCGGGTCGACGAGGAGCTGTACCGGCCGCTCGAGGCCGAGGCGCGCGTGGCCAACCCGAGCCGAGCGCGGGTCGAGCTGGGCTGGAGTCCGAGCCTGAGCTGGGACCAACTGATCACGATGATGGTCAAAGCAGATTACGATCGGTTGAGCGTCGAAAAGGGAGTCTAAGATGTCCGTGCGACGAACCGTTTTGGTTGGCATTTTGATGGGCAGCAACAGCGATCTGCCGGTTATGGAGCAGGCGGCGGAGTTGCTGCAGGCGCAAGGGATTGGCTGGGAGATGCGCTGTCTCTCGGCGCACCGCAGCCCGGAGGCGGTCGCGGCCTATGCGCGCGGGGCGGCAGAGCGCGGGTTGCGCGTGATCATCGCCGGCGCGGGCGGCGCGGCACACCTGCCCGGGGTGGTCGCGGCGCACACGATTCTGCCGGTGATCGGCGTGCCGTGCAGTGGCAAGACGCTGTCAGGCGCGGACTCGCTCTATTCGATCGTGCAGATGCCGCCCGGTGTGCCGGTGGCGACGGTCGGCCTTGACGCGGGTCGCAACGCCGGTATTCTGGCCCTCCAGATCCTGGGCGTCCGCGACCGTAGTCTGCGGCCCAAGCTCGAGGCCCTGAAGGCTGGCCTGCTGGCCGAGAACGAGCAGAAGGACGCGGCCGTCCGCGAGGCCGCCCAGCGCATCCAAGAGGCAACCTAACGTGATCGCTCGCTATTCGCGTCCCGAAATGCTCGCCCTCTGGAGCGAGGAGGCCAAGTTTGGCTCCTGGCTGCAGGTCGAACTGGCCATCGTCCGCGCCTGGCGGGACCTCGGTGTCTTGCCGCCGGCCGAGGTTGATGCGCTCCTGGCCGCCGACCTGCGTATTGACGTGGCGCGCATCGAGGCGATCGAGGCGACCGTCGACCACGACCTGATTGCCTTTGTCCAGAGCCTAACCGAGCAGGTCGGCGACGAGGGCCGGCACATCCACTTTGGCGTGACCAGCTACGATGTCGAGGACACCGCCCTCTGCCTGCGCGTGGCGCGGGCGCTGGAGCTGGTGCGTGAAGGCGTCGTCCTGTTGCGGCAGCGGATCTGGGAGCTAGCCCGACAGCACAAAGAGACCGTGATGATGGGCCGCACCCACGGGGTGCATGCCGAGCCGGTGACCCTGGCCTTCAAGCTGTGCGTCTGGCTCGACGACCTGGACCGCGGCCTCGAACGGCTGGACCAGACGCTGCCGCGGGTGCGAGTGGGCAAGATTTCGGGCGCTGTCGGCACGTACGCCAACGTCGACCCGCGCGTCGAACAGCTGGTCTGCGAGTCGCTCGGGCTGCGGCCGGCGCGCGTCTCGACTCAGATTCTGTCGCGCGACCTGCACGCCGAGGCGGTGGCCCAGCTGGCCCTGCTCGCGGGTATGGTCGAGCGCATGGCGACCGAGGTGCGCAACCTACAGCGGACCGAGATCCTCGAGCTGTCCGAGCCGTTCAAGGCCGGCCAGAAGGGCAGCTCGGCGATGCCGCACAAGCGCAATCCCTGGCGCTGCGAGACGGTCTCCGGCCTGGCCCGCGTCGTTCGCGGGTACCTCGTGCCGGCCTTCGAGAACGAGTTGACCTGGCACGAGCGCGACCTGGCCAACAGCTCGGTCGAGCGGGTGGTCCTGCCCGATGCCTTCCTGGCCACCGACTGGCTGATCCACCGGTTCGCCGGCATCGTCGGCGGGCTGAACGTCCACCAGGACAATATGGCGCGCAACATCGCGCTGACCCAGGGTGTGATCCACAGCCAGCAGGTCCGCCTGGCGCTGAGCCGCGCGGGGCTGGTCTACGAAGAGGCCTACGAGCTGGCCCAGAAGTACGCGTTGCAGGCCTGGAACGAGCGAGTGCCGTACCGCGCGTTGCTCGAGGCCGACCCGGTCGTCCGCGCCACGCTGAGCGACGCCGACCTCGACGCCGCCTTCGACCTGGGCGTCCACCTGGCCAATCTGAACGTGATCTACGAGCGGTTCGGCCTCTAGGGCGCGACCCGCACTTCCTCGCCGCCGCCCGCGCCGACCGTCTGCCCGTCGGCGTAGACCCACGCGCCGCGGCGCAGTGTCCGCAGCACCCGGCCGCGCACCTGCCGGCCGGCGAACGGCGTCCAGCCCGGCTTGGTCAGCTGCTCCTCGTTGGTGATCGTTACCCGCGCGTTCGGGTCGACGAGCACCAGATCGGCGTGGCTGCCGACACGCACCGCGCCCTTGTCGGCCAGGCGGAAGCGCTGGGCGGGCCAGGCGCTGGTCAGGCGGACGAGCGCGGGCAGGTCGAGCCGACCGGCGGCGACCGCGTCGAGCAGCAGCGGCAGCATCGTCTGCAGCCCGGGCACGCCGGGCGGCGGCGGGTCGCCCTGCTTCTCGGCGAGCAGGTGCGGCGCGTGGTCGGTGGCGATTGCCTCGAGTGTGCCGTCGGCTAGGCCGGCCCACAGCCCCGCGACGTCGGCCGCCGACTTGAGCGTGGGCCGCATGTCGCCCAGCGCGCCGAGCCGCCGCGCGTCGTCCTCGTCGAGGAAGAGGTGGTGGGGGCTGGCCTCACCCGAGACGTCCTGGCCGGCGGCGCGCGCGGCGCGCAGCGCCTCGACCTCGCGCGCCAGGGCGACGTGGCCGATGTGCAGCCAGCCGGTGCCATACCGGCGGTGCAGGTTGAGCAAGCTGTCGAGGGTGTCGCCCTCGGCGTGCGCGACGAAGGGCAGGCCGGTGGCCAGCAGCGCGCCGAGCCGCTCGGGGTCGGCCAGCGGCGAGTCGATGCCGGTAGTCCGGTCGAGGTACAGCTTGAACGCCGGCACGGTCCCGGCGACCGCCTCCATCTCGGCGAGGTTGGTACCGTCGGCCATGAACTGGAAGCCGACGTCGATCAGGCTGTCGCGGGCTAGCTCGCGGACGCGGTCGAGGGTCGCCCGGCTGTTGGTGAACGGCTTGGTGTTGGGCATCGTCAGCACGGTGGTCACGCCGCCCGCGGCCGCCGCGCGGCTCTCGCTGGCATACGTGCCCTTGTGCTCGCCGCCGGGCTCGCGGAAGTGCGTGTGGACGTCGATCAGCCCGGGCAGGGCCAGGGCTCCGCCAGCGTCGTAGGTCGCGGCCGCGGCGCCGGCGTACGAGCCCGGCGCGCCGACATGCGACCAGCGGCCGGCGGTCACGGCGAGGTCGACGCTCTGCACGCCATCGGGGCTGGCCAGGCGGAGGTGGCGCAGGAGGAGGTCGGCGGGCTGGGACATCATCGGCTCTCCGGGCGGCGCTTGAACCGCTCCGGGGAGCAGGGTACCATGGGCGCCGAGAGGGGTGTTTGGAGGCTGCTATGGAAACCGACCGCATCGTCTTCAGCGAGGCTATCGCCTGCGCCTTGCCCACGCGGCAGCGCGAGGACGAGTCCCGCGGCCGCGCCCAGCAGCACGTCTTCCTCCGCCTCGAGACCGAGGGCGGGGCGGTCGGCTGGGGCGAGGCGCGCGCGCTGCCGTCCTGGACCGGCGAGACGCTGGCGGCGATCACCAACGCACTGACCGATTACTGGGGCCCGATCCTGGTCGGCTCCAACCCCTTCGCCCGCAATGCGATCATGGCCACCGGCGACGAGATGATCACCCCGTCGTTGTCCAACGGCATGCCCACCGCGCGCTCGGCGGTCGATATGGCGCTGCACGACCTGCAGGGCCAGATCACCGGTCTGTCGGTCCACGAGTTGCTGGGCGGGCGGGTGCGTGGCGAGATCTCGCTCAGCCCGAGCCTGCGCGCCGAGTCGCCCGAGCGGCTGCGCGAGGATTGCCAGCGCTGGACCCAGCACCGCTGCGTGAAGATGAAGCTGGTCGGCGACCTGGGCCTGGATGCCGAGCGGCTGGCGGCGGTCAGCGAGGCGGTGCCGCAGGCCTCGATTTGGCTCGACGGCAACCAGAACTACACGCCGACCAGCGCCGCGACGATGCTCGAGCGGATCCGCTCGATCCGTCGCTGTGTTCTGCTCCAGCAGCCGACGCCGGCCAACGACTGGTTCGGCCTGGCCCAGCTCAAGACGCGCTCCTGGCTGCCGCTAGCGGTCGATGAGGGCTGCTACTCGGCGGCCGACGCGATGCGCCTGGCACGGGCCGGCGCGTGCGATCTGATCACGTTGAAGACCTGCAAGGCCGGTGGCTTGCGCGACCTGGTGCGGCAGGCCGAGGTGGCACGGGCGGCGGGGCTGGATCTGCTCGGCTCGGGGCTGACCGAGTCGGGCATCGGCCTGGCTGCGGCACTGCATGTCTACAGCACGCTGCAGCTGCGTCTGCCGCCGCAACTCAACGGGCCGCAGTACCTCGAGGACCTGTTGGTCGCCGGCCTACAGCTGAACCACCGCGGCGACGGCTACGTCGTGCCGGACGGCGCGGGGCTGGGCATCGAGGTCGACGAGGAGCGGCTGCGCAGCTACGCACTGGCCCACTAGCCGACTAGTCGCCGGGTGCGGCCAGCCGCGGGTCGGCGAGGGCGTTGCGCAGGAGGTCGAGCGCCTCGGCGCGTTCGGCGCGCAGGCCGGCGCGGACCGTGGGCGGCAGCCAGAGCCGCCGGCCGGCCGCGTCGAGCCACAACTCCGGCTGACCCGAGTCGGCCTGCCAGGCGCTGAGGTTGTGCGGCTGGCGCCAGAGCCGGTCGTCCCCCGGCAGCCGCTGCCAGCCCGTACCCGCCGGCGCGTCCGCCAGATCGGCGATGATCGTGCCCGCGCCGCTGGCCGCGGGATCGGTGCTCAGCCGTAGAGTCCGCGCGCCCGCGGTCAGTTCGGCCTGCCCGCTGGCCAGGGCGGCGGCGACTGGCGCGGCGAGCGGGTCGGGCGGGGTCGGCGGGGCGACCTCGTGCATCCGCGGCGCGGGCAGCGTGCTGAGCCAGGGCCAGGGCTGCGGCCGAACCCCGGACCCAACGATGTTGGGTCCGGGGTTCGGCCGCAACACCTGGCGCTTGATGACGGTCTTCTCCGGCGGCAGCTCGGTCGGCGCGGTGGGCGCGATCAGCTCGCCTTGGCCGGGTTGCAGCGCCGGGCTGGGCGGTAGCGCGATCGGCGTGGTGCGCGGCGGGGCACCGAGTTCGCGGGCGGGGGCGATCAGCAGCAGCAGGGCGATGGCGTTCAGCGCCACCGTCCAGGGCAGCAGGCTGGGCCGGCGGCGGGCGGTCATCAGAGGTTCTCGGCGGGGCTCGCCAGCAGCTGGCTGACCTCTTCACCGATCCGCCGCAGCGCGCTCATCGCCGCGCCGCGCCGGCGTTCGAGCAGGAGCACGGCGAGCCGGCCGATCAGCGCCAGAGCGAGCCCGACCGCGGTCAGCGTGACCGCCTGCATGTACAGCGAGTTGAGCTCGACCAGGCCGCGGGTGCCGACCAGGCGGTTGACCTCGGTCAGGTGGACCAGGCTGAAGGCCAGGGCGACCAGCGGGCTGAGGTCGCTGAGGACGCGGAGCCAGACCAGCGGGCCCTCGAGGCGGCGGTCGATGGCTTCGAGCGCTTCGTCGGCGGCGCGGCGGTCGGTGGGCGGGGCGTCGGCCGTAGCGCGGACCAGGGCGGCGACGCCGCCGCCGATCGACTCAGCCTCGGCCAGGGTCGCCGGCCGGCCGCCCTCGCGGTGGGCCTGGTGCAGCTGTTGGACGGTGGGCAGGGCCTCGCGCGGCTCACGGCGGAGGGTGGCCCAGCGCTCAAGACTCGTGGCGACGATGAACGCGCCCATGGCGAGCAGGGGCACGAGGTACCAACCGCAGGCTAGGAGTAGTTCGACCAAACGGGCCACGCGCTAGCTCCTCGTCTGGCTTAGGGCTGGTCCCACTGGGGCTGGCCGACGATATAGCCGTGCGCGTTGAGGTAGTTGCTGACCGCCTCGGCCGAGGCACGGGTCAGCGGCAGGACCCGGAGGTCGGTGCCGCAGCGCAGGGCGCGGTTGTGGATCAGGTCAAATTCGCGGATCTGGCCGTCGGGATCAAAGACGCGGAAGGCGAACGTCGCGGGGCAACCGCAGAAGGCGGTCGGCCCGTCGGGGTCAAACTCGAAGAGCGGGAGGAAGTCGGTCCACTCCTCCTTGCTGCCCCCGCTCATCTGGCCCGCGCGGCCGGCCATCTCGAAGGTCTTGCCGTCGTAGTAGCGTCCGGTGTCGAACAGTGCGAGGACCTCCTTGGCGGTGGCTGCCGCGCGCTGGTCGGCGCGCGGGGCGCTCGCGCCGAGCCAGGCCGCGCCGATCGCCACGCCGACGGCGAACAGGACGAGCGCCGCCCAGGCCAGCGGGCGCGCGGGGCGAGAGACCGGCAGGCTCGACTCGGACACAGCATGCTCCACGGATGACGGTATCATCCTAACATATCGAACGCGGGCCGCGCCGGGTCCGCACCGAGAAGGACCGACCCCGTGCCCCAACTCCCGCCCAGCACCGAGAAGCAGCGCCGCGACGGGCTCTGTTGGGCCGGGCTGACGGCGCTGGTGCTGGTCCTCGGCGCGCCGATCCTGGCCGGCGGCGCGCTGTACTACGGCGATATCACCGTCCAGTTCATGCCTTGGCGCACGGTCGTCGCCGAGGGTCTGCGCGCGGGGCGGCTCCCGCTCTGGGACGATGCGCTGTTCGGCGGCGCGACGCTGGTCGGCAACCCACAGGCGGCGATGTTCTACCCCTGGCACTGGCTCGCCGCCGCCTTCAGCCCGGCGCTGGCCCTGGGGCTGGGCTACCTGTTGCATCTCTGGCTGGGGCTGGCCGGTGGCTGGCTGCTGGGCCGCGAACTGGGCTGGCGCCGGTCGACCGCCTTCGCCTGGGCCTGCATCTACGGGCTCAACGGCGCGCTGGTCGTCCGCCATCAGTTCCCCAGCCTGGCCTACACGATCGCCTGGCTGCCCTGGCTGCTGTGGGCCGCGGCACGCCTCTGGCGGCGGCCGAGCCCGGGCCGCGGCCTGGCCTGGGCGGGGCTGGTCGCGCTGCAATGGCTCGCCGGCCATGCGCAGATGAGCCTGCTGATGCTGGCGATCGTCGGCGTCTGGTGCCTCACGCGGCGGGCCAATGGCCCCATGGTGCCGCGCTGGGGGTGGCTGTTGGGTGGTGGGGCGTTGGGCGGGCTGTTGGCGGCGGTGCAGCTGCTGCCCACGGCGCAGGAAGTGCTCCTCTCCGAACGCACGAGCTACGAACTGGCCGACGTGGCGCGCTTCTTCCTGACCGCGCCGGCCCTGGCCCTGGGCCTGCAGCCGCGCGCGCTGGGTGCCCCGGACGCGCTGTGCGGCTGGCTCGGCCGCGGGCCGTACTGGGAGGCGCTCTGGTACAGCGGGCTGGCGACCTGGCCGCTGGCGCTTGGCGCGCTGGGGCAGCGCGGCGCCTGGCGTTGGGCGCTGCTCGGCGGGCTCGGCCTGGTCCTGGCGCTGGGGCCGCTGACGGTGGT
>DHNJ01000304.1:0-240 GCA_002409445.1 Armatimonadetes bacterium UBA5419 | reverse complement strand
CGCGACCCGGCGCGCTTCACCTACGTTACGATCATCGCCCTGGCTTTCCTCGCCGCCCGCGGCCTGGAGCGGCCGGCGCCGGCGGCGCGGGGGTGGGCCTGGGGGTTGGCGGCGGCGAGCCTGGCGGCGGCAATCGTCGCGCTGCTCCTCACGCCGGCGGCCTGGCAGGCGGCGCTCGAGCCGCTGGCGGTGGCCAAGGGTGGGGAGGTGCCCGCCGTCCCGCGGCCGCTGCTGCGCGCC
>DHNJ01000114.1:9972-10174 GCA_002409445.1 Armatimonadetes bacterium UBA5419 | reverse complement strand
GAGGGCGGCGGGCCAGGCGGCGGCCTCCTTGACCTCGCAGGTGACCTGGCAGCGGCCGCGCAGCAGGTCGAGCACGGCGGCGTAGCGCGGCACGTCGTACGCGGCGAGCTCGTCGGCGGTGAGCAGGGCGGCCGGGCCGGAGCCGGTGGTGGTGCGGTCGAGGGTGGCGTCGTGGAGGACGATCACCTGGCCGTCAGCGGCG
>DHNJ01000114.1:9500-9825 GCA_002409445.1 Armatimonadetes bacterium UBA5419 | reverse complement strand
CGATCACCTGGCCGTCAGCGGCGAGACGGACGTCCAGCTCGATCGCGTCGACGCCGCAGGTCGCGGCGTGGTCGAAGCTGGCGAGGGTGTTCTCGGGGACGTGCGCGGGCGCGCCGCGGTGGCCGATGCGTTCGATGGTCTTCATGGCCCAGGCTTTGACCGCAGCGTCGCGGAGTCCTGCTGGCGGCTAGGTGGCCGCCGGCCGCGGCGTAGTGATGATGCGGTCAAGGATCGGCTCGTCGAGCTCGATCTTGCCGTCGCGGAAGGAGATGGCGCGTTTGCAGTGGGCGGCGATCTCGGCCTCGTGGGTGACCATGACGATGGT
>DHNJ01000114.1:490-9336 GCA_002409445.1 Armatimonadetes bacterium UBA5419 | reverse complement strand
TTGATCTCTTCCAGCAGCTCCATCACGCCACGGGCCATCTGCGTGTCGAGGTTGCCGGTGGGCTCGTCGGCCATGAGGATGGCGGGGTTGGTGACCAGGGCGCGGGCGATGGCGACGCGCTGCTGCTGGCCGCCCGACATCTCGTTGGGCCGGTGGTGGATGCGCCCCGCGAGGCCGACGCGGTCGAGCGCGGCGAGCGCGCGCTGGTGCTGCTCGCGGCCGCTGATGCCCGCGTACTTGAGCGGGACGGTGACGTTGTCGAGGGCGGTCGTGCGCGGGATGAGGTTGTAGCTCTGGAAGACGAAGCCGATCTTGCGATTGCGGACCATGGCCAGTTCGTCGTCGGTCTGGTTGGCGACGGCGATGCCGTCGAGTTCGTAGTGCCCGCGGGTCGGCCGGTCGAGACAGCCGAGGATGTTCATGCAGGTCGACTTGCCCGAGCCGGACGGGCCCATGATGGCGACGAACTCGCCCTCGTTGACAGTCATGCTGATGCCGTCGAGGGCGTGGACCTGCTCGGCGCCGGTGTCGTAGATCTTGTACAGATCGGAGACGACGATGGTCGGTGGCCGCTCGGTGGGCCGGGCCAGGGCGCTGTTACTACTCATAGCGCAGGGCCTGGATCGGGTCGAGGGCAGCGGCGCGGCTGGCCGGGTAGAGGCCGAAGAAGATGCCAATCGCCGCGGCGCAGCAGAACGATAGCAGCATCGAGCTAGCCGTGACGACCATGGTCATCTCCATCTTCGTCTCGAGGAAGTGGGAGACGCCTAGGCCCAGCGCGACCCCGAGCAGACCGCCGAGGATGGAGAGGACGCAGCTCTCGATCAGGAACTGCAGCTGGATGTCGCGGCGGCGCGCGCCGAGGGCTTTGCGGATGCCGATCTCGCGGGTCCGTTCGGTGACGGTGACCAGCATGATGTTCATGATGCCGATGCCACCGACGATCAGCGAGATGGCCGCGATGCCCGCGAGCAGGTTGGTGAACGTGCGGGTCGTCTCGTTCAGCGTGCTGGCGATGTCCGACTGCGTGGCCATGTTGAAGTCGTCGGGGTCGCCGGGACGTAGGTCGTGGGCGCGGCGCAGGTAGCGGCGGATGCCCTCCTGGACCTGCTCCATCGAGTAGCCTTCGGCGCCGGAGAGCGATACGCTCCAGGCGTTGCGGCGGTATTCGATGCGCTGGATGAAGGCCGAGAGCGGGATGAAGACTTGCTCGTCCATCCGGCCCTGCCCGCCGACCGGCGCGAGCACCCCGATGATATCGAAGGGCACGCCCTTGATCTTGATGCGTTCGCCGACGGCCGGCTTGCCCTCCAGCAGGTCGTCCTGAATGCTCGCGCCGATGACCGCGACGCGGCGGCTGGCCTGCTCGTCGAGGCGGTTGAAGAAGCGGCCTTCCTTGAGGGTGACGTTGCGCACGTAGGCGTAGTCGCTGTAGGTGCCGATGATGCGGTAGTTCGAGGACTGGTTGCCGTACTTGACCTGCTGGCCGGTGCCCTGTTCGGGGGCCACGCCGCCGACCTCCTTGACGTGGCGGCGGATGCCCTCGAGGTCGGTCATGTAGAGCGTGTTGCCCGTGCCGAAACCGCCGCGCATGGCGCCGGGTCCGGACTGGCCGGGGGAGAGGAACAGCACGTTGCTGCCCAGCGCCTTGAGGCGGTCCTCGACGTCCTTCGCCGCGCCCTGGCCCAGGGCGGTCATGGCGATGACCGCACCGACGCCGATGATCACGCCCAGCGTGGTGAGCGCGGAGCGCAATTTATTCGCGCCGAGCGCGGAGAGGGCGATTCGCAGTGCTTCGATTGGGTTCATCGAGTTGCCTCACATCCCCATGCCGCGCATCCCCTGGCGCATGGCGCGGTTCATGTTGTCTTGGCCGCCGCGACCACCGCGCGCCGCGCTGCTGCCACCGATGCGCGGCAGTAGCACGATGTCGCCGTCGGAGAGGCCGTCGAGGATCTCGACCTGCTCGGTGGTGGTCACACCGACCTTGATGGGCACACGAACGCCATCGGCGGGCGGCGCCGCGTCGTCGCCCTTGCCCTTGCTCGCAGCGGCCGGGGCGGTCTTAGCTTGTTTGGGCGCCTCACCCTTGGCCGCGGCGCGCTCGGCCTCGGCGGCCGCGGCGGCGATGCCCGCGGGGCTATCGGCGGGTACCTCGACATAGAAGCCGGTGGTGCCCTCACGCACGGCATTCGCCGGCAGGACGAGCGAGTTGGGCTTCTCGAGGGTCAGCACCTCGATGTCGGCGGACATACCGGGCCGCAGTTCGATGTCGGTCCCGGCGACGGACAGCTCGACGGTGAACTGGGTCACGTTGTTGACCATCACACCCTGCGGGTAGATCTTGCGGACCGTCGCGGCGAACTCCTGGTCGGGATAGGTCTCGACGGTGAAGGTCGCCTTCTGGCCGGCCTTGACCTCACCCACGTCGCTTTCATCAACGGCGGCGAGGACGTAGAGCTGGTCGACATCAGCCAGGGTCAGGATGCGCGTGCCCTCACTGACCGACGAGCGGCCGGAGGTGATGATGGTGCCTTCTTCCACGTCGCGGGCGATGACCACACCGTTGCGCGGGGCGCGGATGATCGTGTCGCGCAGCTGCTTCTCGGCGTTCTCGACCTCGGCTTGGCTGCGGACGACGCCGGCTTGGGCCGAGGAGATGGCGGCGCGGTTGCTCGTCAGGCGATAGCTGTTGGCGAGCACCTGGGCCAGGCTGGCCTCGGCCTGTTTGAGGCTAGCGCGGGCGGACTCGACGTCGGCGGCGCTGATCTGCACTTGGCGCTGGTTGGCCTCGGCCTGGGTCTTGGCCAGTTCGCTTTGCTGGCGGCTCAGCTCGGCCTCGCTAACATCGGAGTCCAGGCGTTGGACCTCGAGCATTTGGGCCTGCGCGTTGGCCAGGGCAGCCTCGCTGGCGGCGAGGGCGGAGCGTGCCGAACGGACCTCTTCGGTGCGCAGGGCGACGGTCTTCGGGCCCTGCTCCGCGAGGCGGAGCGCCTGCTCGGCGTTGGCCAGGGAGGCCTGGGCGTCGGTCACATCGTAGTCGGCGGTGCCGGCGGCGAGCAGCGCCTGCTGGGCGCGCGCTAGACCGGCCTCGGCCTGCGTCACGCTGGCTTCGGCCGCGGTGCGCTCGGCGGCCTGCAGGCTGCTGAGGTCGCTGAAGCCCTGGGCTGCGGCATCGAAGCGGGCCTGGGCGGCGGCGGCCGCGGTGGCCGCGGTCTCGACAGCGGCGCGCGCGACGTAGCCCTTGGCCAGCAACTGCTGCTGGCGCTCGAGCTCGGCGTTGGCCGCCGCGAGGGCCACCTCGGCCGAGGCGTAGTCGCCGCGGGTGGTCGCGGTGGCCGCGGGGTGGGTGGCCTGGTTCAGCTTGGCCAGGTTCTGGCGCGCCGTGGTCAGCGAGGCCTCGGCCTCACGGACCTGGGCCTGGGCGGTGATCGGCGTGGTGCGCGCGGTGAGCTCGGCGCGTTCGAGGCGGGCCTTGGCGGCGGTCAGGTTCTGCTGGGCCTGGGCCAGGTCGGCGGCGGTCTGGTCCTCGGCGAGGGACAGCGTGGCCTGGGCCTGGGCGAGGCGGGAGGCGGCCTGGTCGCGGGACTCGCGGGCCTGGGCCAGGTTGGCCTCGGCCGAGGCGGTGCCCATGGTCCGCGTGGTGTCGGCGCGGTCGGCACGCTCGGCGGCGATGGTCAGCGCGGCCTGGGCGGTCTGGGTGTTGGTCCGCGCGGCGACCTCGGCCATCTCGAGCGACTGCTCGGCCGAGCGCAGGCGAGCGCGGGCGGCGCGGACGGCCTCCGTGGCGTCGGTCACGCGTGCCGGCTGGCTGACGCGGTCGAGTGCTTCGGTCGCCTGCGACTGCGTGACGCTGGAGCGGGCGCTGGTTAGGTTGGCCCGCGCGGTGGAGACGGCGGTTTGGCTGTCGGTAGGGTCGATGGTCGCCAGCAGGTCGCCGGCCTTGACGACATCGCCGACATCGACCAGCAGCGAGGTGATCTCGCCACCGGCGTTGGCCTTGACCTCGACGCTGGTCTCCGGCTCGATCGTGCCGGTCGCCACGACCGTCGCGCGGACGGTCTCGCGCGCCACGGTGACCGTCTCGGGCGCGCTCAAGGCGGCTTCCTCAGCCGGCTGGCGGGTCTTCAGCCACCACCAGCCGCCGATCACGAGCAGGGCTAGGATGACCCACTGGCGGTTCTGCTTCAGCCAGGCAACGACCTTCATTCCACGCTCTCCGTCTCGGTTGGCACCGCCGGCGGGGGCACCGGAGTCCACAAATCACTGGTCGCCTCAAGGGCGGCGTCGGTCAGGGGCAGGCGGCCGATGCTCAGGCGCAGGGCGATCGCCGCCAGGTCGCGCTCCAGGCGCGCGTTGATGCGGTTGCTCTCGGCGCGCTGGAACTCCGTCCGCGCGTCGATCACGTCGAGGTTCGAGCTCGCGTCGAGCTGGAAGCTCTCCTCGGTCTGGGTCAGGCTCTCGGCGGCGAGCTGCGCCGCGAGCTCGGCGGCGTTGAGCCGGCTGGCGGCCGCGATATGGGTGGTGTAGGCCTGTTCGATGTCCAGGCGCACCTGCTCGCGTTCGGCCTGCAACTGTTCGTCGGCGCGCTCCCAAGCCAGCCGCGCCTGCTCGGCGGCGGCGTGCAGATTCAGCCCGTCCCACAGCGGTAAGCTGACCGTCGCAGATAGGACGTACTCGTTGTTGACGTTGCGGCTGTTGGACAGGTACTGGTCGAAGTTACCGGTGACTCGCAGGTTGGCCCAGCGGCGGACCCGCGCGGAATCCAGCGCGTTCTTCTGCCCGCTCCGGCGCGCCGCGGCGGCGATCACGCTAGGCACCTCCTCGGTCAGCTCGAGCGCCTCGGCCAACTCGATCTCGACTGGTGGGACGGTCGTGGTGTCGGTCACGGTCAGCGGCGTGGCGGGGGCGATGCCCAGGTCGCGGCGCAGCGCGGCAAGGGCCAACTGCTGGTTGTTGGCGGCGACGGCCAGGTCGACTTCAGCGTTGGACAGGGCGACCTGCGATCGAATGACCTCGAGCTGGGCGAGTTGCCCGACGTCGAAACGGGCCTGCGTCTGCTCGAGCTGGCGGGTGGATTGGTCGACCACGGCCTCGGCGAGCGAGAGCAGCGCGTCGGTGCGCAGGACCTCGTAGAAGTTGGCCGCAATGCGGTTGGCCGAGTTCAGCCCGGTTGCCAGCTCGGCAAACCCGGCGGCCTTCGCGGTCTGGCGGGACTGGTAGATGGAGAACAGACCCTGACCCAGGTCGAAGATCAGCTGGTTCACACTGAGGGCGACCTGGTGGCGTTCGGTGGCCGAGGCGCCGGCGCCGGTGGTGATGCCAGTGACCGCGGAGTCGAACTTGCTGGCCGAGGCGTCGAGCGTGACCTGCGGGTGGTAGACCGACCAGGCGCGGGTGATGCCGTGGCGCGCGCTGGAGCGGTCGAGGCCGGCCTGGCGCAGCGTGCGGTCGTGGGCCAGGCCCATGGCCAGCGCGGTGGCGAGGTCGACGGTCAGCCCGTCGGCCTCCGTCAGCGGGCGTGCGGTGATCGGCGCGAGCGCGTCATCCGGCGTGCCCACCTCGGCGGCGACCTGACCGGCGGCCGCCGGTGGGGTCTGCACCGGCCCGGCGACCGTGCTCGCGGGTGGCTGAGGTTGTAGGGTGTCTGCCGCCGGGACGGGACCCAGTGCGGCGCCGGCCACAACTACGGCGGCGCACAACAAAGCTAACAACAGCGGCTCCTTCAGTCTTGGTGGCCGTTGTACCAGAGGCGGTTACAGGTTAGCAACATCGACCCAGACCGCCCGCTGCCAGTCGCCGGGCCGCTCAACGGCCCGCTCGGCCCTACCATACCATGCAGCGGAGGGCCTCGGCGACGCGACGGTTACGCCTCGGGCCGCGGCGACGTCTGGTCAAAGGATTGTAATGATCCTTGATAGAGACGACTCCCGCCCTTGGGCAGCCTGGTGTACTCGTGCGCTGTCAACAGCCGTTCATACGCGGGCCGAGCGCGTCTGGACCTGGAGGAAGCGGCGCAGTGAGTGAGACCCTGATCATCGATGGTCGCGAGGTGCCGTTCGTGCCCGGGCAGACCGTGCTGCAGGCCGCCGACGCGGCGGGCTTCGACATCCCGCGCTTGTGCCACTACCCCGGCCTCGAGCCGATCGGCGCCTGTCGCCTCTGCGTTGTGGAGATCGACGGCGTGCGCGGCTACCCGACCGCCTGCACGCAGGCCGCCGCCGCGGGCCAGGTCGTGCGCACCGAGTCGCCCGAACTGCTCAAGATGCGCCAGAGCACGATGGGCCTGCTGCTGACCAAGCACCCGACCGGCTGCCTCCTCTGCCGGCACAACAGCGACTGCCTGGAGCACCACGGCTGCGCGGCGCGGCGCTCGGGCACCGTCACCGGCTGCCGCTTCTGCCCCAACGACGGGCAGTGCGAGTTCCAAGACTTGGTCCATCGCCTCGAGCTCGACGGCCTCAGCTACCCCGTCGAGCACCGCGGCCTGCCGGTCGACCGGCGCAACCCGTTCATCGACCAAGACCCGAACCTCTGCGTGCTCTGCGCGCGCTGCACGCGGGCCTGCGCGGAGGTGCGCGGCGCCCACGCCATCGCCCTCCAGGCGCGCGGCGAGGACACGCTGGTCGTGACCGTCGGCGACGCGCTGAAGATCGACACCGCCTGCCAGTTCTGCGGTGTCTGCGTTGATGTTTGCCCCACCGGCTCGCTCTCCGAGCGGGTCAACAAGTGGGTCGGCCCGGCGACGGGCACCGTGGCGACGACCTGCGGGTTCTGCGCGCTGGGTTGCCAGGTTGAGCTGGACTTGGCGGGCAACCAGGTCGTCCGCAGCCGGCCGGCGCCGGGCGAGGCGCTGTGCGTCAAGGGGCGCTTCGCCCCGGTCGAGTCGCTGCTGCCCGAGAACCGGCTGCTGACGCCAATGATGCGCATCGGCGGGCGGTTGCTGGAGGCCGACTGGGACGAGGCGCTGGCCGCCGCGAGCGCCGGCCTGGCACAGGCTGCGGCGCCGGCGGTGCTGGCCAGCCGCTGGCTGCTCGATCACGAGCTGGCCGCGGCGGCCGACCTGGCCGCGGCGCTTGGCACTGACCACCTGGCCAGCGACGTTGACCTGTGGGAGCCCGGCGCCGAGTTGGCCAACGCCACGTTGGACGACCTGCGCACCGCGCGACGCATCGTCGCCATCCGCGCCGACCTGCGCTACGCGCACACGCCCGTCTTCCTGGCCGTCCTGGAGGCGGTGGGGCAGGGCGCCGAGCTGCTCTGCGTCGAGCCGTTCCCGACGGACCTGGCCGAGCATGCCACCGAGGTCCGGCGGCCGCGGCCGGGCGAGGAGGCAACGGCGCTGGACGGCTGGCTGGAGGCGCCGGGGACGGTGGTCGTCTGGAGCGCGGCGCTGGCGCAGTCGAGCGCCTGGGCCGCCTGCCGCGAGCAGTACGTGGCGAGTGGGGCGAAGCTGTTGCCGCTGGTCGATGGGCTGAACACGCGTGGCGTGGCGCGGTTCGGCGGCTCGGCCGCCGAGTGGTTCGCGCCGGGTTCGCCGGTTGATGCGCTGGTGACCATCGGCCGGGCGCCGTGGGCCGAGCGGCCGCCCGTAGGCTTCTGGGTGGCGCTGACGACGGCTGCCGCGGACCTGGACGTGCCCGGTGCCGAGCGCGACGCCGATGTCGTGCTGCCGCTCACGCACTGGGCTGAGACCGACGGCACGGCGACCGACCAATGGGGCCAGCTGCGCCAGTTTGCCGCCGCCAGCCCGCCGCCGGAGGACATCCGGCCGACCGCCGAGATGCTGGCGGCGCTGCGGGATGGTGTCGCGGCGGCCGAGCGTGGCGCGGGCTACGCCGTTGAGCGGCCGGCGGCCGCGCCGGCGGAGCCGGTCGAGAGCGACCTGCTGTTGAGCCGCGAGCTGTCGACCTTCGGTTACCTGGGTGACAGCCTGGTGCGCAGCGTGCCGGGCCTAGAGCCGTTGGCCGCGGAGGGTGTCGCGTGGCTGCACGTTGACGACGCCGAGCGGTTCGGCGTGGGCGATGGGGACTCGCTGCACCTGGCTTGGACCGGCAGCGAGACGACGGCCGTCGCGGTGCTGACCCACGGTGTGCCGGCGGGTGTCGTGCGGCTCGTGCAGACGGCGCAGGACGGCCCCATCATGGGATCCAACCCCTGCCCGGTGCGCATCGAGCGGGTCGCGGCGGAGGCCGATGTGGCCGCCGCGTTGGCTGGAGCGTAGGAGCGTAGCGCGATGTACGAGATTGTTGAACGCCGCCAGATAGTTCCCGACCACCACGTCCTGACCATCCGCGCGCCGCACGTCGCGGCCAAGGTGCAGCCGGGGCAGTTCATCATGCTCCGTGGCGACGAGGACGGCGAGCGCGTGCCGCTGTCGGTCGCCGACTTCGACCGCGAGGCTGGCACGGTGACCAGCGTCTTCCTCGAGGCCGGCGCGGCGACGATGAAGCTCGCGCGCCTGGAGACCGGCGGCACCATCCCGACGTACATGGGTCCGCTGGGCACGGCGAGCGAGGTCGAGCACGTGGGCACGGTCGTCCTGATGGGCGGCTGCTACGGCATCGGCGCGCTCTACCCGCTGGCCCGCGCGCACAAAGAGGTGGGCAACCACGTGATCATGATCAGTGAGGCGCACTCGGGTTGGCTGCTCTACTGGGCCGAGAAGTTCAAGCCGCTGGTCGACGAGTACCACGAGATGACCTCGGACGGCAGCACGGGCGAGCGTGGCCTGTCCTTCGACAAGCTGGCCGAGCTGCTCGACGCCGGGCTGAAGCCGGACCTGGTCTACAGCATCGGCTGCACGTTCCTGATGAGCACGACGGCCGAGCTGGCCGAGCAGCGCG
>DHNJ01000114.1:0-335 GCA_002409445.1 Armatimonadetes bacterium UBA5419 | reverse complement strand
GGCCGAGCTGGCCGAGCAGCGCGATCTGAACCTGAAGGTCTCGCTGAACACGGTGATGGTCGACGGCACCGGGATGTGCGGCGGCTGCCGCTGCCTGGTCGACGGCGGCAACAAGTTCGCCTGTGTCGACGGGCCGGAGTTCGACGGCCGCGCGGTCGACTGGGAGGGCTTGATGGCCCGGCGCCGCGCGTACCGGCCGCAGGAGGCGGCGACGCTGCGGCGGCTCGAGACGACGGGCCGGCTGGCCAGCAGCGGCGTCACCGGCGGGGCCGGCTACCCGCGCCGCGGGCCGCGCCCCCAGCCGCAGCCGCAGAACGGCGAGGGCCCCGATGACT
>DHNJ01000058.1:10194-10387 GCA_002409445.1 Armatimonadetes bacterium UBA5419 | reverse complement strand
GGCTGCGGGCCGATCGGCCTGGCGACGCTGCTGGTCGCGCGGCTGGGCGGCGCGGGCCCGATCTGGGCGACGGACCTGCTGGCCGAGCGGCGCGCGACCGCTGCGCGGCTGGGTGCCGACGATGTGTTCGAGGCCGCCGACGGCGCGGCGGTCGAGGCCATCCTCGCGGCTACCGGCGGGCGCGGCGGCGACG
>DHNJ01000058.1:9798-10027 GCA_002409445.1 Armatimonadetes bacterium UBA5419 | reverse complement strand
GGCTACCGGCGGGCGCGGCGTCGACGTAGTCTTCGAGTGCGCCACCTCCGTGCAGACCCAGCTCGAGGCGACCCGGGTCGCGGCGATTGGCGGCTGCGTGGTGCTGGTCGGCATTCCCCCCGAGGACCGGTTCGAGCTGCAGCATTCGGTCGCCCGGCGCAAGGGTCTGACCGTCAAGTTTGCCCGGCGCATGCGCGCGGTCTACCCCCGGGCGCTGGCGCTGGCCGCG
>DHNJ01000058.1:8987-9648 GCA_002409445.1 Armatimonadetes bacterium UBA5419 | reverse complement strand
GCGCTGGCGCTGGCCGCGCGCGTCGCGCTGGACCTGCGCGCGCTGGCCACCCACCGGTTCCCGCTCGAAGCCAGCGCGGCCGCCTTCGAGCTGGCCGCGGCGCAGGCCGACGGGGTGATCAAGGCTGTGGTCGAGTGGTAGGAGGAGTCGAGTGAGCTACCCCCAGGAGCGGCCCCGCCGGTTGCGGGCCAACCCGACGCTGCGCGGCATGGTCGCCGAGACGCGCCTGCACCGCGCCCAGCTGATCCAGCCGCTGTTCGTCACCGCCGGCGACGAGATCGAGCCGATCGGCTCGCTGCCGGGCATCGACCGCTGGCCGCTGGGCCGCCTGCCCGAGTACATCGAGCGCCTGGCGGAGGCCGGCGTGGCCTCGGTCCTGCTGTTTGGCCTGCCGCTGCGCAAGGACATCGAGGCCAGCGGCGCCTGGCGCGTCGATGGGGTGGTGCAGCAGGCGGCGCGCCTGTGGAAGAAACACGCGCCGGCGATGCAGGTCATCGCCGACACCTGCCTGTGCGAGTACACGACCCACGGCCACTGCGGCTACCTAACCCCGGGCGGCGACGTCGATAACGACCGCACGCTCGACCTACTCGCGCGCACGGCGGTCAGCCAGGCCGAGGCCGGCTGCGACATCATCGCGCCCTCGGACATGATGGACGGC
>DHNJ01000058.1:0-8830 GCA_002409445.1 Armatimonadetes bacterium UBA5419 | reverse complement strand
CGCCCTCGGACATGATGGACGGCCGCGTCGGCCACCTGCGCGCGGCGCTGGACGACGCGGGCTTCGCCGAGACGCCGATCCTCTCCTATGCGGCCAAGTACGCCAGCGCCTTCTACGGCCCGTTCCGCGAGGCGGCCGACTCGGCGCCGGCGCACGGCGACCGCCGCGGCTACCAGATGGACCCGGCCAACCGCCGCGAGGCGCTGCGCGAGGTGCTGCTCGATATCGACGAGGGTGCCGATATGATCATGGTCAAGCCGGCCGGCCCGTACCTCGACATCATCCGCGAGGTGCGCGAGGCGATCCACGTGCCGCTGGCGGCCTACCAGGTCAGCGGCGAGTACGCGATGCTCAAGGCGGCCGCGGCCAATGGCTGGCTGGACGAGCGCCGCGCGGTCCACGAGTCGCTGCTGGGCATCGCGCGGGCCGGGGCGGATCTGCTGCTGACCTACTACACCGAGGAGCTGCTCGGCTGGGGCCTGGTCGACTAGGAGGGTGCGGTGATCACGTCTCTGGGCAGCGCGACGCGGCGCGACGGGCGCACGGCCGAGCTGGTGCTGATGACCACGCCGGAGCCGGCGGACGTCCCCGGCCTGGTCGACCTGCTGGGCCACAAGGGCGACAGCTGGCGCGAGCACGTGACGCGCGCGGTCGCCGGCGAGCTCGAAGGCCTGGAGACGCGGTTCTACCTAGCCTTGGACGGCGGCCGCGCGGTGAGCAACATCATGCTCGTCGAGTTCGGCGGCGTGGGCATCCTGGGCCACGTCTTCACCCGTCCCGAGCACCGGCGGCAGGGGCTGTGCGAGGCTTTGTTCGGGGTGCTCAAGCCCGAGTTCGTCGCCCGCGGCGGGCGCCGGCTGCTGCTCCATACTGGGTATGACAGCGCGCCGTACCATATCTACTTGCGCCAGGGCTGGGTTGACGTGACCGCCGGCAGCGGCTTCATGCAGTGGCAACCGGGCGCGCCGACGCAGCTGGCAGGGCCGTGGCACGTCGGGCCGTACCGCTGGGGGCACTGGCCGGCGCTGGCCGAGGTCTTCGCCGACGGTGGCGAGCACGGGTTGCAGGCGCGGGGGCTCGGTATGTTCGGGCCAGACTGCTTTGAAGGGCCGGGGCTGGAGCTCAAGGTCGCCGCGGAACGGGGCGAGTGCGAGGCCTGGGTCGTCGATGACGCTTCACGGCGGGCGGCGGCGCTGGCGGTGCTCAGTGCGGACCGCGAGTGGCCGGGCTGGCGCAACCTAGACCTGGTCTGTGCGCCGGCGGCGGCCGAGACGCTGGGCGTCTTGCTGGCCGAGATCGAGTGGGGCGACGGCCCCGTCGGCTGCTGGCTGCCGGCGGCGGACGCGGTGCGCGCGAAGGCGCTGGCCTCGGCCGGTTGGACGCGCGAGGCGCGGCTGCGCGGGCTGCTGGCCGACGGTGGGTCCGTCGACGTCTGGCGGCGCGAGGGGTAACGAGTTTGGAGGGAAACACGATGCGACACGTGATGGTAGCGAGTTTGCTGAGCCTGAGCCTGGTGGCTTGGGCCGCCCCAGCGGACGTCGAGGCGCTCTTGCAAGGCGTCGACGAGGTCGTCGCGCCGGGCGCGTTGGTCGGGCAGGTGGCGGTCTTCGGCGACGACGCGTTCACCGTGCTGACCGGCGCGAAGGGCAAGAGCCGCTTGGCGAACATCGGCGCGGCGCGCTACGGCGCGGGGCGCATCGTGCTGGGCGGGCATGAGGGCCTGTTCGGTAACTTCGACCGGCCGGCGCAGGTCGCCCTGGTGACCAACATCGTCCGCTGGCTGGCCGACGGACAGGCCGGCGCGCGGGTGCTGTTGCACGGCCACCGCGGCTGGCGCGCGCCGCTCGAGGCGGCCGGCTTCGAGGTCGTGCAGGTCGACACCGGCGGCCTGGCCGCGGCGCTGCCTGGCGCGAAGGTGCTGTTGGCCGCCGGCGCGCAGCTGTCCGCGGCAGACCAGGCGCCGCTGATCGAGACCATCGCAACCTGGATCCAGGACGGTGGCGGCTTCTTTGACGCGGTGCCGATATGGGGTTGGCAGCAGGTCACTGGCCGCCAGGACATCGCCGGCTACGGCGCGAACCGCGTCGCCGCGCGCGCGGGGCTGAGCCTCGGCGCCGGCACGGTCGACGGCACCGGGCCGAACGGCTGGCTGGCCGATCGCGTCGGCCTCGATCTCTCCCACGCCCAGCGCGCGCTGGCCCGGCTGCTGGCGCCCGAGCCGCTGACCGCGGACGAGCAGCCGCAGATCTCGGCCGTGCTGACCGAGGCGGCGGGCACCGTGCCGACCGACGACACGCTGTTGCTGCCGCAGCTCGAGGCGGCGATCGCCGGCCTGGGCGACACCGCGGTGCCAACGGCACAGAACCCGCTCGCCCTAGACCAGCCGCTGGCGCGCCTGGCCGTCGTCCTGGACCACCAGGCCATGCGCCGCGCGCCGATCGACCAGCTGCAGGCGCACCCCGCCGCGGCGACCTTCCCCGGCGCGGTGGCGGCCGATGTGCCGAGCGTTGAGGCGACGATCCTGGTTGACACCAAGGTGCCCGACTGGACCAGTACCGGCCTGTACGCGGCGCCGGGCGAGGTCATCGAGGTGACCGTGCCCGCGGCGGCCGCCGGCAGCGGCCTGGGCGTGCGCATCGGCGCGCACACCGACACGCTGTGGGGCCTGGACCGCTGGCAGCGGTTCCCCGAGGTGACCCGCGCGACGGGGCTGGCGCAGCAGGTGACGCGTTTCGGCAACCCGTTCGGCGGGCCGGTCTACATCACCGTGCCGCGCAACAGCCAGCTCGGCGTCGTGCCCGTCGAGATCAAGGGCGCGGTCGAGATGCCGTACTTCCGCGCCGGCGTGACGCCGGTCGACCAGTGGCGCGCGCGGCTGCGGCACCTGCAGGCGCCGTGGGCCGAGTTGGCGACGGACAAGATCGTTCTGACCGTGCCGGCCAGCGTCGTGCGCGACCTGGACGACCCCGAGGCGCTGATGATGGTCTGGGACACGGCGCTGGACTCGCTGGCCGACCTGCGCACGACCTCGCGGCTGCGCGACCGCCCCGAGCGGATCGTCTCCGACCAGCAGATCTCCGCCGGTTACATGCACTCGGGCTACCCGATCATGACCTGGCTCGATGTGCCGCCGACGATGGTCGACCGCGACAAGCTGGTCGATGGCGGGGCGAGCACCTGCTGGGGCTTCTGGCACGAGCTGGGCCACAACCATCAGCGCGGCTGGTGGACGTTTGGCGGGACCGGCGAGGTGACCGTCAACCTGTTCAGCATGTACCTCTGCCAGCGCGTCAGCAACGAGCAGGTCGCCGACAACAGTTGGCTGAACGCCACGCGGCGCAACGAGGCGGTGACCAAGTACATGGCCGAGGGCAGCGACTTCGACAAGTGGAAGAGCGACCCGGGCCTGGCGCTGATGATGTACGCGCAGCTGCAGCAGGCCTTCGGCTGGGGCGCATTCCAGCGCACCTTCGCCAGCTATGAGGCGGCCGCCGAGGGCGAGCTGCCGGGCAACGACGACCAGAAGCGCGACCAGTGGCTGGTCCGCTTCAGCCGCACCGTCGGCCGCGACCTGAGCCCGTTCTTCGAGGCCTGGGGCGTGCCGACCAGCCAGGCGGCCCGCGACTCGCTGTCCGACCTTGCGCCGTGGTGCCCGGCCGATGTGAACCTCGGCCTGGCCTTCACCCGCGAGGGCTAGTCGATGATCGCCGCCACCGCGCGGCGCAGGTACTCTTCGTAAGCCCACTCGCCCGCTCCGCCGGTCTGTCGTGTGACGACCAGACCGCGGGCGGGCGAGCCGGCGTCGGCCGGGACCCAGGCCAGGCTCTGCCCGCCGCTGCCGAACTTGGCGCGCAGCTCGGCGGGGATGCCGTGGCCCTCGCGGCCGCTGGCGCCGTCGAGGTTGGCCGGCAGCTCCCAGCCGAGCGCGAAGTAGCGCGGCGAGAGGCCCCAGCGCAGCTCCGGCGTGGTCACCGTGCTCGACGGCCGGCCGCTGGCCAGGACGTACCAGCGCGGGACGACCTGCCGCCCGGCCCAACGGCCGCCCTGCGCCAAGCACCAGCCGATGCGCGCCAGGTCGCGCGCCGACAGCCCCAGCGCGCCGGAGGCGTGGGTGCCGAGCGGCTCGCCGTCCAGAGTGCCGAACCAGGCCTGCTCGATGCCTAGCGGCGCCAGCAGGTGCTCGCGCAGGAACGCCTCATAGTCTTGGCCGCTCAGCGCCTCGACCAGCAGGGCCGCGTGCTGGTAGGCCAGGGTCGAGTAGCCGCAGCCGGTGCCGGGGTCGAAGGCCAGCAGCGCGGTGCGCGGGTCGCCGCCGTGGCCGAGGGTCGAGGGCCAGTCGATGTAGTTGTTGACGCCGGTCGACTCGGGGCAGATGCCGGAGGTGTGGTCGAGCAGCTGGCGGGCGGTGATCTGGGCCTTGCGCGGGTCGCTCAGCGGCGCGGCGGCGGGCAGGAGGTGCAGGCACGGCTCGTCGAGCCCGAGCTCCACGGGGCCGAGGCCGGCGCGGCCGCGCTCGAGCGCGATGGCCAGGGCGGTGGCGCAGATGGCCTTGCTGACGGACTTGACCCACTCGTGGCTGGTCGCCGCGTCGCGGCCGCGCTCGACTTCCAGGCAGAGGTAGCCGCGGCGCACGAGGCTGGCGGCGAAGGGCCGGTCGTCGGAGGCGCGCAGCCAGTCGGCCAGCGCGGCGAGCGCGTCCGGGTCGAGGCCGGCGAGCGTGCGCAGGTCGTCCGGGTCGGTCAACTGGCGCCAGCCGCCTTGGCTCTCGGGCGGCGGGTAGTAGGCGGCGTCGGGCGCGCCGCTCACCTCGGCCAGGGCGGCGTAGAACTCCGGGTCGTCGGCCGGGCCGTGCCACTCGAAGGGCAGGTACTGGTTGAGGTCGTTGAGCATCAACCCGTACCCGGCGCCCGCCGCGACACAGGCGCGCAGCGCGGCGACCGCGTTGGCGCCGGACTTGTCGTCCTCGTTGCAGACGACCGGCTTGCCGCTGGCGGTCAGTGCGGCCAGCCGGGCGGGGATGCCGGCGACGTCGGTGCCGTTGAAGTGCGGTAGGACGAAGTCGCCGGCGGCGACGACCTCGGGCGCGACGCGGCCGTGGCCCAGGCCGCTGGCGGAGATGAGCAGCTCGGGCCAGGTCGCGCGCGCCAGCTCGATCAGCTCAACCATGCCCGAGGGTCGGCGGATGATCGGGTGGACGAAACCGGGGTGGTCGTACTCGTTGGCGATCTCTAGCACGACGTTGCGCAGGCCCGTCTCGCGCAGCCACGTCACCGCTGCGACCACGCCGGCGCGGACGGCGTCTTCGTCGGCGAGACGAGCCGACTGCGCCTCGTAGAACAGGCCCAGGATGACCACCATCCCCCGTTCATCGCAGGCGCGCAGGACCCGCTCGACGCGGGCCAGGTAGGCCGGCTTCAGGCTGCCGTCGGTGTTGAACGCGCTGTTGACCACGGCCCGCCGGTGGGCGGTGTCGCGGCTTGGGCCGCCGCCTTGGAGGTTGAAGGTGAACGCGTCGACGCCCGCGCCCTGGTAGTCGTCCAGCCGCGCCAGGAAGCGGTCCACGTTGGCGTCGGCGTCGAACGTGCTCTCCGGCCGCGCGTCCTCGTAGGTCGCGTTGACCATGCGCACGTTCAGCAAGAGCCCTTCGGCCGGCGTGCCCGGGTGCGTCGGCGCGCCGTTGACCAGCCAGCGCGTCCCGTCGATCGCGACGGTCGTCGTCGGGGCCAGGACGGAGAGCGAGAGGGTCAGCAGGAGCATGGCTTACTCCACGAAGCGGAACGAGTAGAGGTCGGCGTCGCGCAGGTGGAAGCGCAGGCGCACGGGCTGGCCGGCGTGCGCGGCGAGGTCGCCGCCGGCGGGCCAGACGACGGTCTCGTCGATGACGTTGCCGAACAGCTCCTGCTCGGCGCTGAGCGCCAGGCCGGGCAGCGGGGCGCCCGCCTCGTCACAGACCTCGACCCGCAAGCCACCGGCGGCACTGGTCGCGTAGTTCAGCTGCAGCCGGCCGCCGGTGTAGGTGAACGGGCGGGTCAGCAGCGTGCCGCCGTCGGCGCCGGCCTGGACCGAGACGAAGCCGTCGATCCGCAGTGTGCCGCGGCGGATGGCCAGCGAGGGGAAGCGGTAGTGCTCCCACCAATAGACCGACATCTCGGTCGGCGAGGTCTGTTCGAGCGCCCAGACCGGGTAGTTGGTGCGGTCGCCCCAGTTGCGCGGGTCGGGCCCGGGCTGGAGGAACGCCTCGGCCCAGCGATGGAAGTTCAGCCCGTCGCGACTGACCATCAGCAGCGCGTCGCTGACCCCGGGTGAGTGGTGGTTGGCCAGCTTCTGGCGCTGGGGCAGGAAGCGCGCCGGCATGCCGATCAGCAGACTCGGCTCGCGGAAGTAGGGGAGGATGTTGTTGGTGTAGAGCTGCTCGGGTGGGCGGTTGAAGCGCAGCTGCTCGGTCGGCGACCAGTGGAGGAAGTCGTCCGAGGTGGCGCGGCCGATGTGCCGCATACCCTCCTGGAAGGTGCGGAAATAGCAGACGTACTGGCCCCGCGCGGCGTCCCAGAAGGCGACGTTCTGGCTGTCGAAAGCACCGTCGGTGATGACTGGTTCGTCGCTGAGCTGGCGCCAGTGGAGACCGTCGGCCGAGGCCAGCGGGTAGAGCTGGCGTCCGCCGACCGCCTTGTACCGTTCGTCGGCGGGGACGCCCGGGCGGGTGTCGATGAACGGCGTGAAGTTGTGGACCGCGACGCCGTCGTGAATGATGTTGTTGGCGGTCGAGCCGTTGAACTCGACGAGGCCGAGTTCGGGCCGGGTGAACGGGCCGCCGTCGATGCTCTCGGCGACGCAGGTGAACTCGGGGTGGCTGGCGCCCTCGTCGCCGGTGCCGCGGAAGTAGAGGCGCGCTAGGTTGCCCTCGCGCAGCAGCGTGTAGTAGGCCGAGGTCGCGCCTTCGGCCGGGCCGTTGGGCTGGTAGATGACCTCGCGCGGCTCGGGGTGGTGCAGCACGCGGCGGGCCGAGCCGGTCAACTCGTCGACCAGCGCGTCGTCAATGAACAACTCGAGCCGCGAGCCGATGTCGAGCGGCGGCTGGGCCGCGGTAGCGGCGGCGAGCAGGAGCAGGCTGGCGATGGACCAGGCGGGCGAGCGGAGCATGGGGAGCCTCCTTAGGGTCAGCGGGGCAGCTGGAGCACGACGGTTGTGCCCGGCGCGACGGTCACGGGACCGGCCAGCGGCTGGCCGTCGGGCAGACGGCGCGCGCCGGGCGGCGCGTCGAGGTTGTAGTCCTGGGGCGGCACGTTGTCTAGGCCGGTCAGGTTCATGCCGATCAGCAGATCGTCCCAGGCCAGCCGGTAGAACAGGCCGCGCCCGACGAACGGCGTCTCGACGCCGACCTCGGGCTGCTCCTGGCCGGCGGGGACGAGGGCGACGGGGATCTGCTGGCCGGCCATGGCCAGGCGGTCGGTCACGCCGGGCAGGTTGGTCTGCCAGCGGACGAAGGCCTTGTCCAGCCAGTTGGGGAAGGTGTAGCGCAGGCCGCTGTCGGCGAACTCGGTTCGCAGGTAGACGGTCGCCAGGCGCTGGCCGTCGGGGCGCAGGTCGTGGATGCGGGCGAGGTTGTTGACGCCGAACCGCGCGCGCCAGTAGAGCGAGGCGTAGAGGCGCCGCTCGCCCACCTTCAGCGCGACGACGCCGTTCTGCTCGTCGGCCCAGACGAAGTCGTCCGGCCCCTCCATCGGCAGCGGAGTGTCGGCGGGCGGCAGGGCGCTGACGATGGCGTACTCGGTGGGCACGCCGACCAGGGTCAGCGTGGCATCGGTCGAGCCGTTGCCCAGCGCGCCCAGCAGGCTGGCGTAGTACTGGCCGTCGGCGATCTGGGCCTGGGCCGCGGCGACGATCGGCCCGCGCTGGAGCAGCGCGGCGGTCTGCAGCGCCGAGCTCTCCCAGCCAGCGCGCTGCCCGTAGAGCACCGGCCCCGGCGGCCCGCTGTCGCGCCAGCCGACGAACGTCTCGACCAGCATCGCCGTGTATCCCTCGGCGTCGACCCCGCGGTAGCGGAAGGGCAGCCGCGCGTCGACCATCGCCGCCAGGTGGTCCAGCAGCGCCGGGTCGCCCGGGCTGCCGCCGGCGCAGCTCGCCTCGTAGATCTTGGCGACCCAGTCGAGCACCTCGCCATAGCCACCAACGTAGCCCAGCTCGCGCGTCTGGCCGCGGCGGGTGGTCTGGTAGTAGCTGTCGCCGAAGCGTCGGTCGTGGCTGCCGTCGGGCCGCCAGTCGCCCAGCCACGGCTCCAGCCCGACCGCCTCGTGCAGGTAGCGCCGCGCGACATCCTCGGGCAGGGCGCGCGCGGGGTCGAGCACGGCCAGTCCGCGGTTGGACTGGTAGAGGTTCATGTCGGAGATCATCGACTGGTTGGTGTAGTGGCGGCGATGCGTGCGGCGCCACTCGACGCTCGCGGCCAGCGCGTCGGCCCAGGCGGCGCGCCGCGTCATGGTCGCGCCGCCGATGGTCAGCGGCTGGTCAAGGTAGGGCGCGAGCGGCACGGCGAGCGCGGCGACGGCGTAGCCAGCGGGGCCGAAGCTGCGCCACTTGGGTTCGGTGTCGACGAGGTTCGGGTCGGCGGCGAAACGCGCGCAGAGGTCATCGATCAGCGCGACGACCTTGGCGACCAGCGCCGGGCTCTGGTAGGCCTCGGCCCAGGGCGCGTGGTAGGCGCGGGCGAGGACGGCCAGGCGCAGCAGCTCGCCCGGCTGCTCGGCGGCGAGCCACTTGCGCACATCGCCATCGACCCGGCCGCGCACGCGTTCGAGCAGCTCGGGGCCGGGCTCGGCGCGGCGCGGGGCCG
>DHNJ01000261.1:1476-6264 GCA_002409445.1 Armatimonadetes bacterium UBA5419 | reverse complement strand
CGAGCCCGCCGCCACGCTCTACGCGCGCTTCCGCGGCGTCACGCCGTGGCCCGGGGCGACCGCCGAGGTCGCGGGCGAGCCGGTCGCCGTGCTCGCCGCGCGACCGGGTGAAGGCGACGGTGCGCCCGGCGAGATCTTGGCGATCGACGAGACGCGCGGAATGCTTTGCGCCGCAGGCCAAGATGCGCTATGGTTAGAGAAGGTCCGGGCGCCAGGGCGTACGGCACTGGCAGGTGCGGTATACGCTCGAGGCCGTCGTTTTGCCGGAGGGTAGTGGCGTGGATATCGAGGCCCGCTTGGAAGAAGCCGACAAGCTCTGCTACGACGGCGAGTACGACGCCGCGACCGCCGTCTATGAAGAGCTGCTCGCCGCCGACGAAACCTGCCATCGTGCCCGCTTCGGGCGCGCCCGCGCCTGGCTGTTCACCGGGCTCTTCGACGAAGCCATCGCCGAGCTCGAGATCGTCCGCGCACAGAAGCCGGACTTCCTCGTCAGCCGCATCGAGCTGTTCAAGAGCTACCTCATGCTGTCGATGATCGACGAGGCCAAGGACGAGGCGCGATACATCCTCTCCGTCGACCCGGGCAACGAAGACGTCAACAAGCAGTTGATCTACCTCGGCGACCTTTGACACCCTCGAGTCGTCAGGTCGCGGTTGAGGTTGTCTGGCAAGGGGAGCGCGGCGCCCAGGTCGACTGGCTGCTCGACGAGTGCCTCGCGCGCGCCGGCCACCCGAAATGGGCCCCTCGCGCTACCGCCCTGACCTACGGCACCCTCCGGCTCATCGCCCGGCTCGACTACGTGCTGCAACCACTGCTCGACCGCCCGCTCGGGGATCTCGAGCCGCTGCTGCGTGCTATCCTCCGCGTCGGCTGCTACGAACTGCTCTTCACCGCCGAGACCACCCCCGCCGCCGCCGTCCACTCGCTGGTCGACCTGGCCCAGGACCGCGAGTGGGGCGGGCATGTGGGCATCGGCCGGCTGACCAACGCCGTCCTGCGCCGGGTCGCCGGCGCGGCCGAGGAGATGCGCCGCCCGCCTAGCGGCTGGCCCGCCTTTCAGATGCTGACCCAATGGTGGTCGCTGCCGCCCTGGATCAGCGAGCGCTGGCTCAGCCGCTGGGGCGACCAGCGCGCCCTCGAGCAGGCCGCCGCCGCGGCGACCGAGCCGAGCGTCTGCCTGCGCGTCAACCGCACCCGCGCCACCCGCGACCAGGTCATCGAACGCCTGGTCGCCGCCGAGATCGAAGCGCAGCCCAGCGACCTACACCCCGCCGGCGTCCGGCTCACCGGCGGCGCGCCCGCGCGGTTGCCCGGCTGGGCCGACGGCTGGTTCACCGTCCAGGACGAAGCCTCGCTGGCGATCGCCGACCTGGTCGGCGCCGAGCCGGGCCTGCGCGTCATCGACCTCTGCGCGGCACCGGGTGGCAAGGCCACGCAGTTGGCCGAGACCGGTTGCGAGCTGGTCGCCGTCGATATCGACCGCGGCCGCCTCGACCGCCTGCGCGACACCGCCGACCGCCTCGGCCTGCGCTTCGAGACCGTCTGTGGCGACGCACGCACCATGCCCGGCCGCCTCGAACCCGCCGACGCCGTCCTCCTCGACGCCCCGTGCACCGGCTCGGGCACCCTCGCCCGCCGGCCCGACCTACGCTGGCGGCTCGGCCCCGAGCGCCTGGCCACCGCAGTCAAGATCCAGCGCAGCATCTTGCTGGCCGCGGTCAAGCTGCTGCGGCCAGGCGGCCGGCTGATCTACTCGACCTGCAGCCTGGAGGCCGAGGAGAACGAGGACCAGATGGCCTGGCTGGCCCGTGAGCACCCCGAGATCCTGCCCACCGCCGAGCCTGACACGACGACCTTCCCCGTCGCCGGCCGCCACGACGGCTTCTTCTCGGCCGTCCGGCGGCGGAGGGACTGATGAGCGGCCCGCTGGTCATGCCCGGCCCGGCGCCGGCCGCGGTGCCGCTCGCGGTGCGCCGGCGGCGGACGGCCTGGTTCTGGCTGCGGCAGTTCTTCGCGCTCGCCTTCATCACCGCCGCGATCGGCCTGCGCATCGTCTATCAGCCGGTCGTCGTCTATCAGGACTCGATGGCGCCAACACTGGCCGACGGCGACCGCCTGCTCGTCGACCGCCGCCCGGCCCAGCGCGCCGAACTGGCCCGGGGGCAGATCGTCGTCCTGCGCAAGCCCGGCTCCGAGGAGCTGGTCATCAAGCGCATCGTCGGCCTGCCGGGCGAGACGCTGACCTTCATCCCGCCCGGGGTCCTGCTCGGCCGCCAGTTCCTCATCGAGCCGTACGTCTTCAGGTTCCCCTACCTGCCCCAGCGCCTCACCGCCGCCGAGGACGAGTACATCGTGCTGGGCGACAACCGAGGCGGATCCGAGGACAGCCGCGACTACGGCCCGGTGCCCAAGGACCGGATTTTGGGCCCCGTCGTGCTACGCTTCTGGCCCAAGGATCGCTTCACCTCGTTTGAACGGCCCCGCGAGATCGAGCTACCGGCGCCCACCGAGCCCGGCGCCCAACCCTAGGAGTCCACCCGCACCATGACCTGGCCCCTGTTCGCCCTGCTGATCGTCTCCCTGCTCCTCGGGGCAGCCGGCCAGACCTGCCTCAAGGCCGCGACCAACGCCGCCGGCGCCATCGGCTCGATCGGCACCCTCACCGCCACGCTGCTGCACCCGATGACCCTCTTCGGCCTCGCCTTCTACATCGTCAGCACCCTGCTCTACCTGACGCTCATGTCGCGCATGCCGCTGAGCTACCTCTACCCGATGGTCGCGCTCAACTACGTCTTCGTGACCATCCTCTCCTGGCACTTCTTCGGCGAGCAGATCACCCCGCTGCGCGTCGCCGGGCTGGTCACGATCATCGCCGGCGTGACGATGGTCGGCCTCAGCCTGCAGCTGAGCAACGAGCAGGCGCGGCTGGCCGACCCGCCGCCCGCCGCCGTCGTCACGACCGCCGAGACGGACCAGGTCTAGCCCGATGGACCCCGCCCCCCCTCCGCCCCCGGCCGTCGTCGCCCAGCGCACCTGGGCCTGGGTCGAGGTCTGGTGGGCGCTGGGGCTGGGCTTCTGCGTCGCGGGCATCACCGCGCTGCCGTACCTCTGGGGCCAGACCAGTGCACCGTATGGCTGGCACTACCTCGGCTTCGTCTACAACCCCGACGACGTCAACGTCCACCTCTCCTGGATCCGCCAGGCGGCCGAGGGCGCGACGTTCTTCCGCAACGAGTTCACCAGCGAGCCGCACACCGGCCGCTTCTTCAGCCTCTTCATGCTCGGCCTCGGTCGCCTGGCCGCCCTCCTCCACATCGGGCCGTATGCGGTCTGGGCGGCGGCCCGTGTGGTCTGGGCGGTGCTCCTGGTCCTAGCACTGTGGGCGGTCACGGTCCCGCTGACCCAGCGGCCGCGCGTGCGCCGGCTGGCCGTGCTGACGGTCGTCCTCTCGTCCGGGCTCGGCTGGCTCTCGGTCGCCCTCGGCTGGTCGCTCGACCCGGTCGATCTCGAACCCGACCGGGTCATGCCCGAGGCGATCACCTTCCTCTCGCTCTACCTCAATCCGCTCTTCAGCAGCTCGATGGCGCTGCTGCTCGGCGCAATGGCCCTCGGCGGCGCGGCGCTGCGGCGGCTGCGCTGGGACTGGGCGGTCGCCGCGGGCCTGCTCGGCGTGCTGTTGGCCAATCAGCACACCTACGATGTCATCCCCCTCGCCCTGACGCTGCTGGCCTGGACCCTCGACCTCTCCCGCCGCGACGGCTGGCCGCGCGCGCGCTGGGGCGTCCTCGGCGTGATCGCGCTGCTCTGCCTGCCCGCGGTCTACTACCAGTACCAGCTGATCCAGAACGATGCGCTTTACGCGGCTAAGGCCAACACCATCACCGCGACCCCGAGCCTGCCGACGATGCTGGTCAGCTACGGGCTGATCCTGCCGCTGGCGGCGATCGGCGGCTGGCGCATGGTCCGCCGCGACCGCTGGCTGGGCCGGCTGCTGGTCTGGTGGGCGATGCTGCAGTGGGTCTGCATCTACCTGCCGACCAGTCTGTTCCCCTTCCAGCGCAAGATGATCGAGGGCCTGCACATCCCGCTGGCGCTGCTCGCCGGCCTGGGCCTGGCCTGGCTCGCGCGGACGTTGCCGCGCTGGCTGGCGGCGCGCCGGCTGCCCGCCGAGGCCGAGGCGACCTCGGGGCCGGAGGCGCGCCGTGCGGTCGTCGCGCGCGCGCGGCGCTGGGTCGTGCCGCTGGCCACGGTCGGCCTGCTCACCTTGGTGCCGTCCAACCTGCTGTTCGTGCTCAGCACCTTCGACAACTTGAGCGGCAACAACGAGTCCAAAGCCGCCGTGCTGATGCCCCCCTTCAGCCTCCCCGACCCCGACCTCGCCGCGCTCGACTGGCTCCCCGCCCACAGCGCCGACGACGCGGTCGTCCTCTGCCTGCCGTATGTCGGCAACTACGTGCCGGGGCGCATCGGGCGGACCGTCTTCGTCGGGCATTGGGCCGAGACCATCAACTACGTCGAAAAGCTGGGCCAGTACCGGGCCTTCATCAACCCCGCGGGCGACCCCGCCGAGAAGACCGCTTGGCTCCGCGACATGGGCATCGACTACGTCTTCGTCGGCACCTACGAGCAGATCTTCGCCCGCGACCAGTGGCCGATGCTCCCTGCCCTTGACCTCGTCTGCCCCCCCAACTCCCCCCACGCCCCCGTCCGCATCTACCGCGTCCGCCCCACCATCGACCCGGCGGAGGAGGCGTAGCGCCGACCTCGTAGCGCCGGCGCCCCCGC
>DHNJ01000261.1:494-1265 GCA_002409445.1 Armatimonadetes bacterium UBA5419 | reverse complement strand
CCTCGCCTACGACATGCAGCGGGGGAGGGCTTGAAGTCGGGCGGGCCTGCGAGGCCAGTCGGTCCCCGGACATTCCGGTCCGCCACTCGGCCGCAAGCCCGAGCTTGCTTCGGCCTCCGCTTCGCTGCGGCCGAGTCCACGGTCGCGGGCTAGCAGCCCGCGCCACATGAGCAGCGTGTTGAGGTCATTGGGCGTCGAGTCTGGCTCTCGAGCAGCCGCGCAGCCGCTCACCGGCAACTGCTTGCAGGCATTGGGCGCCGTCGCTAGAATACCGATGGCAACGACCTGGCCCCATGAAGCACGGACCAGGGAATAGCCCAAGAGGTGCACCATGGACCAGCATTTGCCGACCGACGACCAGCCCCAACCGCGCACCCGCCGCACCTACGAGCCGCCGCGCGCCGAGTTCGTGCCCCTGCGCGTCGAGGAGCGGTTGATGCAGTGCCACAAGTATGTGCCCGTAGTGCAGGTCCCGGGTAGCACTACCGGTTGCTGGCAGATACTGATGAGCTAGCGGTCGGAGGCGGCGTTGCCGCGGGCCCGAGACTCAGTTAGACCAACCCAGGGCCGGTCGGCAACTGCTTGCAACCGGTTGGCGCCGGTGCTACGATTCGCCTGTTACTACCGTGGCCCGAATGTCTTGGACCAGGACCTAGACCAGGAGGCTAGCATGGACCAGCAGGCGAAGATCGCGACCACCCCGCCCGACGACCGCCCCCAGCCGCCCGCCCGCCGCCCCTACGAGCCCCCGCACGCCGAGTTCGTGCCCCT
>DHNJ01000261.1:0-284 GCA_002409445.1 Armatimonadetes bacterium UBA5419 | reverse complement strand
GTCGAGGAGCGGCTGATGGCGTGCAGCAAGAATGTGCCCATGACGATGCCGCCCGGAGGTTTCCCGGAAGGCTGCCTCGTTATGAGCGCCAGTTAGGGTAGAGCGCTGGGCGCTGCGGAACCGCAGCCGGAGCCGACTGCCCTGCACCAGGCGGTAACTGCTTGCAATGCAGCGGCGCCGGTGCTACGCTGCGCCTGTTAATGCCGTGGCCCGGACGTCACGGGCCAGGACCTAGACTAGGCGGCTAGCATGGACCACCAGGCGTAGATCGCGACCACCCCGCC
>DHNJ01000106.1 GCA_002409445.1 Armatimonadetes bacterium UBA5419 | reverse complement strand
GCCGACGCCCCCCCCGCCCCCCCCCCCCGCCGCCCCCGTTTCCCCCCCCCCCCCCCGCCACTCCAGCCCGACCGCCGCGCCGCGGCCCTCGGCCGTCGCCAGCACCGCCGCGCCGTCGGTCAGCCGCGCGCTCCAAGCCGCCGGCCGGCTCAACAGGGCGTCGAGCGACAGGCTCTGACCGCCGTAGAGCCCCAGCCGCGGGTCGAACTCCAACCAGTCGAGCGGCGCGCGGCAGACCTCCAGCTCGTCGAACCAGACGGTCCCGCTGGCCCGGCGCAGCATGGCGAAGACCTCCATGCGCGCGATCGGCCGGGTCGGAATGAACTCATGGACCACCCGCCGCCACTCGTGGGTACCCCCGGGCCAGACCGCGTTCTGACCCCAGAGCGGCGTGCCGTCGTCGTGCCAGGCGTCGACGTAGATGCAGAAGTTCTGCGCGACGCGCGCGTCCTCGGCCCGCGCCCAACCCGCGACGCGCAGCGCGCCGGTCAGCGGCGGGTCGAAGGTTAGCATCTGGCGCGCCGCAACGAACCCGTCCTCGTAGCCCTCCGGCGGCAGGCTGAGGCGCAAGCTCTGGCCTCCACCCCGCCGCACGACGGTGTCGAGACTGACCCCCGGCGCCTCGCCAATCACGCTCCAACTGGCCAGCCCCGCCTCGAAACCGGGATTGGGCAGCAGGTTCTGGCCCGGCGCGGGCTGGTCGGCCAGCAGCGCGCTCGCGAGCAGGAACATCAGCATGGGAGCCTCCGGGCGCTAGTCGAAGCCCATCGCGGGCGCCTGCGGCATGTAGCCCAGGTAGCGGCCGACCAGCACTAGCATGGTCCAGAAGAAGGCGCTGCCGAACGTGCCCAGGATCAGCCCGAGGAAGAACGGCATCGCCTGGCGGTACAGCTTCATGCCGCCGCTGCGGAGGATGAACCCCTTGATCGCCCAGGTGATCAGCGCGGCGAACCAGAAGACGACCATCGTCCAGGAGCCGCTGACCGCGTAGGCCAACGGGTGCAGCGGCCACCACACCAGCGTCGAGCGCAGGGCCACCAGTGCCGTGCAGACCACCACGCCGGTGGCGAAGGCGATGCCGGTGCCCGGCGGCGTGGCGGGCTTGATGTCGATCGCCGTCGCCGCCTCGGTCCACATCCAGCCCGCGTTGATCATCGGGTAACCGTACAGCGTGATGTGGCCGACGTCGTGGCTGGTGGTGATGAAGAAGTAGCAGCCGGAGATCAGCGCAACAACGATCGCCAGCGCGATCGGCGTGACCAGCGAGCGCGGGCGGAAGTGCAGTTCGCGCGCCAGTTTCTGGTTGTCCATGAACGTCGAGAGCAGCAGGCCGCGCACATCGCGGGTCAGCACCGTGTCAGTCATCGCCAGCAAGACCAGGTTGCGCGAGCCCAGCGACCACTGCGGGCGGAACATCTTGATCAGGTCCAGCGGGCGGAAGCTGGCCTCCGTCTGCAGCAGCCCCGCCTCCGCCGTGCCGCGCGTGAGGACCAACGCGACGAGGAACAGGTAGACGCCCAGCTCGGTCAGCGCCAGCCACGGCTCCATGCCGGCCATGATGCACCAGACGACCGCACCGAGGAAGCCAAGGATCACGCCCCAGACCGCCAGCGGGAAGGGCATCATCTCCTGGTCCGGCCCGTCGTTCATGTATTCGCGCGCCCGCCGGAAGCCCGAGCGCAGCACGTGCCCGTAGTGGCCCCAGCCCGAGTACAGCAGGTAGGCCACCAGCACAAAGTACGCGCCGGCGACCTGGTAGCCGACGTACTGGTGGCAGGGATACTGGGGCATCACCGACGGCTGGAAGCCCATCTGGACAGCCAGGATGTCGGTCAGCCGCGTGACCAGGAAGAAGAACCAGAGGCTCAGCAGCAGGTCGCTGGAGAGGAAATAGAAGAAGCCGATCGCCGCGAACGAGACGTTGATCGGCGTGTAATAGATCGCGTTCCACGGCCGCGTCGTCAAGAACTGGTTCAACTCCCAGCGCAGCTTGATCTCCGGCACCGCCGGGATGTTCACGTGCAGGCCGTTAAGCCCGATGATCAACGCCGGAATCGCCGCACCGATCCAGGTTAACCGGTTGCGGAAGAACGGCGTGGCCTGGTTGTCGTCGAGGATGGTCAGGGGCAGGACGACCAGTGGGAAGACCAGTTTCTCGTTGTCCGCCCATTGGCGCCGGAGGATGACCGAGAGGCAGAAGAAGGCCACGTAGAGCAGGCACAGCAGTCCGGACCAGGAGAGAATCGGGCCGAGCCAGGAGCGCCAGCGGACTGGAGCGTTGCCCTCGTAGTAGTCGCGGGTGATGCGCTGGAGCTCGGTGCCGTGCGGGTCGTAGACGACCAGGTGCCGCGGCGTGAAGTCGCCGAACAGCGCCATGTATTTGTTCTCGGGCGTGGCGATGTAGTTGAGGTGGACCAGCGGCGGGACCAGCTTCTCGATCGTGCCGCGGCTGGCCATCAGCACGGCGATTAGCATCATCACGTAGATCGGGAACAGGTCGCGCGAGGCCAGCAGCTCGATGCGCAGTGCCCAGCGCACGAGCCGGCTCGCCGCGACCAGCACCAGCAGCCCGCCGACTGCCGCCGGCGCGAACTGCAGAATGCCGATCTGCACGGAGCCGACGACCATGTCGCCGTAGACCGTGACGAGCGTCATGAGGACGACCGCGGGAATGCCGACCAAGAGGGCTCGGAAACGCAGGCCGTGTTGTGCCGGGGTCGGTGCGTCGGTCATGCGTTGAACTTCTCGTCCCCCGCCCCGATTCCTTCCCTCCGCGCGCGCGCCTAGTTGCCGCCTGCCGTGGCCGTGCTAGACTCGCGCTATGGCCAACATCGCACCGTTCCGCGCCCTGCGCTTCGCCGGCGGCCCCGATATCTCGGCGCACACCGCTCCCCCCTACGACGTCATCGGCCCAGGCCTCCACGAGCAGCTGCTGGCCCAGGCCGAGAACATCGTCCACGTCGACTTCGGCCTCGGCTCGACCGACCCGGCCGAACCGGGCAACCGCTACCAGCGCGCCGCCGAGCAGCTGGCCGCCTGGCGCGCCGCCGGCGTCCTCGCGGTCGATGAGAACCCGGCCCTCTACGTCTACGAACAGGACTACGAGTGGGGCGACCAGACCTTCACCCGCCGCAGCCTGTTCGCCGCGGTGCGCCTCGAAGCCCTGGGCAGTGGCCACATCCACCCCCACGAGCAGACCTTCAGTGGCCCGAAGGAAGACCGGTTCCAGGTCACGCGGCACACCCAGTGCGCGCTGAGCCAGCACCTGGGCATCTACCCCGACGAGACCAACGAGGTCATGGCTCTGCTCGCGCCGTTCACCCAGCGCGTGCCCGACGCGACCGCCACCGGCCTCGCCGACGGCGTGCGCAACCGGCTGTGGGCTGTCACCGAGCGGCCGGCGATCGAGGCGGTGCAGTCGGCCCTGGCCGACCGCGACATCTTCATAGCCGACGGCCACCACCGCTACGAGATGATGCGCCGCTACCGCCAGACCCTGGCCGACGCCGGCGAGCTGACCGACGACCACCCCGCCAACTACACCATCTTCGTGCTCACCGGCTCCGGCGACCCCGGCCTGCTGGTCATGCCCACGCACCGCGTCGTCGGCGCTTGGCCCTCGGCGACCGCGGAACGCGTCGCCGAAGCCCTCGCCGAGCACTTCGACGCCGCCCCGCTCGACGTCGACCCAACCGACGGCACCGCCCTCGACGCCGCGCTGGCCGAGGCGGACCTCTCCGCGGTCGGCCTGCTGACCGCCGACGGCCTGCTCCTGCTCACCCCGCGCGATCCCGCCTGGGTCGCCGCCGAGCTGGCCGACCTCAGCCCCGCCCTGCGTGAGCTGAACGTCTCGGTGCTCCACAAGCTCATGATGCCGCGGCTCGAAGCCGCCTTCGGCCAGCCGCAGCTCAGCTACGTGCACCAGGCGACGGAGGCGGTCGAAGCGTTGGCCGAGGGTGCCGACCTGGCCTTCCTCCTGCGCGCCACGCCGTTGGAGAGTGTGCTCGAGGTCGCCCTGGCCCACGAGCTCATGCCCCAGAAGACCACCTACTTCTACCCGAAGGTGCTCACCGGCCTGGTCATGTACCCGCTGGCCTAACCGCCGCGCAGGGTCGCTTTCACCGCCGCGTCCAGCTGCTCCAGGCTCAGCCCGAGTCGGCTGGCCAGTAGCTGCGCGGTGACCTCCTGCCGCTCGTCCGCGCTCGGCTCGGCCACACCGGGAGGCCACTCGCGGTAAGCGTGCAGCAGGCCGAACAGCGCGTCGATACCGTAGGTGGCCTCGAGCCACGCGACCACCGCGCCCGAGTAGTCGTACTCGTAACGGCCCTGGCGGCGGTCGGTGGTCAGGCCCGACCGCGGCAGCCCCAGGCGCTCGGCCCGAGTTAGCGCGACCAGATCGACGCGCTCCAGGCCGTGGGCGACCAGTGCGGACACCGCCTCCGGCGTGGTTTCGCCGCTCGCCTCGACCGCCAGCCCCTCGGTCAGCCAGGCCGGCGTCAGCGGCCGCGTGTCGTCGGCGAGGACCAGGTGGACCAGTTCGTGGATGATGGTCGTCTGCCGCTCCTCGGCGGCCCCGGGCCGGTCGAGCGCCGCACCGTTGAGGTAGAAGGCGCGGCTGTAGATGGTCACCTGCTCGTCGATCACGTCGTAGCGCCAGGCGGCCACGCCGGCGGTATGCTCGTCGCGGCCGGCGAGCTGCTCGAACTCCGCGGTGGTCGCCGTCACGTGGCCCACGTAGCAGGCCTCCAGCGGCCACCCGGCGGCGGCCAGCCGTGCGTAGGCGGTCTCGGTCTCGGCGAGCAGCCGCCGCGTGGCGCGCTCGTTCTGCGGGCGGGTCAGTAGCAGGAAGTGGTCGCTACGGTGGACTTCGACCGGCCCCAGCGCCCAGAACGGCGCCCCCGCCCCGGCCCGCAGCGCCGCCACGCGCCAGCCGCCC
>DHNJ01000290.1:430-3995 GCA_002409445.1 Armatimonadetes bacterium UBA5419 | reverse complement strand
GGCGCGGCTCGCGGTAGGCGGCGAGCGCCGGCGCCCAGTAGGCCGCCGGCGGCAGCCAGGGCACGTCGGGTTCGACCAACGCCACCCCGCTGCCCCAGAACTCGACCGGCCCGCACCAGGCGTGGGCGATGTTGTCGACGGTCAAGCGTAGCTCAAGGCGGGCGAGTCCGGGCTGTAGATGCGGGGTTAGGTCGATCTCGCGCGGGCCCTGCACGGCGCCGGGCGGCAGGGTTGGTATCCCGGGCGAGTTGGCATAAGCTAGGGTCAGTTCGAGCCGGTCGTTCGGGCCGCCACGTTGGGCCGCGAAGCGCACGACGAGTTGCGCCGGGGCAGCGCCGACGCGCAGCCACCAGGTGCGGCTGGCGGCCTCGCCCGCTTGGCTGGGCGCCCAGCGCTGGCCGTCGGGCAGTGGCCGCAGCGAGGCCGAGTCGACCCAGGCGGGCGCGGCGAGGACCACGGGCGGGCCGCCGGCACGCGTGGTGACGGCGAGCAGCAAAGCGGTGAGTAGCGGCGCCAGGGCGCGAAGCATGCCGCAGTGTAGGCGCGGTGGGCCCGGCGGGTCAACTGTCGCCAGGAGGAAGTCAACGTGAGTTACCAGCCGCAGACCGACAGCGATGTCAGCGCGATGCTGGCTCGGCTGGGGGTCGAGAGCATCGAGGCGCTCTTTGCCGACGTGCCGCCCAGCCTGCGCAACCCCGAGATCGACCTGCCGCCCGGCCTCAGCGAGCCGGACCTGGTGCGCCACATGGCCGGCCTAGCCGCGGCCAATCGCGCGCACGAATTGGTCTGCTTCCTCGGCGCGGGCAGCTACGACCACTATATCCCCGCCGCGGTCGACGCGCTGGCCGGGCGCGCCGAGTTCGTCACCGGCTACACGCCGTACCAGGCCGAGATGACCCAGGGCCTGTTGCAGGCGATCTACGAGTACCAGACCATCGTCTGCGAGCTGACCGGCCTCGAGGCGGCGAACGCCTCGATGTACGAGGGCGCGACCGCGCTGTGGGAGGCGCTGCTGATCTGCGAGCGCGAGGTGCGCGGCGGGCGCTTTGTCGCTGCGGGCAGCGTGAGCCCGCGCTGGCTCGCCGCCTGTGACAGCTACGCGCGGGAGAGCGGCTACCCGCTTGATGTGGTCGCCGACCTGGCCGACGGCAGCCTGGACCTGGCCGGACTCGAGGCGAACCTGGCCGCGGGCGGCGTCAGTGGTGTGGCGCTGCCGCTGCCCGGCGCGCTGGGCGTGGTCCACGACCTGGCGCCGGCGATCGAGCTGGCGCGCGTGGCGGGGGCGAAGGTCGTCATCTGCGCCAATCCGCTGGCACTGATGCTCTACCGCACGCCGGGCGAGCTGGGCGCGGACATCTGCGTGGGCGACGGGCAGCCGTTAGGCCTGCCGCACAACTTCGGCGGCCCGAGCTTCGGGTTCATGGCCGTGCGCGACAAGCTGGTGCGCAAGATGCCCGGGCGGATCGTCGGCGCGACCGTCGATGGCGCGGGCCAGCGCGGGTTTGTCCTGACCCTGCAGGCGCGCGAGCAACACATCCGCCGCGACAAGGCGAGCAGCAACATCTGCTCGAACCAGGCGCTGATGGCGCTGCGCGGGGCGATGTATTGCACGCTGCTGGGGCCCCAGGGGCTGGCCGAGGTGGCCGCGAACAGCGTGCGCGCGACGGCGTACCTGCGCGAGCAGCTGACCCAGCTCGCCGGCGTCGAGGCGATCGGCGCTGGGCCGTGGTTCAACGAGGTGGCACTGCGGCTGCCCGCCGGCGCGGCGCGGCGGGTCTGGGCCCGCGGCTTGGAGGCGGGTTACTTGGCGGGCTGGCCGCTGGGCAACTGGTGGCCGGAGCGTGAGGACGAACTGTTGGTCTGCGCGACCGAGCGACGGACGCGCGCCGAGCTGGACGAGTACGTGGCCTGGTTTGGCCAGGCGGTAGGGGAGCAACGATGACACCGGACGAATGGGTACTGACGATCAACAAGCTCATCGCCAAGACGCGTGACGGGCGGGTCGTGTGGCAGGACCGAAAGGACAAGACGGGCCGGCAGGCGCGCGTTGGCGAACACGTCGCCGTGTTCACCTACAAGGTCAAGCCCGGCGGCCCGGGCAAGCGTGAGCCGGTGCCCGGTTCGTTGGCCCTGGCGTTGGCGACGGCGACGGGCCAGGTCTACGAGCGGCTAACCGAATCGGAGGCCAAGGCCACGCCGCATCCGGCGGACGAGGTGGCCCTGCGCAGCCTCTTCGACGCGGTGGTCGATGAGCCCGTCAGCCGCCAGGCGGACGACTTCATGAAAGCATTGGACGACCTATGAGTGACTACCCCCTGAGCTTCGAGCTGTCTCAGCCGGGCCGGCGCGCCCCCGTCGTGGCGCCCAGCGCGGTGCCCGAGGTCGGGCTCGAGGGCCTGGTGCCCGCGGGCCAGGCGCGCTCCGCGCCGCCGGCGCTGCCGGAGCTGAGCGAGCTACAGACCATCCGCCACTACACGAACCTCAGCCGGCGGACCTTCGGCATCGATGTCGGCTTCTACCCCCTGGGTAGCTGCACGATGAAGTACAACCCGAAGGTCAACGATGCGGTCGCCGCCTGGCCGGCTTTTGCCCAGGCGCACCCGCTCGCCCCGACGGAGACGGTGCAGGGCACGCTGCGGATGCTCGGCGAGCTGCAGCGGATGCTCTCGACGGTCACCGGCATGGCCGACTTCGCGCTCTCGCCAGCGGCCGGCGCGCACGGCGAGATGGCCGGCATGATGATGATCGCCGCCTATCACCGCGACCAGCCCAACGGCGCGCTGAAGACCGAGGTGCTCGTCCCCGACGCGGCGCACGGGACCAACCCGGCTTCGGCCGCGCTGGCTGGGTTCGAGGTGGTCGAGGTGCGTTCGTCGGCGCGCGGCGGGGTCGACCTGGACGACCTGCGCGCAAAGATCAACGAGCGCACCGCGGCGCTGATGCTGACGAATCCGAACACGCTGGGCCTGTTCGAGGACCACATCCTCGAGATCAGCCAGATGATGCGCGAGGCGGGCGCGCTGCTGTACTACGACGGGGCCAACCTGAACGGCATCGTCGGCCGCGCGCGACCGGGCGACATGGGCTTCGACGTGGTCCACCTGAACGTTCACAAGACGCTCAGCACTCCGCACGGCGGCGGCGGGCCGGGGGCGGGGCCGGTCGGCGCCGGGCCGCGGCTCGTGCCGTACCTGCCGCTGCCGCGGGTGGTCGAGGAGGACGGCGCCTGGCGGATGATGGGCGCCGACGAGCCGGCCGCCGCGCGGACCATCGGTCCGTTGGTCGGCTTCCACGGCAACGTCGGGGTGCTGCTGCGCGCGTACACGTACCTGCGGGCCCACGGGCCCGAAGAACTGCGCGGGATCAGCGGCGCGGCGGTGCTCAACGCCAACTACCTGCGCGAGCTGGTGCGCGAGGACTACGACATCCCCTACGACCGGACCGTGATGCACGAGTTCGCGCTATCGGGCCGGCGGCAGAAGGCGGCCGGGTCGAGCACGCTGGACATCGCCAAGCGGCTGATCGACTACGGCTTCCACGCACCAACCATGTCGTTCCCGGTTGC
>DHNJ01000290.1:0-330 GCA_002409445.1 Armatimonadetes bacterium UBA5419 | reverse complement strand
CAAGCGGCTGATCGACTACGGCTATCATCCGCCGACGGTTTACTGGCCGCTGGTGGTCGAGGAGTGCCTGCTGATCGAGCCGGTGGAGACCGAGACGCGCGAGACGCTGGAGGCGTTTGGCGCGGCGCTGCGGGCGATCGCCGCGGAGATCCGCGAGCAGCCGGAGTTCGTTCACGCGGCACCACATACGACACCGGTTGGGCGGCTGGACGAGGTGCGCGCGGCGCGCAGGCCCGACCTGCGCTGGCGGCCGACTGCCGATGCCTGAGTCGCCCGAGCGCCTGAGCAGCGGCTCGGCGACGCTCGACGCGGCGCTGGGCGGCGGGCTGC
>DHNJ01000001.1 GCA_002409445.1 Armatimonadetes bacterium UBA5419 | reverse complement strand
GACCGCCGGCCGCCTACGGTGGTCGCGGACCGGTGACCGGCACGCGGGCGGGCGCGGGCTGGCCGCCTGGTTCCCCTTCGAGCCGGGCACGCTCGCCCTGTCCGAGGCCAGCACGCACAAGCGCGCCTCGCTGCACGTCGTCGACGGCCGCGCCGCGCTGGCCGACCACGACCCCGGCGGCCTCGAGCCGCTGACCGCGACGCCCGAGGCGTTCGCCGCGCGGCTCCGCTCGGCCAACCACACGCTCAAGCGCGCCCTCTGCGACCCCAAGCTGTTCGCCGGTATCGGCAACGCCTGGTCCGACGAGATCCTGCGCAGCGCCGGGCTCTCGCCGCTGGCCCTGACAAGGAAGCTGACCGACGAGCAGGTCGCGCGGCTGCACGAGGCGACGGTCTACGAGCTGCTCGAGGGGCTGACGCGGCTACGGCGCGAGTGCGGCGAGGGCTGGCCCAAGCCGGAGCTGATCACCGCCTTCGCCCCCGAGCACAAGGTCCACGGCCGCTACGGGCAGCCGTGCGGCGCCTGCGGCACGCCGGTCGCGCGGATCGTCTATGCCGAGCGCGAAACCAACTATTGCCCCCGCTGCCAGACCGGCGGTAGACTGCTGGCCGACCGCTCGCTGAGCCGCCTGCTGCGCGACGAGTGGCCGCGCTACATCGACGAGGCCTGACCATGTCCACCGACCCCCTCCAGCCCCAGCTCGCCATGGCCCTGGGCGACCTGACCCACGTACCCGCGCCGATCGTCCCGCCGGGCTACGCGCTGCGCCACTTCGAGCCGGGCGACGAGGCGGCCTGGGTCGGCCTGGTCGACGAGGCCTTCGGCGGGCCCGCGCACGCGCCCGAGTGGATGTACGAGCGGCTGGACGACTGGGACTTCGACCCGGCGCGGGTCTGGTTCGTGGTCCAGGGCACGCAGCCGGTGGCCACGGCGATCGCCTGGTACCGGCCGCGCTGGGGGCTGACCGCGGGTTACCTGCACATGGTCGCCGGCGCCAAGGCGCACCGCGGCCGCGGGCTGGGGGCGGCGGTCAGCGCGGCAGCGCTGACCCACCTGCGCCGCGAGGGCCGCGATCGCGCGGTGCTCGAGACCGACGACTTCCGCATTCCGGCCGTCCGCGCCTACCTGACACTCGGTTTCGTCCCGCGGCTGATCCACGACAACCAGCGCGCCCGCTGGCGCACCGTCCTCGCCGCCTGCGGCCGCGACCCAGAGGCCTACGCCGCCTGGCTCGACGGCCCGCTGGACCCGCCGGCCGACTAGTCGCTGGCCTCGGCCGAGACCGATAGCGTGCGGTCCACGTCGACCGCGTCCTCCAACCGCGACGGCGAGAGCGAGCGCGGGTTGACCCCGCTGGCATCGGGCAGCCGGCGGCCTGCCGCGCGCTCCTCCAGCACCCGCTCGATGGCCTCGGCGGCCTCGTGGCCCCCGTTGTCGGAGCGGTAGAAGGTGATCGGACCGTGGTCCGTGTGCAGGCAGTACTGGCGGTCGGCGGCCACCTGCGTGGCGCTCCAGTAGAACCGCTCCTGCGGCGCCGGCCGCGTGTCCAAGCCGGCGACCTCGCTCCAGGCGATGTTCAACCGGCTGCGGCCACGGCGGACCTCGATCCCGTGCCCATCAATCCGCAGCCACTGCCGCCGGCGGTCGCGCCCGACCCACCGTCCGCCGGCGTAGATCACGGCTAGCCCTGGCCAGGCCAGGCCCGCATTCATCAGCGCCGCCGCCACCGCGAGCGCCGGCACGAACCGAACCCAGCGGTCTGGCTGCGAAGTGAGCAGGTGTCCGCCGGCCGCCAGGCCGAGCAGCCGCGCGATGTCATCGACACTCGCCAGCTCCGCCGCCGCCTCCCCCTCCGGGTCCAGCGCCGCCTGCAGCAAGCTGAACAGCCGGTGCCGACCGGGATAGCTGTCGTCGAAAGTCAGCACGTCGTCGTCCAGATGCACGCTCAGGCGGTCTCGGCGGAGCTCGAGCTTACGAATCTCGGCGAACGGAATGAACCGCGGCGCACGGAGCCAGCGCAGTACGTGCAGGCCGTCCGGCTCGACGCGCACGCCCCGGTCACCCAGCAGCGTGCCCAGCGTACTGGCCAGGAGCAGACAGACGGCCAGCGCCGGCCGCACCCACCTGGCAGCCCCGAGCGCTTGGAGGACGCTGTCCAGGGCGATGAAGAAGATGACCAGCGTCATGAGGGACGGAAGGTCCAGGCGCAAGCGCCGCGGGAACCAGTTCCGGTCCTTCATCGCCGTCCTCATCATCCCCCCCGGTCGGCCCGCTTGCCTAGGCCCTTAATGCGGCGCCGCAGCTTCTGTTCGACATGCTCGGGCAGGCGCTTGATCGGGCTCTCCGCGACCGTCGCCCCGACCCCGCGCCGCGCCCGCTCCTCATCGCTCATCGCCCGCGGCACATACGGCTCCAGCCCGAGGATGTGGTGCAGGATGATCAGCGCCGCCTCCTTGTCCGGAATGCGCTCGCGCGCGTCGCCCTCGGCGTCGTAGTGGACGTAACTGCGCGGCCCCCAGCCGACGCAGCTCGGACAGCCCGACTCGCAGGGGCAGTTGTGAATCAGGTACACGCAGGCCTCGAGGATCTCTTGGCGCAGGTCGTAGGCCTTCAAGGCGAATCCGAGCCCGCCGGGGTACCGGTCGTAGATGAACAGGCTCGGCGTGCCGAAGTTGGTGCTATCGACCACGCAGCCGATGTCTTGGCCGTCGCACAGCACGTAGAGGGGGACAATGGCGACCAGCGCATTGGCCATGCCCAGCAGCCCCTCGGCCGGCATGCGCCCGAAGTCGCGAACGCGGTGCAACGCGGCCATCGGCGGGGTCAGCCAGCTCGCGGCGGTCTCAAGCGGCTGCGGCGGCAGGTCCAGGCCGCCGTAGCCCAGCACATCGTGCCCGTGGAACTTCACCTTGCGGTACATGAGGGTGAAGATGGTCACCGTCGCGTCGCCGAAACCGACCTGCCCCTCGTGCCAGGTCTCCTCCTCGTCGACCTGGTCGAGCCGGATCTTCGTCTCGTCGACCACGTTCGTGTAGTAGTCGGTCTCGATCTCCTTCACGTACGCGTTCTTCTCGTTCAGATCCAGCCGCTCGACATGGTACGTCTCGCCGTGCTGCAGGTAGATCGCGCCGGTGTGCACCAGGCTGAAGGCGCTGATGCCGTCGACGGTGCCGATGACTTGGCCGTCGGGCAACAGGCAGATGTTGTACACGTCCTCGGAACTGCTGCGCAGGCCGATCTCGCGCGAGGGGTAGCCGCTGCCCGTCCAGAACCAGATGCCCGGCTGATGGCGGACCTGCCCGTTCTCGGCCAAGAGGTCGAGCACCGCCGGCGCATAGTCGCCAAGAGTCTCGCACTCGTCGTCGCGGATTGGCAGCTCGGCTACGGCGCAGCGCAGGTGACCGAGCAAGATGTGCATGTTCTTGCGGTCGATGATCGCATGTTCGGGGCTCTGGCCGAACAGGTATTCCGGGTGAGACATCAGATACTGGTCAATCGGCGAGTCGGCGGCGACCAGCAGAATCAGCGCCTCCTCGTGCCCACGGCCGGCGCGGCCCGCCTGCTGTAGCGTGCTGGAGACGCTGCCCGGATAGCCGAGGATGAGGCAGGCATCGAGCCCGCCGATGTCGATGCCCAGTTCGAGCGCGTTGGTCGTCGTCACCCCCAGCAGCTCGCCCTCGAACAGCTGCCGCTCGATCTCGCGCCGCTCCTCGGCCAGGTAGCCGCCGCGGTAGCTGCGGACTCGCTCGGCCAGGCCCGCGTGCCGCCGCGCCAACCGCTCGCGGACATGCCGCCCCAGCAGCTCGGCGATGACCCGCGCGCGGCAGAAGGTGATCGTCTGCACCTGGCCGCGAATCAACTCGGTCATCAGCGCCTCGGCCTCGACGGTGTTGGACCGCCGGCGGCCCAGCATGTCGTCGGGGATCAGCGGCGGATTCCACAGCACAAACCGGCGCGGCCCGCGCGGCGAGCCATCCTCGTCGACCAGCGTGACCGGCGCGCTGAAGAGGTTGCTCGCGTGCTCCTCGGGGTTGGCGATCGTCGCCGAGCAGCCGATGAACTGGGGCGTCGAGCCGTAGTGCTCGGCGATGCGGCGCAGGCGCAGCAGCACGTTGGCCACGTTCGAGCCGAACACCCCGCGGTAGGTGTGCAGTTCGTCGACCACGACGTAGCGCAGGTTGGCGAAGAACTCGCTCCAGCGCATGTGGTTGGGCAGGATGCCCGCGTGCAGCATGTCCGGGTTCGAGAGCAGGATTTGCGCCCGCTCGCGCAGCCGAGTGCGCATCGAGGACGGCGTGTCCCCATCGTACGTGCCGCTGACGAACTCGATGCCACCTTCGCGGAACGACTCAAGCCCGCGCAACTGGTCTTGGGCCAGCGCCTTGGTCGGGAACAAGTACAGCGCCCGCGCGTTCGGCTCGGCCAGCAAGTGCTCGAGGACGGGCAGGTTGTAGCCCAGCGTCTTGCCCGAGGCGGTGCCGGTGCAGAGCACGACGTGCTCGCCGCGGCGCGCCGCCTCGATCGCGCCGGCCTGGTGGCTGTAGAGCCGCTCGATCCCCTCGGCAGCGAGGATCGCGGGCAGCGGCTCAGTCAGCGGCGGGTCGAGCTCGCGGTGGACCGCGGGGCGCGCCGGTTGCAGGTTCTCATGGACGATCTGGCCGGCGTAGTAACGGTCGGCCCGACAGCGCTTGAGGAACTGCGCGAAATCCATCAGCCAACCCCCGACCCGTGCGCCACGCCCGCCGTCACGCCGCACGACCACACCGGGCGCCCGGTATGGCTCAAGCGCGTTGGTGGTTCAGATGCCGGAGGTCGGACTCGAACCGACACGCACGGGAGTGCACTTGATTTTGAGTCAAGCGTGTCTACCATTCCACCACTCCGGCGGTGGACGCTCCATTATAGCCGCCCCGGAGTCGCGGTCAATCGGCACCTCCCGCCCCCTCGATTCCCCGCCGCCAGCCCGCCTTGCCGATTTGTAACAAGGTGGAACCGGGCGGGTACCCGTTGTCGTCTACATCCAATAGAACAGGAGAAGGGCCCCTTTCCGGGGGTGTGGATCGAGAAGGATACGGATATGGAACGATTACGGAAGCTCTTTCTGACCGGCTTCGGGTTGGCGCTGGTCATCGCGATTCGGGTGGCTCTGACGGCCTAGGGCCGATTTCAGGCACCGTCGGGCGGGGGGACCCGGCGGCGGTAGACTACTGGCTGGTTGGTTGCGCGCGTCGCGGCCAACCAGCCGTTGCTTTCTAGAGCCGCTAAGGCCTCGACCAGCGCCTCGTGGCTGGCCCCCGTCAGCGCCGCGAGATCCGTGATCGTCAGTGTCTGCGCCGTGCGGAACGCCTCCAGCACCTCGGCCGCCAGGCCCGCCGGCGCCGCGTCCGGATCGGCGACCTCCGGCTGCCCGCCGCGCAGCTGCCAGGCCAACTCCGCGCGCGGCGCCCCCGCCGCCTTGACCAC
>DHNJ01000244.1 GCA_002409445.1 Armatimonadetes bacterium UBA5419 | reverse complement strand
GCCAGCGCCTCGCGGCTGGCGGGGCGGGTGGCCAGTTGCGGGCCGTCGGCGGCGATCGCCAGGACGACCCCGCCGGTCTGATCGGAAGGCGCCAGCGGGCGGCCGGCGGCGGTGGCGGCGAAGGGCGACAGCGCGGGCTGGGCGAGGGCACAACCGGCGGCGAGGAGGACGGAGATGAGCGCGCGCATGAGTGCGTCTCCGCCCGTCCGATTCGGCGGGCGGTGGCCGACTCCTGCGGTGCGGCGCACGGTGCGGGGCGGCTAGTCGGCCGAGGTGGCCACCGAGTCGGACTTCGGCGCGCTGCTGGCGCTGCTATCGCTGCTATCGCTGCTGCTCGACGAGTCGCTGCTGGCCGCGGCCGCGCTCTCGGCGGCCTCGCTCGGCTTGCTCTCGCCGCGGCGGCGGCCGGTCGACGAGTAGTCGTTGACGTGCCAGCCGGAGCCCTTGAAGACGATGGCCGCGGCGTGGAAGACCTTGCGCACGTCGTCGGCGGCGCAGCTGGGGCAGGCAGGCATCGGCGCCTTCCACTCGCGGCGCTCTTCCCAGTTGTGGTCGCAGGCCCGGCACTTGTACTCGTAAAGCGGCATCGTCATACCTCTCTACTTCCGAGTATAGGCCGGGTTTTGCCGATTCCCGCGGACCGTTACAGGAGTTTTATCCCAGCGCGTGGAGCAGCCAGACGACCAGCCCGCCGGCCAGCGCGATCGCGACCAGCGCCGGCGCCGTCCGCGCGGCGAGCTGGCGGCCGCCGATCGTCGCGGCCATCGTGGCCTTGGCCAGCGTGTTGACGGCCACCGCGAGGACGATGCCCTGCGTGGCGACCAGCGGCTCCAGCGCACCGCGGGTAACCTCCTGGCTGAACGAGATGACCGGCGCGTCGACCTGCACCAGGCCCGAGATGCCGGCGACGGCGTACAGCCCCGCGACCGCCTCGCTCTGCTGGGCCCAGGCGACGAAGACCGAGACGACCGCGAAGATCGCCGCGAAGACCAGCGCCGGGCCGAGGGCGAACGGGTTGGCCTGCGGCACGGCCTCGGCGGGCGCCGCGGTGTCGCCGTTGCGGGTCAGCTGCGCTAGCCAGCCCGCGCCCAGCAGCGCGGTGACGGCCATCGCCAGCAGTGGCCAGGCCGCCGTGCGCAGCAGCACCGGCGCCAGCGCGCCGACCAGGACCAGCACCCGCGCCACGCTGATCACCGCCGCCAGCACGATGCCGAGGCTCAGCGGCCCGACCAGCTCCGGCTGCTCGCGGGCGCGCCGGGCGTGGCCGACGGTCACCGCGGTGCTGCTGGCCAGCCCGCCGACGATGCTGCTCCAGGCGATGCCCTTGCGCGCGCCAAACAGCTTGATCAGCCCATAGCCGAGGAAGCTGAGTCCCGAGATCAGCACGACCATGAGCCAGATGTTGTACGGCTCGAGCGCGCCGAACGGCCCGTAGCCCTCGCGCGGGAGGATCGGTAGGACGATGAAGGTGACCGCGGCGAACTTCAGCGTCGCGCGCATCTCCTCGTCGCCCATGCCGCGGGCCAGGCGGTGCAGCGGCTCCTTGGCCGAGAGCACGACGGTCGCGCCGACGGTCAGCACGCCGGCGACGACGAGCTGGCCCAGCATGGCCAGCGCGCCGAGGCTGAACGAGAGCAGCGCGGCGACCTCGCTGGTCACCCCCAGCCCGGTCGACGGGTGTGCCTCGGCGGTGTGCTGGGCGTGCTGGCGCTGGGCGGCGGCGGTCGAGAGATAGGCGGTGATGACCAGCCCGCCGAGCACGACGAAGCCCGCGACCAGCAGCGACGGGGTCAGCAGCAGCGCCAGGTAGCAGGTCACCGCACCGAGCAGCGCGACCAGCCCCTGGGTCCGCAGGCCAACGGTCAGCGAGTGGTCGGGGTGGCTCTGGCTGTGCTCGCGCTCGAGGCCGATGAACAGGCCGATGCACAGCGCGACCACCAGGCGCTGGAGGGCATCGAGCGGGGTCGGCGGGAGCATCGGCACGGTGGGTTGTCTCCTGATCGGCGGCGCTAACCGGCTAACCGCCGGCGCTCGGCGGCGCGTTCGAGGGCCAGCTCGAGCAGCCGGTCGAGCAGTTGGCTGTAGGGCAGGCCGGCGGCCTCCCACAGCTTCGGGTACATGCTGTGCGGGGTGAAACCGGGCAAGGTGTTGACCTCGTTGAACTGCAGGTCGCTGGTCCCGGCGGGCAGCAGGAAGTCGATGCGCGCGAGGCCGCTGAGATCGAGCACGCCGTAGATCGTCAGCGCGGTCTGGCGCACCTGCTCGGCCAGGTCTGGTTCGAGGTCGGCCGGGATGATCAATTCAGACGACCCACTGAGGTATTTTGCTTCATAGTCGTAGAACTCGGCGCTGGGCACAATCTCGCCGATCACCGAGCACTCGGGCTGGTCGTTGCCCAGCAGGGCGATCTCGATCTCGCGCGGGTTGGGCACGGCGGCCTCGACGATCACGCGCCGATCCCAGCGCACGGCCTCGTGCAGCGCGGCGTCCAGCTCGGCGCTGTCGCGCGCGCGGGAGATGCCGACCGACGAGCCGAGGTTGGCCGGCGTGACGAGCAGCGGCCAG
>DHNJ01000178.1 GCA_002409445.1 Armatimonadetes bacterium UBA5419 | reverse complement strand
GTGCCCACCGGCAGCGCGTCGAGCAGGCCGCGGGCGGCGGCTGGCGCCGGCGGCCCGGTCGGCAAGTCCCAGAGGGCGAGCATATCCTCGATCGGCGTGGCGTAGCCGTAGCTGCTGTCGGTACCTTCGGTGGTCATCGAGACCGCGCCGATCAGCTCGTCGCCCAGATACAGCGGCGAGCCGCTCATGCCATACGCGATGCCGCCCAGGCGGTCGATTTCGGCGCCGAAACAGCGGATGAGGATCAGGTTGGCCGCGTAGCCGCCGGTGCTCAGCAACTCGACGATCTCGAAGTCGAAGGTGCCGATCTCTTGGCCCGCGAAGACGGTGCGGCCGAGGCCGCGCTCGCCGATCTGCAGGTCGTCGAAGGCGCGGATGGGCGGTGCGGCCATAGTGCGGCCTGCCGCTACCAAAACTAGCAGCAGCAGCCACCCCCACCCTGGGCGCGCGACCGGTCGTTTCAAGCCCACTCCAACCCGCGCCCAGCATAGCACAGACCGCGTGCTACCATGGGCCCCCTGGAGTATCCACGATGCCCTGTCTGCGACCCGACCTGCTGGCCATCGCGCGCGGTGAACAACCCGCCGACCTGGTCCTGCGCGGTGCCCAGATCGTCAACGTATATTCGGGCGAGATCCACCCCGGCGACCTCGCCATCGCCGACGGCCGCGTCGTCGGCCTGGGCCGCTACGACGGCCGTGAGGTCGTCGAGCTGCCCGGCGGCTACCTGACACCGGGTCTGCTCGACGCCCATATCCACTTCGAGAGCACCCTCCTCGGCCCCGCCGAGTTCGCCCGCCTGGCCTGCGTGCGCGGCACGACCGGCGCGTTCATCGATCCCCACGAGGTCGCTAACGTGCTTGGCGCCGACGGTGTGCGCTGGGTCTTCGCCGCGGCCGCCGGCCTGCCGGTCCACCTCTGGGTCAACGTGCCCAGCTGCGTGCCGGCCTCGCCGCTGGACGACGCCGGTGCCGTGCTCGACGCCGAGCAGATTGCCGAGCTACTTGCCGACCCGCAGGCGCTCGGCCTGGCCGAGATGATGAACTTCCCCGGCGCCGCCGGCGGCTGGCCCGATGTGCTGGCCAAGCTCGCCGCCGCCGGCGGCCGCCCGATCGACGGCCACGCCCCCGGCCTCCGCGGCCAGGCGCTCGACGCCTACCTCCTGGCCGGCCCCAACAGCGACCACGAATGCACCAGCACCGACGAGGCGCTCGACCGCCTGCGCCGTGGCTGCTACGTCTTCCTGCGCCAGGGCTCGGCCAGCCACGACCTGGCCACGCTCCTGCCCGTGCTCAACGCCCACAATGCGCGGCGCCTCTGCCTCTGCTGCGACGATCTCGCCGCCGAGGAACTGCTGACCGACGGCCACATCGACCGGCTCGTCCGCCAGGTCGTCGCCGCCGGCGTCGACCCGCTGACCGCGGTGCAGATGGCCTCGCTCAACACCGCCGAGCGCTTCGGCGTCGACGGCGAGGTCGGCTCGCTCGGCGCGGGCCGGCGAGCGGATGTCGTCTGGGTCGAGGACCTGGCGGACTACCGGCCGCGGCGCGTCTGGCAGCGTGGCCGCGAGGTCGCCCGCGACGGCGCGTGCCTGGTCGAGCTGCCGACCGTCGACGACAGCCTGCTGCGCCATACCGTGCGCCTGGCGCCCCGCCGCGCGGACTCGTTCACCGCGCGGCCGCGGCCGGGGACGGTGCGGGTGATCGGCGTCGAGCCGGGCAGCCTGACCGCCTTCGCCCGCAGCGCCGAGGCGCCGCTCGATGCCGAGGGCCGGCTGACCGCCGACCTGGACCGCGACCTGCTGCTCTGCGCCGTGGTCGAGCGGCACCGCGCCGAGCCGAAGATCGGCCTCGGGCTGGTCCAGGGCTTCGGCCTGCGCGCCGGCGCCTTGGCCACCTCGGTCGGCCACGACTCGCACCACGTGACCGTCGTCGGCACCAGCCGCGCGGCGCTGGCCGGCGCAGTCGCGGCGATCGAGGCGCTGGGTGGCGGGCTGGTCGCGATCGACAACACCGGTCTGCGCGCGGCGCTGCCGCTGCCGCTGGCCGGGCTCTGGAGCGACCAGGACGCGGCGAGCGTCGCCGCCGGCCTGCGCGAGGTCCGCGACGCCGCCGCCGAGCTGGGCTGTGCCCTGCCCGACCCGTTCATGACGCTCGGCTTCCTCGGCCTGACGGTCATCCCCGAGCTGCGCCTGACCCCCAGCGGCCTGGTCGACGTGCTCGCCTTCGAGCGGTGCGAGCTGGCCCTAGACTGAGACCTGTGCGCCGCCCGCGTGGCCGGCGGCTTGACCGAGACGCAACGCAGACCGTAAAGTACCCTTGGCCGGAGGCAAGCCCCTGATGGACGACAGCCAGCGCGAACTCGACGTACTGATCCGAGCCCGCTACCCGATCCTCTACCTGGTTTCCTGGGAGGAGCCGCGGGTCATGCGGACCCTGCGCCAGATCGCGCGCAGCCAGGGCAAGGACCTGCTGACCTGGACCATCACCGACGGCTGGACCAACGCCGACGGCGGGCCGATCAGCCTGCCCGAGCCGGGCGGCAGCGGCCGCCGGGCGAGCGCCGCCACCCCCGCGCGGCGCGTCCGCTCGGCGACCGTCGAGGTCGACCAG
>DHNJ01000100.1:5207-5497 GCA_002409445.1 Armatimonadetes bacterium UBA5419 | reverse complement strand
CGGGCGCGCGCGGCGGCCTTCCGCTGGTCGACGACCGCGCGGCGGCTGTTGGCGCTGTATGCGGCTCTGGGCGCGCGCGGCTAGCGGTCGATCAGGCGGTAGGAGGCCTCGCTGTAGCGCGGGCCGGCGATCTGGTCGGGGGCCAGCGCGGCGTCGAGGCGGCCGGTCTGCGCGGGGTTGAGCACGACGCGCAGCGCGCCGAGGTTCTCGTCGAGGTGGGCGGCGGTGCGGGTACCGGGGATGGGCACGACCTGCGGGCCGCGGTTGAGCAGCCAGGCCAGGGCGACCTG
>DHNJ01000100.1:4790-5077 GCA_002409445.1 Armatimonadetes bacterium UBA5419 | reverse complement strand
AGCAGCCAGGCCAGGGCGACCTGACTTGGCTGGCAGCCGCACTCGTGGGCCACGTCGGCGACGATCTGCGCGGCGGCCATGTTGGCCTCGAAGTTGCCCGGCTGGTAGCGCGGGTCGCCGCGGCGGAAGTCGCCCTCGGGGTACTCGGTGGCCGGCTTGGCGCTACCGGTGAGGAACCCGCGACCCAGCGGCGAGAACGGCACCAGGCCGATGCCCAACTCGTCCAGCAGCGGGATGATCTCGGGCTCGAGGTTGCGCTCCCATAGCGAGTACTCGCTCTGCAGCGC
>DHNJ01000100.1:4454-4639 GCA_002409445.1 Armatimonadetes bacterium UBA5419 | reverse complement strand
AGCGAGTACTCGCTCTGCAGCGCGCTGACCGGGTGGGTCGCGTGGGCGCGGCGGATGTTGGCCACGCCGGCCTCGGACAGCCCGAAATAGCGCACCTGGCCCGCGGCGACCAGCTCGGCCACGGTCCCCGCGACCTCCTCGATCGGCACGTCGGGGTCGACCCGGTGCTGGTAGAGCAGGTCGAT
>DHNJ01000100.1:3808-4299 GCA_002409445.1 Armatimonadetes bacterium UBA5419 | reverse complement strand
TAGAGCAGGTCGATGTAGTCGGTCCGCAGCCGCCGCAGCGAGCCCTCGACCGCCCGGCGAATATGCTCCGGCCGGCTGTTCGCCCCCCGCGCGCCGCTCTGTCCCTCCTGAATGTCGAACCCAAACTTCGTCGCCACCGTCACCTTCTCGCGCCGCCCCTCCAGCGCCCGCCCGAGCAGGTCCTCGTTGCTATACGGCCCGTACACCTCGGCCGTATCGAGGAAGTCGCACCCCTCGTCCAGGGCATGGTGGATGGTCCGAATCGACTCGGCGTCGTCCGCCGGCCCGTATGTGCTGCTCAGGCCCATACACCCCAGCCCCAGGGCCGAGACTTCGAGCCCCTGCCCACCCAGCTTCCGTCTAGCGATACTCATCAGTCCTCTCCTTCAGCCGTGCGTCAGGATCATGGTGGGGCAGCGAGGAGAGGGGCGGCGAGGCGATCTGTGGGCATGGCAAGGACAACCTTGTTTCGGCCTTCGCTGCGCTGCGGC
>DHNJ01000100.1:1011-3622 GCA_002409445.1 Armatimonadetes bacterium UBA5419 | reverse complement strand
CTAAGGTCGCGGGCTGTCAGCCCACGCCACATGGGGGTGGATCTGGGCTGTTGTTGGTCACATGTAGCGTCGACGGCGCACCGCCGCACACTTGCGCCAAGACGAGCCGTAGGGCTGTAGGGCCGGCCTAGTGGTCCATCTCGGTCAGCTGGTCGCCGAGTTCGCTGCGGGTCTGGACGCGGTCGATCAGGCCGTCACGAATCCAGATGATGCGGTCGGAGACGTCGACCATCTTGAGGTCGTGGGTGGCCGAGATGACCGTCACGCCCGACTCCTGGTTGAGGCGGCGGAGCAGCTCGATGATCTCCTTGCCGGTCTTGAGGTCGAGGTTACCCGTCGGCTCGTCGGCGAGGATGATGCTGGGCGAGTTGGCTAGGCTGCGGGCGATGGCCACGCGCTGCTGCTGACCGCCGGAGAGCTCACCCGGCTTGTTGTTGAGGCGGTGGCCCAAGCCGACGGTGTCCATCAGCATGCGCCCGCGCTCCATCTGCTCGTCCTGGGTCAGGCCGGCGAAGACCATCGGCAGGGTGACGTTCTCGAGGGCGGTCATGACCGGGATGAGGTTGAAGGTCTGGAAGATGTAGCCGATCTTTCGACAGCGCAGCCAGGCCAGCTCGTAGGCGTCGAGCTGGGCCATGTCGACCTCGTCGATGAAGACGGTGCCGCCGGTCGGCTTGTCCAGGCCGCCGATCATGTTGAACAGGGTGGACTTACCCGAACCCGAGGGGCCCATCAGCGAGATGTACTCGCCGCGGAAGACGTCGACGGAGACGCCCTTCAGCGCCTCGACCGTCTCTTCGCCCATGATGAAGTGCTTGATCAGGTCCTTGGTGCGGACGATGTACTCCTCGGTCAACGCGCCTTTGTTCTCGGCCAGTTGGCTCGGTGCGGGGGCCTCGGTGACAGTGCTCATGTGTGCTTCCTTCAGGGCTAGAGATTAGACCGTCGAGCGCAGGGCGGCGGCGGCCGGCATGCGGGCGGCTTGGCGGGCGGGCAGGATGGCGGCCAGGACGCTGAGGATACTGCCCAGCAAGATGCCCTGGATCAGGATGCCGCCGAACCCACCGACCACGTCGGCGAACGAGAATGTGTAGCGCATCGTGTTGACGAGGTACATCATGGCGATGCCCAGGATCGAGCCGAAGACGCCGGCCAGCAGGCCGAGCACGCCGGACTCGATGAGGAACAGCTTGACGATGAACTGGTCGAGCGCGCCGAGGCACTTCATCGTGCCGATCTCGCGGAAGCGCTCGGTGACCGCCATGAGCATCGAGTTGCAGATGCCCACGACGCTGACCAGCAGGGCCATGATGATCAGCCAGGTCAGGCGCGCCGCCTCGCCCGAGTCGCCCGCCTCGCCCGCGGCCTGCAGGCACAGGGCGGTCGTGCGGACGGAGGCGAAGAAGGCGATGCCCAGGAAGATCGACGAGCCGGTGATCGCCACGCGGCCGAGCCGCTGACGGACGCTCTTGACCGACATCTCGATGGCCTTCGCGTTCGGTAAGGAGATCTCGTCCTTGACGTGCTCGCGGCGCTCGGCGGAGGCCTTGGGACCGATGATATCGGCGGTCTTGTCGTGGACCTGGCGGGCCATGAGCATGCTCAGGTCGATGACCGAGCTATCGAGCACCTTGGCGATGTTCAGACCTTCGGGCTCGCGCTGGTCGCTGAGCAGGTCGATGACCTGGGTCTGCGCGGACAGCTCGCGCTCCATGCCCTGGACTAGGTCCTCATGGCCCAGCGTGTCGCCCGAGTCGCTGGCGACCAGCCGCGAGCGGATCTCGTCTTCGCTCAGCGCCTCGACCCGGTCGCCGGCGAGCAACGCGCGGCGTTCCTTCTCGGTCAGGCCCTCGAGCAGTTCGTGCTTGGCTTCGGTCTCGGCCAAGGCCGCTGCATCGATCGGCGCGGCCGAGGCGTCAACCTCGTCCACCGGGTCGTGACCTGTTGTGTTCGTGTCGTCTGCCATCCACCGTCTCCGGCTATCCGTGCGCGCCGCCAGCCTACCGCCGGCGCTTGCCACGTGCGCGCGACCCTTCTTTCGCCACCGTTGGGCCCGAAGCCTTCTCGCCCGGCGCCGGTTCGCCCGCGCCCTCGCCCTCCGCCGCGGCCAGTTCCTCCGGCGCGACCTGCAGGCCGATGAAGCGGCGCTTGGCCAGCGTCTGCAGGAACTGCGTCAGCGAGACCTCCGCCTCGCGCGCGTTCAGCCGATGCTCCGCGGTCAGACGCGCCACCAGCTCGGCGACCGGCGTCTGTCCATCGCACCACTGCCAGATGGCCGAGCCGACCTCGTCCAGCTCGACACCCTTCGACTCGGGCGCGGGCACCAGGACGCTGGCCACCTTGAGCCAACCACGCCGCGCCAACGGCACCGTCAGCAGCACGAGCCCCGAGTCCTGGACGGTCCACTCGATCGCCGGGTTGCGCACCGGCTGCAGCGCCAGCGCCTCCTCGCGCGTGCCCTGCGGCGCCCGGCGCCGGCCAAACCAACGCCGGAAATCAGGTAATCGCATGACCGCGTTCAGGCTACACGATTCGCCGAGCGCGCGTCAAGGGTGCGGGCGGGGCCGCGGGCCACCGAGTTGTACCGCCGCCGCTCCGGCGGCAGCGCCGC
>DHNJ01000100.1:0-836 GCA_002409445.1 Armatimonadetes bacterium UBA5419 | reverse complement strand
CACCCCGCCCGGGACCGCGGACAGTCCTGTCCGCATCCGCAAACTCGGCTGGAGCGCAGCGAAGGTCGAGGCAAGACTGAGCAGCTTCTCGCCCCTCGGCTCGGTCACGTCGACGACAGACATGGCCGGCCAGACGGTCGAGCAGATCGCCGCGCGCTACGTGACCGTGGTCAACCGGCGGCTGGCGGTCGACCTGGACCAGGCGGCGGCCGAGATCGTCGAGGGGCTGAATGCCTGACCGCTCGGACTGGCCCAAGCAGATCGAGATGGCTGGGTCGATCCTGGTCGTCGAGGCGACCAACGAAGAGCGGCTGAGCGCGCCTACCATCGGCGGATCGAGGCGCGTGGCGTACAGCGCGATTGGCGAGAGCTGCGAGCTGTGCCAGAGCCTCGACGGGAAGATCTTCCTGGCCGACTCGGACCTGGCCCGGCGGTACAACCCTCCGCTCCACCCGAACTGCCAATGCCTGTGGGTCGAGGTGGGCGACGACGAGCCGTGGGCCGAGGCCGACCAGGACTACATGACCACGGACTACGAGGCGGAGCTGGCCGAACGCGAGCTGCTGGACCGCGGGCTGTGGATCGGCGCGCCGCCGGGCGAGGGGCCGTATGAGGTCCTGCGCGTGCCCGCCGCGCCGTCGGGCCGCGACTTCACCTTCCGCCGCGAGCTGGACCCGGTGACCGGCGAGATGCAAAGCCGGCTGACCTGGCACCGCGAGCGCTACGAGCTGCCCGGCCTGGACCCCAAGACGGTGATCGACGGGGTGAAGGACGTGGGCGAGCGGTGGCGGCCGCTGGGCAGCGGCGGGGACGTGCCGCCGGTGCCCAGCGGCCGC
>DHNJ01000285.1 GCA_002409445.1 Armatimonadetes bacterium UBA5419 | reverse complement strand
TCGAGCGGGCGGTCTTCGACACGCCGCGCGCCGCGGTCCTCGGCGACCTGGCCCTGGCCCGCCTGGCCGCCGGCGAGCGTCACGCGCTGGCCGGCCTCACGCCGCTGTACGTGCACCCCTCCGAGCCCGAGATGCGCCTGGGCCAGGTCTTCGCGCGCGCGGGCGGGCCGAGCCATGCCGACGCCGAGTGAGCCGTGGCGCCCGCGCCCGGCGGTGGAGGCCGACATCGACGCCATCCGCCGACTCGAGTGGGCCTGCTTCCACGCGACGATCTCGAGCCTGAGCTACCGCACCGAACTCGCCGACCCGCGGCATGCGATCCTCGTGCTGGAAGACGCAGAGGGTTTGGTCGGCTTCGCCACCGCCAATGTCGTGCTCGATGAAGGGCACATTACCAACATCGCCGTCGACGCCCGGTGCCGCCAGCGGGGCGCCGGGCGCGCGCTGCTGACCGCGCTGGTCGAGCGGCTGAAGCAGCTGGGGGCGACCGCGGCCTATCTCGAGGTGCGCACCAAGAACGAGCCCGCGCAGCACCTCTACGCGAGCTTCGGCTTCTACGTCCTGGGCAAGCGACGCGCCTACTACTGGGATCCGCCCGACGACGCGATTGTCATGCGCCTGGACTGGGCTGCGCCGGACGAGCCGGCCTAGAAGTTTACCCGCAGCTTGCTGTACAGGCCGAAGTCGTGGCTGTTGTTGTTGCGGACGATGTTTTCGAGCATCCCGAACTCGACGCTGTAGCGGTCCCAGCTCCAACGGCCGGCGATTGAGTAGAGGCTGGCGGGTTGGCCGAGGCTGCGGCGGCCGCCCTCGTCCAGCGGGCTGCCGTAGAGCGCTAGCGCGCCGAGCACAGCGAAGCGGTCGCCGAAGCGCCACTGCGCGCCGCCGTGCAGGTCGAACGCCGAGCGCACCCGCGCGCTGGGGATCGCCGCCCAGCCCGGGTGCAGGTTGAAGCCGGCGGTGCCGTACAGCGTCAGCCGGCCGAGCTCCTGGGTCGCGTGGAGGCCGAGCCCGCCCTCGACGTAGCCGCTACCCATCAGCTGGCTGCTGCTGCCCGTGGGCAGCTTCAGCGTCGCCGAGCCGGCCAGCGACATCCCGCGCTCCCCGCTGCGCCAGAATTGGTACAGGCCGCGGACGGTCGTGTCGCCCAGCCGCGGGCCGCGTGCTGCGTTGAGCGCCAGGCTCTCGTTGCCGCGGGCGAAGAAAACCTGCTGCACGTTGTTCGGCGTGTGGTGGCGGTAGGCGTCGGCGAAGCCCAAGGCGCTGTGCCAGCCGTAGATCAGCGGGTCGAGCACACCGCCCGAGTAGGCCTTGAGCGGCACCTCGACCTCGACCAGCGCGCGGCGGCCGAACGGCCGGGTGTAGGTCAGGTCGAGGCGGATCTGCTCGGTGTCGGCCAGGTAGACCGAGCGCCCACCATTGCCCGCGGCCCACTCGGCCAGGCCAGCCTGATCGAAGGTCGACTTCTCGGGCTCTTTGAGCCAAGCCTGGCCCGCCGGCGTGGTGATCGCAGCGTACGGGATAGCGTAGATATTGGCCACGCTCAGGCCGACCTCGAGGCGTTCGCGGGTCGGGATGCGGGCGTCGAGCGGCGCGGTGGCCAGGAAGACGCTGGTGAAGGGGAACTCGTTGTGCAGCCGCAGGGGACCGTCGCGATCGGCGGGGGTGAGCTCGACGCTGGCCGCGGCCAGGGACGAGAGAACGACCAGCAGTACGACAGCCTTGTTCCGCATAGCTACCTACGTAAGAGTGTACGGCTGCGGTGTTAGTTCCGGGCCGCAAGGCCCCAGATTCCAAGGGGCGGAGAGCCGATGCCCTCCGCCCCTCGAACCCTCGTCCGGTGTCCGGCCTACTTCCCGTAGAACTCGCGGATCGGCGCGAACGGGCCGTACTTGTGCTGCTCGCGGGAGAAGGTGTCGGCATACGGCCCGTAGACCGTGTCGATCGGCTTCTCCGCGCGGTTCGGGTAGTCCGCGCTCAGGTTTGGGAAGACCCAGCGCTTGCCGCTGTTGATGTAGGCGGCCACATCATACGCCTGCGCCGCACTCAACGTGGGCCGCGCCCAGGTCGCGCCGAAGGGCATGTTGTGGTGGATGAACGGGGCCAGGGTGAGCACCCGCGCCATGCCCGCGCCGTTGTTGTTGGAGCCCAGGCCCCAGGGCGGGGGCGTCGCCGGCCCCATGCGGCCCAGGACCAGCTCCGGCATCACGCTACCCAGCCGCATGCGGCCGCCGGTCTCGACGTTGGTCGCCGGCCGAGCCAGCGCCGTCTGACCATCGTAGCCCGAGCCATCCGCGGCGTGGCAGCTCTGGCAGTGGATCTTGTAGATCGCCTCGCCGGCCAGCGGGTCGGCGGCGCGATTCGGCTCGACGATGCGGCCCACGCCGGTGCCGGTCATCTTCTCGGGCAGGTTCAGCTCAGGCCGGCTCAGGTGCTCGAAGACCGCGAGGATCGCCTGCATCTCGCGCGAGTCGCGCGGCAGCGGCGAGCCGTTCATCGAGCGCGTGAAGCACTCGTTGACCCGGTCGCCCAGGTCGCCCATGCGGCCCTGGCGCGCGCGGTAGACCGGGTAGCGGCTGGTCACGCCGACCCACGGCACGCCGTAGGGCTGGGTGCCGACGCCGAGGTGGCAGTTGCGGCAGGCCAGGTCGGCCTTGCTGTAGCGCGGGCTGCCCGCGGGCGCGTTCGGCCCGACCACGTTCGGCGTGTCGGTCAGCAGCTGGTAGCCATACTGCACCAGCTCCGCGCGCTCGGCCGGCAGACTAGCGACCGCAGCCAGCTGCGCCGCGTGCCCCTCGACCGACCAGTTCGGCGCGTCCAGCACCGGCGCCGGCGGGCTTGTCCGGCTCTTGTCGCTCAGCGTCGTCAGGAAGCCGATCAGCGCCTCGCGCTGGCCGTGGCTCAGCTTCTCGCCCAACTGGTAGCGAGCCATGATGTCCACGACTTCCGCGACCGTCTCGATGCTGCCGTCGTGGAGGTACGGCGCGGTGAGGATGATGTTGCGCATCATCGGCACCTTGAACATCATCTTGTCATCGTCCAGCGCGGTCACCGTGAAGACGCCCTGGTCGGCCTGATGTGGCCACTCCTCGACCAAGCCCATCTTCTGGAACATCTCGCCACCGAGCACGGGGCCCGCGTGGCAGGTGATGCAACCGGTGTCGATGAACTCGTGCAGGCCCCACAGTTCGGTCGGCGTGATCGCGTCGTCGTTGCCCGCGAGCCAGTCGTCGAACCGGCCGCGGCTGACCAACGTCCGCTCAAACGCGGCGATCGCCTCGCCGAACCGCTGGTAGGTCACCGGCGCGTCGCCCGGACCAAACACCGCGCGGAAGGCCGGCTCATAGCCCGCCTCGATCAGCCGGTCGACCGCGACCTCTTCGCTCGGCATGCCCATCTCGATCGGGTTCAGCGGCGGGCCGAGCGCCTGGTGGGCCAGGTCAGGCTCGCGGCCATCCCAGAACTGGACGAACTGGAACCCGGCGTTCAGCACCGTCGGCGAGTTGCGCTCGCCAAACAGACCCTCCGCCCCCGGCGAGGTCGGCAGGTTGTCGACGCCGGCGATGCCCTCGTCGAGCCGGTGGCAGGTGTTGCAGCTCTGCGTGCGGTTGATCGAGACCGCCGTCTCGTGGTACAGCCGCCGACCCAGTTCGATCAGGTCCGGCGTGTCGCCCTCGGCACCGGGCATCAGGTCGGGCAGCTCGCCAAAGTAGGTCAGCGCCTCCTCGCGGAGGAACTTGGCGTCCAGATCGGGCGCCTGCCAGCGCACGACGCCGCCCTGGGCCCATGCCGCCACGGACGCCAACAGCGCCGCCGCAACCCCCACCAGCAACCAACGTCGTACCTTCATCTGTCCTCTCCTCCGCGCGAAGCGGCCCACACTTAGGGGTCCGCTTCGCAACCCGCCTGGTCATACCTTCCCTGTAACCAGGTACACTAATTCCATGCCACCGGCCGCCCCCAGCCACTGGTGCGATGCGCACTGCCACCTGCACGACATCCCGCCCCACGACGGGTTCGCCGCACTGGCCGACGCGCGCGCCGCGGGCCTCGCCGTGCTGGTCCATTGCGGCACCCAGCCGGCCAACTGGCCGCTGGGCGCGCGCCTGGCCACCGCCGACTCGGCCGTCGTCCCATGCTTCGGCCTGCACCCTTACTGGGCTGCGGCACCGGGCCCCTGGCTCGATGAGCTACGCGCGGCGCTGCTCGCGCAGCCCAGCGCGGTCGGCGAGATCGGCCTCGACCGCACCCGCCACGGCGCGCCCTGGCCCCAGCAAGAAGCCGCGTTCGCCGCCCAGCTGGCGCTCGCCGCCGAGCTCGAGCGGCCGGCGATGATCCACGCCGTACGCACCTGGCAGCCGCTGCTAACGCACCTTGATGCGCATCGGCCACCGCGCTTTCTACTACACGCGTACAACGGATCGGCCGAACTCGTGCCCCAGCTACTCGCTCGCGGCGCCTGGTTCAGCTTCGCCGGCGCCACCCTCCGGCCCGAGCGCGCCCGGGCCCACGCCGCCCAGCGCGCCGTCCCCGCCGACCGCCTGCTCGCCGAGAGCGACGCGCCGGCCGTCCCCCTCCCCGGCCGCGCCGCCAGCCGCCCCGCGGACCTACCCGAGATTGTCGCCGGCCCGGCCGCGCCGCGCGGCG
>DHNJ01000018.1:503-3452 GCA_002409445.1 Armatimonadetes bacterium UBA5419 | reverse complement strand
CGCGGCGGTGGCTGCCGTGGGCGCTGGCGGGGCTGCTGCTAGCGGGGCCGGCGCTGCGTTCGTGGGCGCTGGTCGGGCTGATGAACGGCGCGGACGCGCGCGACCGGGCGCTCGCCTGGTGCCGGGCCAACATTCCCGCGGGCGCGGCGGTGGGCGAGATCGAGCGGACCTGGTTCTGGTCGGTGCCGCTGCGGCCGAACAACACCAACCGGCCCAACCCCGACTTCGACACCAGCCCCTGGGACCTGCACTCCGACCCGGAGGCCTGGCCCGCGGCGCCGCCCGCGTGGCTGGTGGTCAACGAGCACAAGCGCCTGGAGCGCTACTGGGCCGAGCCCGAGCGCTGGGCGGAGCTGATCGCCGACTACACCTTGGTCCAGTCGTTCGACAGCACGCTGCGGATCGCCCCGGGCTGGACCGAGAGCAGCCTCGGCAGCCGGCAGCACGACTGGCTGTACATCCTGCCCGAGATCCGCATCTACCAGCGGAAGTAGCCGCTGGCCGGCCTTACCAGAAGCTCTCGTAGACGGGATTGGGCAGGGCGGAGAGGCCGACGCAGCGCCAGGTGCTGCCTTCGCGGGCCCAGGTGGTGCTGACGCGGAGGGGTTCGCGTTCGCCGATGCTGCGGGCGGTGCCGGCGGTGGAGACGCCGCTGAGGCTGAAGTCGATCAGGGCGACGGCTGTGGCGCCGCCGGGGTCGGGGTAGACCTCGAGGTTGGCGATGTTCAGCCGCACGCTGCCCCAGGTCCGGCGCAGCGAGAGCAGGCCGCGGGCCGCGTCGCCGCGGGTGTAGCCGTCGCCCTGGAAGCTGCGGGAGACGATGTCGAGCGCGTCGTTGTTCTGGCCCTCGGCCAGCGCGCGCTGGAACTCGGCCAGCGAGGCGGCGATGCCCTCCCGCGCGGTGGGCGCGGGCCGCAGCAGCCAGACGACGGCGGCAATGGCCGCCACCAGGCCCAGAATCCACAGAACTCGCGTACGGCCGAGACGCATTATGGACTCATTATGGCACGCGCGGGCACCGGAGCGCTGAGGTTCACGGTGTACCATGGGGGTTAAGATGCCCGCCGCGACACAACCACTGGCCGTGATCGAGTTTTTCCTCAGCCTGCAAGGCGAGGGGGTCCATGCGGGCGAGGTTTGCGCGTTCGTGCGCTTGGCCGGCTGCAACCTGGCCTGCGTCTGGTGCGACACCACCTACAGCTGGAAGGCGGGCGAGATGCTGCCGCCCGAGCGGCTCGGCGTGGCCGAGGTGCTGGCGCGCGTGGCGGCGATGGGCGCGCCGCGGGTCGAGGTGACGGGGGGCGAGCCGCTGCTGCAGCGGGGCACGCCGGCGCTGCTGGCCGCGCTGTGCGACGCGGGCTACGCGGTGACGGTGAACACCTCGGGTAGCCTGAGCATCGCCGGGCTGGACCCGCGGGTGGGGGTCAGCCTCGATCTCAAGTGCCCGGGCAGCGGAATGCACGAGCAGATGGATTGGACCAATATCGGCCGGCTGCGGGCGGCGCATGACGAGGTAAAGTTCGTCGTCGCCGACCGCGCGGACTACGAATGGGCGCGGACGGTGATCGCGGAACACGCGCTGACCCAGCGCTGTCCTGTAACCCTATCACCGGTCATGCCCTCAGGAATCTTGGACCAATTGGACGACTGGCCCCTGGCCGCCCAGGTGGCTGGCTGGCTGATCGAGGACCGGCTGCCCGCGCGGCTGGGCTTGCAGTTGCACCGGCTGCTCTGGCCCCGCGCGGTGCGCGGCAGTGAAGAGAACCGACCCGCGGCCGTCGTGGGTTAAGTGAAGTAGGGAGCGTATTGATGCAGCGTGTATTGCGTCGTCGACGACAGGCGGGCTTGACCCTGATCGAGCTGCTGGTGGTCATGGTGATCATGGTCATCCTGGCCGGCAGCATCACCTTCTACGTGGCTAACCGGGCCGATCAGGCGCGGGCCAGCCGTGCGCGCACGGACATGCAGGCGATCTCGATCGGGCTCGAGGCGTACAACAACGCGATGGCCGAGTTCCCGACGACCGAGCAGGGCCTGACCGCCTTGGTCGCGCCGACGGGCCTCGAGGCGGCGCAGCAGAACAAGTGGCGCTCGGGCGGCGGTCCGTTCCTGACCCAGCGCAATTTCCGCGACCCCTGGGGTAACGAGTATGTGTACGTCAACCCCGGCCCCGACGGCCGCGACTACGACCTGATCTGCCTGGGCGCCGATGGGCGGTCGGGCGGCACCGCCGTCAAGGACGAGGACATCAGTATCTGGGACGATGATACGCCGCAATAACCGGCTGCGCAGGCGGGGCTACACCATCATCGAGCTGGTGGTGGTGATGGCGATCATGGTCATCATGGCCGGTGCGCTGGTGCCCTCGCTCGGCGGCCTGGGCCGCAGCGGGCGGCTGCGGGCGGGCACCCGCGGGCTGCTGGGCCAGGTCCGCCTGGCGCGCGAGCTGGCGGTCAGCCACAACACCTGGGCGCGGGTCCAGCTGGACCCGGTCGAGGGCAGCAGCACGCTGCAGGAGCTGGGCGCGGACGACGCGCAGAGCGAGCTGGAGTGGCGTGATGTCCGGCGGACCGGCGCCGGGCCGCTGCGGCTGCCCGACGGGGTGAGCTTCGCGCGCAGCCTGGCCGCCGATAGCGCGCAGGCCGACGAGCTGCTGTTCGCGCCGAACGGGTCGGCCGAGGACTGGTTCGTGATCCTCGAGGACGGGGCCGGGGCGCGGCTGGCGGTGCAGGTGCGCGGCGTGCTGGGCACCTCGCGCGTGCTCGCGCCGGGTGAGGCGGAGTCGTTCGACGAGTTGGCGCGGGTGGCCGAGGAGACACCATGAGACGCGCGCGCGGCCGGCTAGGGTTCACGCTGCTCGAGGTCCTCGTGGCCCTCGCGGTGTTGGGCATCGGCCTGACCGGCGTCTTGCAGCTGGTCGCCCAGAGCCAGCGCCAGGCCGCCGACGAC
>DHNJ01000018.1:0-365 GCA_002409445.1 Armatimonadetes bacterium UBA5419 | reverse complement strand
CCAGCGCCAGGCCGCCGACGACCGCGCCCGCGCGAGCGCGCTGCGGCTGGCCGAGAGCCGGCTGAACGAAGTTGTCTTGGACCCGGAGCTGACCACCGGCGAGGAGCAGGGCCAGTTCGAGGGCGAGGACCAGGCCTACCGCTGGCACTCGATCATCGAACCGACGGAGACCGAAGGCCTGCTGCGCGTGCGGATGGTGGTCGCCTGGGGGGCTGAGGACGCGGCCCGAGAAGTGGAGCTGAGCACATGTCTCGCCCCTGGAGTGTTACAGATCAACCCGCCGCTGCCGGCGACCGACCCGTTTGCCACGAGCGAGGCCGCGGGTCTAGGCGCGGACCCGCCGGCGAGCACGCGGCCCGGTGGCG
>DHNJ01000038.1:19084-19539 GCA_002409445.1 Armatimonadetes bacterium UBA5419 | reverse complement strand
CGCGCCGGCGTCGCGCGCTCCGCCGGCGTGGGCGGGGTATCGACGCAGCCGACGCCGAGGGCGCCGAGGAGGCAGGCGAACAGGAGCAGCGCGGCGCGCCCGAGGGTCATCAGGCGAGCTTGCGGACCGCCTCGAGTACGACGGCAGCGTGATCCTTGACGGTGACCGGGCTCCAGACCTGCGCGATCTTGCCCTCCGCATCGATCAGGTAGGTGGTGCGGATGAGGCCGATCGAGGTCTTGCCGAAGGACACCTTCTCGCCGATCACCCCGTAGGCCTGGCAGACGCTCTCGTCGGTATCGGCGATCAGGTTGAACGGCAGGCACTCGACCTCGGTGAACTTCTGGTGGCTGGCGACACTGTCGCGGCTGACGCCGACGATCGCTGCGCCGAGCGCCTCGAACTCGGACCGCAGGTCGCGGAAGTCGCGCGCTTCGGTGGTGCAGCCGGGGGTG
>DHNJ01000038.1:0-18957 GCA_002409445.1 Armatimonadetes bacterium UBA5419 | reverse complement strand
TTCGGTGGTGCAGCCGGGGGTGCGGTCCTTCGGGTAGAAGTAGAGCACCAGCGGCCGCCCAGCGAACTGGGCGAGGCTGATGGGCTGGCCTTGGGTGTCGAGGCTGTCGAACGCGGGGGCGGTATCGCCGACCTTCAGCATGGTGGACTCCTTACTGTTGGCTACCAGGGGTGGACTCAGGGAGCGGTGTCTCCCAGTCGGGAACCTTGTTACGCTCGGCCAGGTAGGCCTTGATTGTCTCGGCCACCGGGAGATTGAGGCCGGGGACGGCGGCGATATCCTCGACGCTGGCGGCGGCGATCGCATCGGTCGAGCGGAAGTGGGTCAGCAGGGCGGTTCGCCGGCGGGCGCCGACGCCGGGGATGTCGTCGAGCACGGAGCGCAGCGTGCCCGCGCGGTGCAGGCGGGCGGTGAAGGTGTTGGCCACGCGGTGCGCCTCATCGCGGAGGGCGCGCAGCAGCCGCAGGGCCGGCGCGCGCTGGGCGAGGACGACCGGCTCGGAGCGGCCGGGCAGGTAGATGTGCTCGAAGCGCTCGGCCAGCGCGGCCAGCGGCACCTGCTGGAAACCCAGCTCCGCGGCAACCGCCTGGGCCACGCCGAGCTGGCCCTTGCCGCCATCGACCAGCAGCAGGTCGGGCAGCGGCAGGAAGCGCGGGTCGCCCTCGGCCGCGCGGGTCAGCCGGCGGGTGAGCACCTCGCGCATCATCTCGTAGTCGTTCGGCGCGTCGGCCGGCTCGCGGATGCGGAACTGGCGGTAATCCTTCTTCGAGGCGCGGCCGTCCACGAAGACGACCATCGAGCCGACGCTGTGGCCGCCGCCGAGGGTGGCGATGTCGAAGCATTCGAGGCGGAACGGCGTGCGCGGCAGTCGCAGCACGTCGCCCAGGTCGGCCAGGGCGGCCTCGGCGCGCTGGCGCTGCTGGTCGCGGTCGGCGAGCCACTGGCGCAGCGCCTCCTCGGCGTTCTGGCGGGCCAGGTCCATGACCGCCCGGCGCGCGCCGCGTTCGGGCACGGTGACCTCGACGCTGTGGCTGGCGCGTTGGCTCAGCCAGCGGGCGACGGCGGCCGGGTCCTCGATCGGGTTGGACAGCCACAGCGCGCGCGGCGGATGGTCCATGTCGGCGTAGAAGGCGCTGATGAACGCGCGCAGCGGCACGTCGGCCGAGTCGCGCAGCGTGCCTTCGAGGATCGCGTCGTGGTCGCCGAGGACGCGGCCCTGGCGGACGAAGAGGACCTTGACGCAGGCGACGTCCTCGTGCTGGGCGACGGCGAGCACGTCGGCGTCGTCGGCGCGGTGGGTGACCACGTGCTGGGTGATCGTCGCCTGGCGCACGTCGGCGGCTAGGTCGCGCAGCTCGGCGGCGCGTTCGAAGTCGAGCTCGGCGGCCGCGGCGGCCATGTCGGCGTCGAGCTGGGCCAGCACGTCATCGGTCTGGCCGCGCAGCAGGCGGGCCGCGGCCTCGACCTTGAGCGCGTACTCCTCGGGCGTGATCAGCCCGGCGCAGGGCCCGTCGCAGAGGCCCAGGTGGTAGTCGAGGCAGGGCCGGGCGTTGGCCGAGGGGTTGAGCGGAATGGTGCAGCGGCGGATGTGGTAGAGGCGGCGGATGAGCCGTTCGAGCGCGCGCATCGCCGCGGAGTTGGTGTACGGGCCGAAGTATTGGGCGCCGTCGTTGATCCTCTGGCGGCACTCGACGAGCTGGGGGAAGGGCTCGTTGGTGAACTTCAGTAGGGGGTACCGCTTGTCGTCGCGCAGGCGGACGTTGTAGCGCGGGCGGTGGCGCTTGATCAGCGTCGCCTCGAGGATTAGCGCCTCGACCTCGGAGGAGCAGACGATCACGTTGAGGTCAGCGACGCGTTCGACCAGGGCGGCGATGCGCGGGGAGTGGACGGCGCCGGGCTGGAAGTAGCTGCGCACGCGGTTGCGGAGGTTGGAGGCCTTGCCGACATAGAGGACCTTGCCCCGCGCGTCGCGGAGCAGATAACAGCCCGGGCTGACGGGCAGATTGGCTAGGGTCTCATCCAACGACACGCAGGGTGACTCCAAACATCGTGGGCTTGTCTATATAAGGATAACGCGGTGTTGCCAGAAGGCTTCGGAAAGGCCGAGCCGAACGATTGCCCTTGGGCTGATCCGTGGTAGGATGACGACTAGTCGGTGGGTGGAGCGTGGCGCGAACTCTTGGGTCCGCGCGCTGCTCCAAGAGACACGGACAGTAGTCGCGCAGATCGCACGGTGTGTTGCCGCGACGGTGCGGGTCCGGCTGATCCGGGAGCAGCAGCAATGAGAATCCGACTGCAGGACATCAACGCCCAGAACCTGCCGTACATGCCCGAGATCCTCGCGGCGATGGGGCGGGTGATCCAGGGTGGGCGGTTCATCCTCGGCCCCGAGGTCGAGGCACTCGAGCAGAGCATCGCCGAGTACTCCGGCTGCGCGCACGCCGTGGGCGTGGCCAGCGGGACCGATGCCCTGGTCCTGACCCTCTCGGCCGCCGGCGTGCGTCCGGGCGACGAAGTCATCACCACCAGTTTCACCTACGTCGCCACCGCGCAGGCGATCACCCACCTCGGCGCCAAGCCGCGCTTCGTCGATATCGACCCGCAGACCTGGTGTATCGACCCAGCCCAGGTCGAGCGCGCGGTGACCCGCCGCACGCGGGCGATCCTCCCGGTCCACCTGTTCGGGCAAATGGCCGATATGGAACCCTTGCGCTGGTTGGCCGAGCGCCGCGGGCTGGCCGTGATCGAGGATGCCGCGCAGGCGATCGGCGCGACCCAGAACGGCCGCGGGCTGGCCTCGCTGGGCGACATGAGCTGCCTCTCGTTCTACCCGACCAAGAACCTGGGCGGCGCGGGCGACGGCGGGATGATCCTGACCAACTCCGCCGCGCTGGCCGAGAAGCTGCGCCTGCTGCGCGTCCACGGCCGCGCCGACGGCTACTTCTACCTGCTCGACGGCTTCAACAGCCGCCTCGACGAGCTGCAGGCCGCCTTCCTGCGCGTCAAGCTGACCGGGCTGCCGGCCTACACCGCGGCGCGCCAGGCCAACGCTACGCTGTACAACGACCTGCTCGCCGACGTGCCGTTCATCCAGCGGCCGACCCTGGCGCCGGGCAACACCCACGTCTGGCACCAATACTCGATCGTCGCCGAGGACCGCGACGGCCTGCGCGAGCACCTGAAGACCCGGGGTATCGACTCGGCGATCTTCTACCCGCTGCCCCTGCACCAGCAGAGTATCTACCGCAAGTACCACCGTGGCCGGCTGCCGGTCAGCGAGCACGTCGCGAGCAGCATCCTGGCCCTGCCGATTGCCCCCGAGATCGTTGGCGCGGACGAGGTGCAGGCGGTCGCGAGTGCGGTGCAGGAGTTCTACAAGCAAACCTGAGCCCCCGCACCGAGCACGGCGCGCGCCGCGCGCTTGGCGAGGTGCGCGGCACGATGCCCCTTAGCCTGCGCCGCACCGCAGCGTGGCGCCCCGCGATTCGTTAGGAGAAACCGACTTGTCCACCACCGTTCCGCACGATGTTAAGGATTTGGGCCTGGCGCGCGCCGGGGTTGACCGGATCACCTGGGCCGAGACCGAGATGCCCGTCCTGCGCCAGATCAAGGCGCGCTTTGCCGCCGAGAAGCCGTTGGCCGGCGAGGTGCTTGCCGCCTGTCTGCACGTGACGACCGAGACGGCGAACCTGGCGCTGACGCTACAGGCGGGCGGGGCGGAGGTCTACCTCTGCGCGTCCAACCCGCTCAGCACCCAGGACGAGGTCGCCGCGGCGCTGGTCGCCGAGTACGGCATCCCGACGTTTGCGATCAAGGGCGAGGACCGCGACAGCTACTACCGCCACCTGAACGCGGTGGCCGACGCGTCGCCGACGATGACGATGGACGACGGCTGCGACCTGGTCAACCTGGTCCACACCGACCGGCGCGACAAGCTCGAGGGCATCCGCGGCGGGACCGAGGAGACGACGACCGGCGTCATCCGGCTCAAGGCGATGGCCGCCGAGGGCGCGCTGCAGTACCCGGTGATCGCGGTCAACGACGCGCAGACCAAGCATTTCTTCGACAACCGCTACGGCACGGGCCAGAGCACGATCGACGGCATCCTGCGCGCGACCAACATCCTGCTGGCCGGCCGCACGTTCGTCGTCGCCGGCTACGGCTGGTGCGCGCGCGGCGTGGCGACGCGGGCGCGCGGCATGGGCGCCAACGTCATCGTCACCGAGGTCAACCCGCTGCGCGCGATCGAGGCGGTGATGGACGGCTTCCGCGTGATGCCCATGATCGACGCGGCGCCGATCGCCGACATCGTCTGCACGCTGACCGGCGACATGTCGGTCGTCCGCGATATCCACTGGCGCGCGCTGAAGGACGGCTGCATCGTCTGCAACAGCGGCCACTTCGACAACGAGTTGGACCTCGCCGCGTTGGGCCAGATGGCCGCCAGCCGGCGCGAGGCGCGCCCGTTCGTCGAGGAGTACAATATGCCCGACGGCCGCCGGATCTACGTCCTGGCCGAGGGGCGGCTGGTCAACCTGGGCGCGGCCGAGGGCCACCCGGCGTCGGTCATGGACATGAGCTTCGCCAACCAGGCGCTCTCCGCCGAGTACATGAAGCAGCATGGCGCCGGCCTGCAGAACACCGTCTACCCGGTGCCGGCCGACCTGGACGCCGAGATCGCGCGGCTCAAGCTCGAGGCCATGGGCGTGACGATCGACGTGCTGACCGCCGAGCAGGAGGCTTATCTGCGTAGCTGGCAGCACGGCACCTAGGCTGCCCGCGGGTTGACTCCGGCCCGTATCATGGCGACAGTGGGAATAGACGCACCACCCGACCGGCTCCCCTCCGTCCGGTCCGGGTTGGATCTGCTGGAGATATACCGTGGTCAAGCGCCTGTCGTCCGCCTGGTTGCTGAGTATCCTGCTGTGCGCTGCGGCCTGGGCGGTTGAGCCACCGCTGGCCCTGTCGCCGGAGGTCAAGGCAGAGCTCGACGCCGCGGTGACCGGCGCGGCGATGGCCGACGCTAGCGTCACGGTGCTGGTGCAGGCGGTCGGCGCGTACGACGCGGGCGCGGCGGGGCTCAATTTCCTGCACTACCAGCCGCGCGAGCGACCGGTGCTCTACAGCCACAACCCCGAGCTGCCGCTGATCCCCGCGAGCAACATGAAGATCCTCACCGGCGCGGCGATCCTCGATCGGCTGGGCGGCGAGTATCAGTTCTTCACCACGGTCCGCGCCGCACCGGCGGTTGACGGCACGGTCGAGAACCTCTGGCTGGTCGGCGGCGGTGACCCGGCGCTCGACCTGGCGCAGCTACGCCAGCTCGCCGAGTCGGTCCGCGCGGCCGGTGTGACGCGGGTCAGCGGCTCGGTCATCTGTGATGCGCACCGCTACCGCGACAAGTTCCCCGAGGGCTGGACCGAGGACGACACCCTCTGGTACTACGGCGCGGAGGTCTGGGGCATCGCCCTGGCGCGCAACCAGATCGACGTGACGGTGCGGCCGGGCGACGCGGTGGGCGAGCCGGCCGAGGTCAGCTTCTCGCCCGAGAGCAGCTTCGTGCGCCCGATCAACCGGCTGACGACCGGCGCCGAGGGTATCACTGCGAGCATCGAGTGGAGCCGCGACCCGGCGACCGGGCAGACGGTGGTCTCCGGGCGGGTGCCGCTGCGCGTCGGCGCGTCGTGGAGCCAGGGCATGGCCGTGGCCAACGTCCCGCTCTACTGCGCGACGGTCTTCACCGACTTCTTGCGTGACGCGGGCGTGACGGTCGAGGGTGGACCCGATGTCGGCCACTGGCCGGTCGGCGCGGACGAGATCGCGCGCTTCGAGTCCGAGCCGCTGCGGGTCAGCCTGCGCGGCATGATGAAGCGCAGCGACAACCTCTGGGCCGAGATGTACAACCGCGAGCTGGGCTACCAGCTGAACCGCGACGGCAGCGCGGCCTCCGGGGCGCAGGCGGTGCGCGAGTTCCTGGCCAAGTTCGGCATCGATGACAGCCTGCTGACGATCAACGACGGCTCCGGCCTCTCGCGCCGCGACCAGCTGACCGCGCAGGCGATCATGGGCGTGTTGCTGGCCATGGCCGACCACCCGATGCGCGACATCTTCTACGACAGCCTGCCGGTCGCCGGCGTCGACGGCACGCTGGCCAGCCGCATGAAGGGCACCAAGGCCGAGGGCAACGTGCATGCCAAGACTGGCTCGCTGACCGGCCGCTCGTCGCTCTCCGGCTACGTGGTCAACGCGAGCGGCGACTTGCTGGCGGTCTCGACGATGTTCAACGACTTCAAGGTCTCCGCGGGCGAGGCACGGGGCGTGAGCAACCGGATCTTCGAAGCCCTGGCCAACTGGCAGCGCTAAGCGAACCTGGCTATACTCTAGCCGGGAGCTCGACGATGAAGATCAGCGCCACCTCGGTCATGCTGCCGCGCCACGACCTGCGCGAGGCGGCCGCCCTGCTGGGCGAACTCGGCTTCGATGGGGCCGAGTGGCGCTGCCGCTATGTGCCGGCCAACCAGGCCCAGGCCGACTACTCGTTCTGGGGCCGCCACGCCTACGATCTGCGGCCGGACAACCTGCGCGAACGCGGGCCGGAGATGCTCCGCGTCTCGACCGACCACGGCCTGGCCGTGCCCTGTCTGGCGACCAACGTCGCCGCGACCGACCTCGACACGGTGCGCCTGTTGGCCGCGGGCTGCGGCGAGCTCGGGGTGCCGGCGTTCAAGGTCGGCGCGCCGCGTGGCTGGAGCCCGGCCGAGCACTACCCGACGCTGCTCGACGACAGCCGCCGGGCCTACGAGGCGGTCGTCGCGATCTGCGCGGAGCACGGGGTCAAGGCGCTGCTCGAGGTCCACCGCGGGACCGTCGCGATGAGCCCGACGATGGCCTATCTGGTCGTCCGCGACTTCGATCCGGCGCACCTCGGCGTCATTTTCGACATCGCCAACATGTCGCTGGGCCAGGGCTTCGAGCCGCCCGAGGTCGGGCTGGCGCTGCTCGGCGCGCATGTCGCGCACGTCCACGCTGGCGGCGGCCGCCCGCGGCCGACCGACCGCCGCGCCGACGGCCAGCAGGCCTGGGCCTGGGACACCGTCGACCTGGCCGACTCTATGCTCGACACCGCCGGCTTCCTCGCCGCGCTGCAGGCCAGCGGCTACGCCGGCTACGTGACCTTCGAGGACTTCCGCGGCGAGGCGCCCGAGACGCTGCTCGCGCGCAACCTGGCGTTCCTGCGCAGCTGCGAGGCCGGCGCGTGAACGAGCGGCCGCGGCTCCGCCCGCTGCGCATTCAGCCCGCCGGCGGCCCGGACGGCGACCTGGTCGTTTTCCACGACCCGCTGGACCTGGCCGACACGGTGCAGACCAACCAGGCCGTGGCCTTCCTGCTGACGCTCCTCGACGGTGAGCGGACGGTCGACGACGTGCTCGCCTTCTGGGTTGAGAACGGTCACCCGGCGCCGCCGCGGCAGTTCATCGAGGACCTGGTCGACGACGCGACCGAGCGGCTGCTGCTCGACGGCCCGCCGTTCCGCGCGGCGCTGGCGCAGGCGCTGGCCGAGTATCGCGCGCAGCCGGCGCGGCCGATGGCCCACGCGCCGGAGGCCTACCTGGCCGAGCCGGCGGCCTGCGGCGAGTATTTCGACGAGTTGGTGCGGCGGGGGCGCGCACTGTGCCCGACCCGCGACGCGCGGCCGCCGCGCGGGCTGCTGGTGCCGCACATTGACTTCGGCCGCGGCGGCCCGGCCTACGGCGCGGCCTACGACGCGCTGCGGGCGACCAGCGCCACGCGCTTCGTCATCTTCGGCACCGCGCACCAGGCCTGCCTCCCGGGCGGCGGCGCGCTGGGCACCTTCACGCGGCTGGCCTACGACACGCCGTGGGGCCCGGTGCCGGTTGACGAGGAGCTGCTCGACGCGGTGGTCCAGGGCTACCGCGAGCGGTTCCGCCAGCCCGACGAGCTGTTCGCCGAGGAGCTGCTGCATCGCGACGAGCACTCGCTGGAGTTCCAGTGCGTCTGGCTGCGCTACCTCTTCCCCGAGCGGCCGATCACGGTCCTGCCGATCCTGATGGGCCCGCTGCACGACTTCTACGACCAGGGCGCCGAGAGCGTCGACGGGCCCGACGGGCTGGGGCCGCTGCTCGATGCGCTGTACGCCGCGATCGAGGGGCGCGAGGACGTCTGCTTGATCGCCGGCGCGGACTGGTCGCATGTCGGGCCGCGGTTCGGCGGAGTGGCGCCGGTCGAGGAGGCGGACCTCGAGCCGATCGCCGCGCGCGACGAGACGGCGCTGCTGCCGTGGCTGCGGGGCGATCTGGACGGGTTCTTCGGTGCGATCGCCGCCGACGACAACCCGCAGCACGTCTGCAGCCTGGCGGCGATGTACGCGCTGCGGGCGCTGCTGCCGGAGGCCGAGGCGGAGCTGTTGCGCTACGACCAGGCGCACGACCCGGCGCAGACGGTGACCTTCGCCACGGCGCTGCTCAGGTGAGCGGCGGGGGCGGCAAGCTGATCCGCGACGCGGTCCACGGCGACATCGGCTTCAGCGCGCTGGAGATGGCCGTCGTCGACACACGGCCGGTGCAGCGCCTGCGCGGCATCCGCCAGCTGGGCGCCTCGCACCTGGTTTACCCCAGCGCCATGCACACGCGCTTCGAGCACAGCCTGGGCACGGCCTGGCTGGCTAAGCGGCTGCTGGCCGAGCTGGCCGCGCGGGGCACGCCGCTGCCCGCCGAGGACGAGGTCGCGGTGCCGCTGGCGGCGCTGCTGCATGATGTCACGCACTGGCCGTTTGGCCACACCTTCGAGGACGAGCGGCGGTTGTTCGTCCGCCACGACGAGGACGAGGAGCGGCTGGCGCGCTACCTGGCCGAGCCGGCGCTGGCCGCGGCGTTGGCGGCGTCGGGGGTGGGGGCGCGGGTGCGGGAGCTGCTGACCGCGCGGGTGGGGACCGCGGCGGAGATCATCGCCGGCGTGGTCGGCGCGGACCTGCTCGACTACCTGCGCCGCGACGCCTACGGCACGGGCCTGCGCCAGGACTACGACGACCGCATCTTCCGCTCGTTCATCAGCCTCGACGGCCGGCTGACCGTCGACCTGCAGAAACGCGGGCTGCTGCGCCACGACGTCCTCTCCGAGCTGATCCACCTGCTGCGCGTGCGCTACAACCTGACCGAACGGGTCTACTACCACCACGCCAAGATGGTTGCCGGGGCGATGATCTCGAAGGCGCTGGAGCTGGCGCTCGAGGCCGGCCGCATCCGCCGCGACGAGATCTACGACCTGGCCGACGAAAGTTTCCTCTGGCTGCTGGCCCAGCGGCTGGCCGACCAGCCCGGGGCGGCGGCGCTGCTCGACGACCTAGCCTGCCGGCGGCTGTACAAGCGGGTCTACCAGACCTCGCTGGCCGGCTGGCAGGTGCAGGGCGTCAGCACGGCGCAGCAGGCCGAGCTCGCGGCGCGGTACCACTACGACATCGCCGGCCGGCGCGCGGCGGAGGAGCGGCTGGCGGCGGCGCTGGGCCTCGACCCGGCGGCGGTGCTGATCTACTGCCCGGCGCCGACGATGCAGCTCAAGGAGAGCACGGTACCCGTCTGCGTCGAGCCGGGGCGGGCGACGACGCTGGCCGAGCTGGGCAGCGCGGAGGTCAGCAGCCTGGCCGACAAGTACCGCGGGCTGTGGAAGCTGCTGGTCTGCGTGCGGCGCGGGCACGAGGCGAGCTTCGCCCGCGCGGGCGAGCTGGCGGCCGAGCTATTCGGCGCGGCCAACCTGCTGGACCTGCACCAGCGCGGCGGCTTGGCGTTTGGTAGCGCGGGCGACTAACCGCCGGCGCGCGGTCCGACGACCTGCACCTGCCGGCCCTCAACCGTCAGGCTGACGGCCAGCCCCGCGCGGCGGGCGGCGCCCCAGAGCGCGTCGAACTCGGCGGCGGTCGCGACCTCCTGGCCGTTGACCGCGGTGATCACCTGGCCGATCTGCAGGCCCGCGGCGTCGGCCAACGCGCCCGGCTCGAGGCGCGCGATGAGCAGGCCGCGGCTGATATTCAGGCCGAGGCGCTGGGCGCGGCGGCGGTCGAGCTCCAGCACGCCGAGGCCGAGGTTCTCGGTCTGCTGGGCGCTGGCCAGGGCGATCGGCTCGGGCTGCGCGGTGATCGTCACGTCGCGACCGGCACGGCGGACGACAAGGGTGATCGGCTGGTTCGGCGGGGCGAGCTGGACGCGGTTCATCAGGTCCGCGGCGCCGCGCAGGGTGTGGCCGTCGATGCTGAGGACCACGTCGTTAACCTGCAGACCGGCGTCCGCGGCTGGGCTATCGGCCTCGACCATCGTGATCACCGCGGGGCGGCCCGCGGCCTCGGGGGCGAGGCGGGTGATCTGCTCGTCGCTGAGGTCGTTGATACCGACACCCAGCCGGTTGCGCTGGACGCGGCCGGAGACAGCGATCTGGTCGGCAACGACGCGCGCGACGTTGATCGGCACGGCGAAGCCAATGCCCGCGTTGGTCCCGCTGCGCGAGAAGATGTGGTTGTTGATGCCGATGACCTCGCCCAGCACGTTGACCAGCGGGCCGCCGGAGTTGCCGGGGTTGATCGCCGCGTCGGTCTGGATGTAGTCCTGGGTCTGGTCGCCAGAGACGCGCGTGCGGCGGCCGGTGGCGCTGATCACGCCGATGGTCACGGTGGAATCGAGATCGAGCGGGCTGCCGATGGCGATCGCCCACTGGCCGACGGCGGCGTCGTCGGAGTCGCCGAGCGGCGCGGTGGGCAGCGGGCCCGCCGCCTCGACCTTGAGTACGGCGACGTCGGTGCCTTTGTCGGCGCCGAGGATGGTCGCGTCGAGCGCGCTGGTGCGGCCGGGCAGGACGACGTGGACGCTGCGCGCACCGGAGACGACGTGCTCGTTGGTCAGGATCAGGCCGTCATCGCGGATGATGAACCCGGAGCCGGTGCCGCCGCCGGCGTGGACACTGACGGTGGCGGGCAGGACGCGGTCGGCCGCCTGGCCGAACGCGGTCTGCAGGGCGATGGCCTGGTTCTGTTCGGCGCTGGCGAGGAGGGTATCGGCGGCCTGCACGGTCTGCTGGCGGCCGAGGAGCCAGCCCAGGCCGCCGGTGGTCAGGACCGCCAGGGCCAGGACGAGCCAAGGGTGTCGGGTGGTTGGGCGCATATTCGGCTCCATACAAGCGAAGTCGTCTCTCTTAGTTAGGACGTCAGTATGGTGCCGCGAGGTGACCCGAGCGGTTACAGCGGGCTACCCCGGCCCGGTGCCGGGCGCTGAGGAGTACGTAGCAGACGCCCGGCAGGGCGCAGGGGGCGGGCTAGTCCTTAGCGGACTGTTCCCGCCAGTGGGCGAGTAAGCGCGCGCGCAGATCCGCGGGCATGGGCCGGCGGTCCAGCCACTCGGTTAAGACCTCGGCCCACACCGCGCGCTCATCCGCGCTCAGTTCGGTCAGTTCGAGTTCGACATCCGGGCGGTCGGGTTGCTCCGGGTTGGGCGGCATTGGCCGGTTCATGCTGTCATCTCCACGCTACTTGCCCCTGGGTCGCGCCCGGCGGCCAGCCCATACGACGAGCTGCCAGGCGCTTGGTCACATAGATCTCTAGACGGATTCCACATAGTCTGGCATCAGCGCCCGGAGCTTGTCGGCCCCGCGCGACAGGCTGCTCTTCACCGTGCCCAGCGCGATGCCGAAGGTCTCGGCAAGCTCCGTCTGGGTGAAGCCGTAGACCACTTGATGGACAAACAGCAGCCGGTACCGATCGTCGAGCTGCTCCAAGGCGGCGGTTAGGTCCACGGTGAGTTGGACCTGGCGCTGTAGCGGGGCGGCACCCGACGGCACGGCCTCGATGAAATCCTCGTAACCGTGCTCCGGCCGGACTCGACGCTTGGCCGAGCGGTACCAGTCCGCGGTCACATTGCGCGCGATTGTCGCCAACCACGCCTGATACTTACTGTCCGCCGGCAGGAGGTCAAAGGCCTTCCAGGCCTTCTCACAGACATCCTGATAGACGTCCTCCGCGTCCGACTCATTCGGCACACTGCGGTGGATGATCCCCCAAAGCACCGGTGTCGCCGTGACGAGCACCAGTTCAAAATGGTCTTGGTTGGCCAGGAGCTGGCCTCGACATGCCATACACATACCGTCCTCCAACGTGCTAGCAAGCGGGGACGTGGCCCTGGGCCCCACCCCCTGGTTAAGAGGCGGACCGTCGGGTCCGCCCGTGAGTGCAGAGTAGAACGGCAACGCCGCGCAAACGGTTCCCTGTCCCCGCGGCGTCGCACGTTGCGAGATCGTTAACCCTCCTCGGCTCGCCGCCAGTGCTCCAACAGCCGCTCCAGGAGGTCGGCGGGCAGGGGACGACTGTCCAGCCACTCCAGGAGCGCGTCGCGCCACATGCGGCGTTCGTCCTCGCTCCACTCGGTGGTCTCCATGTCGTCTTCAGGCCCGTCGTTCCACTCGGGGTTGCTCGGTGCCTGTTCCCATGGTCTCATGTCCCTCTCCTCAATCTTCGCTGTGGGTGTCGCTCGCTCAGCCCTTGTCGCCTGCGGCGCCGCCCGACCTAGCTTCTACAAGCTACCCCCTGGGGCATCGCCCCCGCCCGCGAGTGCGGCGCGGAGCTTGCGCCGGGTGTTCCACAGGCGCTTCTTCACGGTGCCCTCGGGGATCTCGAACAGCCGGCCGAGTTCGGCCATCGTGTAACCATCGACGACCGCCATGATCAGCATTGCCCGCTCGCCGTCGCTCAAGGTCGCCAGGGCGCGCTGCAGGTCGAGCCGCGTGCAGACCAGCTCACCCAGACTGATCCGCTGGTCGCCCAGCGGGCTCTGGTCGTCGAGCAGGGCGGGGTCGTCCGCGGCGCTGCGGTCGTGGCGTTTCATGCGGCGCACGTAGTCGATCCCTGAATGCCGGGTCACGACCCGTATCCAGCCCCCAAAGTTCGTCCCTTCCTCGTACCGTCCAAAGTTCCGCCAGGCCCGCAGCACCGCCTCCTGCGCGATGTCCTCAATGTCCATGGGATCCCAGCAGAACCGCCGGGCGGTATCCCAGACCACCTCGATGTGCGCGGCGAGCAACCGCTCAAACAGCTCGGCGCGTGGGTCTGACGGTGCCTTTTCCACGAGCGGCATCTCCTTCGGCTTGCCGGTGCGCTGCACCCACACCTCGTGCGGTCAACCTTGCTCACGAAAGCACGGGCGCGCCACTTCTGCAGAGGTGAACGTACCGGACCGCGTGACGGTTCCCGGGCGTGTTGCGTGGCGCTGGTCGGCGCTGTCGCGTTAGGCGCGCGGCCCTTGGTGTGGGTCGAGGGCTTCCTGGAGGCCTTGGCCCAGGAGGTTGAAGCCCAGCACGACCGCGACGACCGACAGGCCCGGCGCGAGCACGAGCCAGGGGGCGGTGGTCATGTAGGCTTGGCCGTCGGCGATCATCTTGCCCCAGGTCGGATGCGGCGGGCGGACGCCCAGGCCGAGGTAGCTGAGGCCCGCGTCCATGACGATCGCGCCCGCCGCGCCGAGGCTGGCCAGGACGACGATCGTCGGCAGGACGTTGGGCAGCACGTGGCGCACGAGTACCCGGTGCGGGCTGCAGCCGAGCGCGCGCGCGGCCGGCACGAACTCGAGGGCCGAGACGCGCAGGGTCTCGCTGCGCACGACGCGGGCGACGCCGGTCCAGCTGACCAGGCCAATGACGACGAAGAGGTTGAGCAGTTCGCGCGGTAGCTCGCGTTCGGCGCCGGCGAACTGGAAGAAGATGGAGCCGCGCGGCATCACCGCGACCAGCGCGATCGCCAAAATCAGCGTCGGTACGGTCATCATCACGTCGGTCAGCCGCATCAAGGCGAACTCGAGCCAGCCGCGGTAGAAACCGGAGAGCAGGCCGACCAGCGCGCCCACGCCGACCGCGGTGAGCATGGCCAGCAGGCCGATGACCAGGCTGAAGCGCGCGCCGTAGAGCAGCCGCGTGAACAGGTCGCGGCCGAGGGTGTCGGTGCCGAGGCGAAAGGTCTGGCCAGCGGCGGCGTCGGCCAGAGGGGTGCCCGGGGGCATCGGCTGGCCGAGGCTGGTCAGGCCTTCGGGGAACTGGGTCGAGGGGTCGAGCGGCGAGAGCCAGGGCGCGGCGATCGCGGCGACGACGAAGACGGCGACCAGCAGACTGCCGACCACGAACTGCGGCTCGCGCAGGAGGCGGCGACCGAGGCCAGCGGGTCGGGTAGAATGCATGGGCAGCAGTATAGCAGGATGCGAGGTGGGTCCATGGACAGGCAACGAACGCGGCGCAGATGGGCGGTCGGCTGGGCCGGCGCGCTGTTGGCCGTGCTGGCCGGTTGCGGCGGCGGCGGTACCGACACGTCAACGCCCGAGGCGCTGTTCGCCAGCTTTGACGCGGCGATGCGCGCGAGCCAGTGGGAGCGCGCGGCCGACCTGGTCGATTACGGTGCGCAGGCCGGGGCGGAGAACGAGGATCTGGACACCGCGGCCCAGGGCCAGCAGAAGCTGATCACCGCGCGCATGCGTGACGCGACGATCGCCGGGCTGCAGACCTGGGGTTGGCCGGCGGACGGGCTGACCCCCGGCGTGACTCAGAACCTTGGCGCGCGCTCGATGATCGAGGCCAGCGGCGGCGGGTTGACGGTCAACCTGCTGATGGCGCAGGGCGGCGAGGGCTGGCGCATCGTCGGCGGGGTGCCGGGGATGCTTGCCGGGCCCTAGCTGATGAACTGGTAGACGGGCCAGCCGGCAAGCGTGGCGACCAGCGACCAGAGCGTCTGGGTCGTGATGTCGCCGAGGATCAGGCCGATGACGAACGGCAGCGACTGCCGGTAGAGGCGGTTGCCGCCGGCCTTGAGGACGATGGTTTTGGCGCCCCAGGCCAGGAAATAGTGCAGCACGAAGCTGACCCCGGCGCCGGTGTTGGCCATGACGAAGCCGACCGGATGCAGCGGCCACCAGAGCACACGTTGGCGGACGATGTGCAGGACCGTGACGATCGCGCCGCCGAGGCCGGTCATGCCGAGCCGGAACCAGTCGGGGTTGGTTGGGTTGGTCAGCCAGTTGATCGGCATCTGGGCCGACGAGCGCGAGGTCCACATGGCCGCGCCGTAGACCTTGGCCGTCGAGGCGCCCAGGTCGTGGTAGGCCATGGTCACCGCGATGCAGCCGAAGATCACCGCGGCGATCGTCGCGACGATCACCGCCGTGGCGATCTGCGTTGGCCGCAGCCCCCCTTCATCACCCGTCTTGAGGCTCTCCAGATGGCTCGGCAGCGTGGCGAAGCGCATGTCCGCCATGAACCAGTGGAGCATGCCGATGGCCACCAGGTTCTGCCGGTCGAAGCCGGATGATCCCGCCGCCCAGACCACGAAGTTGTGCGGTGAGCGGTCGGGGCCGAAGGCCCAAGCCAGCCCGCCCTCCGCGCGCAGGCGGGCGAGGGTGATCGCCATCAGGAAGTAGACGACGAAGATCATCGCGCAGACGGACAGCGACATGCCCAGCTGGCCACAGAAGGCCGCGGTGCCCAGGGAGCCGGCGAGCACGAGGAACACGGCCAGGCGCGCGGTGCGGCGGCTCTCCGCGTCGAGCTCGGCGCCGGCGGTGCCCCAGCCGAAGGCGCTAGAGATCATCGACCAGAGGTGGGTGCGGGCCATGTAGAGGCTGCACAGGGCGAAGGCGAGGAAGCCGCCGGCGGTTAGCTCGGTGAGCCAGGGGAAGTCGGGGGCGGCGCGGCCGCCGAACGGGTCGGTCCAGCCGACGGTGGCGCCGAAGACACGCAGACCGTAGAACAGGACGACGAAGAACCAGCAGGAGAAGCTGATCTCGGTCGGCGCGAGGTAGGCGAGGCCGACGATGAACGGGGTCCAGCCGAAATAGAGCGGACGGAGCACCGACCAGGGCCGGTCGGGGAACCACTCGAGGTGCTGCTCGTGCTTCATCTCGAGCGCGGGCACGACCGGGAAGTAGAAGCGCAGGGCGAGCAGCGTCTCGAGCACGAGCGGGATGAGGAAGCCGATCCACATGACCCGCGAGCGGAAGACCGGCCAGCGGTCGGTGGTCATCTCGACCGGTAGCATGGCGATGGGGAAGGCCAGCTTCTCGTTTTCGATCCACTGGCGCGCGAGCAGCAACGAGATGCCCAGCGTGGTCGCGTAGACCGCGAGCATGAACGAGCCAAAACTGATCAGCCGCGGCAGCCAGATCTGCCAGTTGGGCTCGGAATAGCCGACGAAAAGGCCGCGCAGGGTGGTCTTGTCGGCGACCACCGCCCAGTCGCGCAGGAGGGGTAGCAGCAGGCTCTCGTATTGGTTCTCGGGCGTGGCCAGCCAGTGCGCGGCACCGACTGTGGCGGGCAGGGTCTGCAGGAGGCTGTAGCCGTAGATGACGGAGGTGCTGGCGATCATGATGTAGGTCGTCAGCAGATCGGCGCGCGAGAGCACGAGGGCGGGCCAGCGGCGGGCGAGTAGATTGTTGGCGACCAGGAGGAACAGGAGGATGACGACCGCGGTCATGGTCAGGGACCAGGAGCTGATGAACACGCGGCCGGTCGCCTCGGAGGAGACCACCCAGAAGATGATGGGGATCTCGACGAGCAGGCCCAGGATCAGGCCGCGCCAAGGAAAGCGTGTCGGTGTCATGGCTCGGTTTCACCTCCGCCAAGCGCGCTCGGCCGCAGCCGCTTCCGGACCTGGGTCCAGAGCATTGTTAGTTCATCTAGCTTCCACCACCATAGCAGCATCAGGTAAACCGTGAGCAGCACCAGCAACGATGCGCCGGTCTGCACGGCCGCGGCCCGGACTCCGCCGGGCATCACCGCCCCGACCCAAGTCGACGTCAACAGCGCGGCACCGCCGCCCAGCACGCCGGCCGCGTGGCTCAATACCGCGCTGCGCACCAGGCCGCGGGCGCGGGTCAACCCACCGCGGCGGCGGTAGTAGACGAGCAGCCAGACCGTATTGAACCAGCAAGCGAACGAGAAAGCCAGGGCTGGTCCCGCCACGCGCAGCTGGCTGCGGGCGAGCAGCAGCGAGGCGGCCGTGGCGAAGACGATCGACCAGCCGCCGCAGTGCAGCGGCGTGCGCGTGTCGCCCCGCGCGTAGAACATGCGCGTGAGGATGACCGAGAGCGTGAGCGGGACGATGCCCAGCGCCTGGCCGGCGAGCAGGACGCTGGTCTCGGTGACGTCCTGAATCCCGTACTGCCCATGGCCAAACAGCAGCGCGACGACCGGCTGGGGGCAGACGATCAGCCAGATCGACAGCGGCGCGGTGCAGATGATCGCCAGGCGCAGGACGTGCCCGGCCTGGCGCCGGTAGTCGTCCTCGCGGCCCTCGGCGGCCAGGTGGCTGAGGTAGGGGTAGATGGCGATGCCCAGCCCCGCGCCGAACACGCCGTCGGGCAGGCGGGCGAGCTTGCTGGCGTTGTCGAACCAGGCGACCGCGCTGGCACCGAACTGCGCGTTGACGACCTCGGCGATCTTCAGGTTGATCTCGGCGACGCAGAGGCCAAGGACGACCGGCGCGGCGATGCGCAGGACCTCGCCGACTAGCGGCTCGCCGCGGCCCAGGGTGGGGCGGAAGCTGATGTCCAGGGCCCGGCCCTCGCGCCAGAGGGCATAGGCCTGCCAAGCGAAATGCCCGACCAGCGCGCCGACCAGCACGCCCCAGGCGGCCGAGGCGACACCGAGGCTGCCGCCCAGCAGCGCCATGCCGACGATGATCGCCGCGTTGTAGACGGCCGGCACGAGCGCGGTCAGCTTGCTCCGGCGCATGGCATCGAGCGTGCCCGAGAGCACCCCGCCAACCAGCAGGAAGATCTGCGCGGGCAGCAGTAGCCGGGTCAGCCGAACGGTCAGCTCGACCTGCTCCGGGGTGAACCCGCCGTGCGCGGACCAGGTGCCGGTCAGCGGCGCGATGATCGCCGGGGTGAAGATCATGCCCACGGCGATGAGCGCGACGCTCAGTAGAGCGACCCAGGTGACTAGCGCGGAGAACAGCGCCCAGGCGCGTGCGCGGGCGGCGGGGTCGCGCGCGGCCTCGAGCAGGCCCACGAACAGTGGCACGAATCCAGCGCGCAGCGCGCCGCCGGCGACGATGTAGAGCAGCAGGTCGGGGATGACGAAGGCGGCCCGCAGCGCGCCGACCTCGGCGGGGTCGAACCACCAAGACTGGACCTGCACACGGACCAAGCCGAGGACGCGCGAACCCAAGATGCCCATGATCATGAGCACCGCGGCCAGGGTCACTTCACGTCGGGTCGACGGGCGGGCGTTGTCCGGCGGCATAACCTTCCATCTATCAGCACGGCGGCGCCGGCGTGAGCGGGGAGCTGACGCATATCGACCGTTACCAGCACGCGCGGCAAGACCGCTATGGTATAGTAGAGCCGGCCTTGGCGTCTAGGGGCATGCGCGTTAACTTGAGTTCACCTGCGGTCAGGTGAGCGCTGACGACGGCGCTGCGTGGCGTGCCTGGCTGGCCAATCGGTTGCACTTTAAGCTTCGGTCGAGGTCGCCCGCGACATGCATGCCAGCTATGCCACCGTCGGAGTCTATACGCTGCTCAGCATCGCCTTGGTGCTGGCTATCTTCGCCGTCACCTGGGTCCTGCGGCCCCACCACGCGCACAGCGAGAAGCTCGCGACCTACGAGTGCGGCGAGCGGCCGACCGGCGGGGCATGGGTGCAGTTCCGGGTCATCTTCTACCTGTTTGCGCTGATTTTCGTCATCTTCGATGTCGAAGTATTGTTCATTGTGCCCTGGGCGCTCATCTTCCGCGATGGCGCGGCGGTCGGGGCCGGCTGGTTCCTGCTGGCTGAGATGACCGCGTTCCTGATTGTTCTGCTCGTAGGCTGGGCCTTCGCCTACCGCCGCGGCTGCTTCGAGTGGGAGTAGGAATTGGCTGAAGTCCCGCTCAGTCCCCGTCCGCCGCGCACTCTGCGCCAGGCTGCCACGGCCCCCGAGCCGCCG
>DHNJ01000052.1:3950-11204 GCA_002409445.1 Armatimonadetes bacterium UBA5419 | reverse complement strand
GCCCGCGCGGTGCTGGGCAGCTGGCTCCTGACGGTCCTGCCCGCCGCGGTGCTGCTCGGCATGGTCGCCGCGCGCGACGCCACGCCGGGCGCCGACCTCCTCTCGGCCGACAAGGCCTGGCCGCTCGCGTTGTCGGCCGCGAGCCTGCCGGTGCTGACCGCCGCGCTGCTGCTGCGCTTGCGCCACGTCCGTGCCGCGGACGCTCACCAGACACTGCGCCACACCGCCCGCGGCCTACTGCTGCCGACCGCGGCGCTGTGCCTGCTGCTCAGCATGGCGACCGTACCCGCCAGCCGCCACTGGGCGGGGCAGGCGGAGGCGGCCAGCGTGCTCAACAACCCACCGCCCGCGGCGCACGCGACGACGCCGCCGGCCGACTGGCCGCTCGGCGCCCAGTTGCACCGCCCCCGCGAAGTCGCCGACGTCAAGCTCGGAGACCGCCCATGACCCGCCTACGCCCCGCCCTGCGCTGGCTCCGCCGCGACCTCAACCGCAACTTGTGGGCGGCCGCCGTGCTGGCAGTCCTGCTGGTGCTCGCCGTCCCGCCCTGGCGCGCGGCGCTAGTCAGCGCGCCGCCGGTCCCGCTGGTGCGCGAGCTAGAGCCCAAGTGGCGCCAGCCGCGCGTCCCCCACGGCCAGCGGGCCGCCGACTGGCTCGGCTATGCCGAGGCGGTCGACCTACCGCTGCGGGCCACGCACGGCTCGTCATCGCTCGCGTACGACAACCTCGGCCAGCCGTTCGCGAGCGGCTCACTGGGCTACCAGGTCCGCTACGAACTGACGCGGCCCGTGCGCGAGGAGCTGCGCGACGCCTACGCCCAGGCGAGTCGGCTGCGGCCCGGTTGGGCGCTGCCCGCGGTGCGCTACGCGATGCGCGTCGCGGCGCTGGAGCCGCTGAGCGAGGGCCACGTGCCCGCGCTCGACCTAGCGACCGATGCCGCCATGGCGGCCGACCCGCAGAACGCGCTCGTCTGGTACCTGCGCGGCGTCAGCCTGCTACAGCGCAAGGACCGCGCCGGCGCCCTAGCCGCCGTCGCCCACGGCAACCGCCTGGCCCGCATGGAAACCTACGACGGACCGGCGCGCCAGGCGGCGACCCGCTACCTGACCCGCCGCGGCCTGAGTGCCAACCAGGCAACCGACGAGCTGCGCAAGATTCGATCGACCCGCTACACCCAAGTTCTCTGGACCGACCTCATCGCCCCGCTCGCCCAGGGCGCGAGCCGTGACCAAGTGCTCGAGCTACTCGTCGTCGGCGCCCGCCTAGCCAACGAAGCCACCAGCCCGCAAGACCTCGAGTACGCCTACGAGGCTTTCGGTCGCACCGTGGCCGCCCTGGCGCCGTGGCCGCAGATGCTCGACTCGACGGCCGATCGCCGCCGCGAACTCGCCGCCAGCAGCTACGAGCTGGCGCAGCAGCTGCGCGCCGCGGGCCAGGCGGACCAGGCCGCCTGGCTCCAGCGCGCCTCGGACCGCTTCGCCGCCTACCAAGCCCTCGCCCAGCGGCCGTCCAACCCGCCCCTCGCCCTGTTCCAGTTCCTGTACCTCTACGCGTCCTGGGGCGCCGTGCTGCTAGCCCTGGCCGCGCTGGTCCTGGTCATCGCCGCCGGCCGCGGGCGCACCCTGCCCGACATCGCCTGGCCCGCACGCGACTTGCTACGCATCTGGGTGCTGACGGTGGGGTCCTACCTGATCTTCCTCGCCGCCGATGCCGTCTTCGCCCGCTGGCTCCAACAGACGCTAGTCAACAACCCCGAGGGGCTAGGGCCCGCCGCCTACGCCTGGCTCGTCATCACCACCTTCGCCTCAGTGCTCTGGCCCTGGGTCGCCTCGGTCCTGCTGCTCCGCCGCCTGCTCCAGGGCGCCCCTGCGCACCTCTCCACCCCCGGCGCCTACCGCCAGGTCCACCGCGCGCTTTACCGGCCCACGGCCGCCCTCCTGCTCGTCCTCGCCGCCGCCAGCCTCACCGGCCGCGCTAGCCTCGACGACGGCGGCATCCTTGGCCCCGAGCGCGCCACCGCCCGCGCCGTCGCCGCCAGCCAAGCCGCCATGGACACCGCCGGCCGGCCGCTGCCGGTGACCTGGGCGCCGCCGTAATGTGAGCGCCACGGCGGCCGGAGAGACGGAGCGCCGGCTTACTAGCCGGCGGGTCGTGGGCTCACTAGCCCACGACGCTGGGCGCCAGCCCAGCTGGACCTCAAGCCGCGTGCCACAAGAGCAGGATGCCGGCCATCTGCCGGCGCGACGGCCTGCCCGGCGCCGTAACCACCCCCACCCAACCAGCGTTACACTCTGCAGACGACCGGGCGCGCGGGAGTCCGAGCGCCGGGAGGACGAGCGATGTCGAGACTGGTGTTACGGGACTTCAACCTGGCCCTCTGGTTGCTCGTCGGGCTGACGGTGGTCGGTGCGACCGGCGGGTTCATCTGGGCGGGCAACGCGGGGCCGGTGCGCCACGCGGTCAGTGCGCTCAGTCTGCAGAGCCGAGACCAAGACGGCACCTTGGACCCCGAAGTGCTGGCCGCGGCCGAGCGGCTGAACGACGCGCGCGCCTGGCACCTTCTCGCGCGCCTGGCGGCCGACCCGAACTGGCCTGAACTCGACGAGGCAGCCGCGGCCAAGTACGCCCACGAGTGGCGCCAGCGCGCCGACCAGCTCGCCCCGCGCGATCCGGTCATCGCCCTGGACCGGGCCCTCGTCGCCGCCGACGATGCATCGTCGGACGAAGCCCTCGCCGCGGCCAAGCGCGCCACCCAGCTCGACGCCGACAACGCCGCGGCTTGGTACACCCTCGCCGCCACCCGTGGCGCCCAGAACGATGCGGCCGGCGCCCTGGCGGCGATCGTCCGCGGCAACCGCGCCCCGCGCTGCGACTTGGGCCGCCTCCCCCTGTTCGAGGCTCGGCGCCGGTTCGCCCAGGAGGCACGCTGGCCGCTGGCTCTGGTCGACCTGACCGAGGAGGCGACCGATCCGTCGACCAACCCAGAGGACGGCCTCCGCGCCGCCTTCGACCTGCAGCGGCCGGCCAGCCCCGATGTGCAAGTCGAGCTCATCGCCGCCGCCGCGCGGCTGCAGGAGGTCGCCACGACGGCGTCGGCGGCGAGCAGCGCCACGCAGCTGTACCGCCGCGCGCTGCTCGCCCACAGCTCGCAGCCTAACGATCGGCCCCCGGAGGAGAAGCGCGATCTGGCGACGGAGCTGAGCGATGCGGGCAAAACCAAACAGGCCCAGTTCACCCAGATCGCGGCACGGCGTGCCAGTGTGTACGCCTCGTATGTCCCGGAGTATGTCGTCGACGATGCGAAGCCGGTCAGCGCGCCTCGCCTGCCGCTGGTCGATCTGGGCGCCGCGCTCATCAGTTGGCTCAGCCTGGCCGCGCTGGCCTGGGTCGCGGCGGGCTGGCTGCTGCTGGCCGCCGGCAGTCACGCAATCGCCACCGCCAAGCGGCCGCGGCCCGACGGCTGGGCCGCCGAGAACCTCCTGCTAGTCTGGCTCTTCAGCGTGTTCCCCGCGGCCATCGGCGCCGTGTGGCTGGTTGCCCAGCCCCTCCACAGACAGATCGTGCTCGGGGCGCCGGACGCCAGTGTGGTCATCGCGATGCTCACCCTCCCGCTCTGGCCGCTACTGGGCTCGGTGATCGCGATCGCGGTGACCCGCCGGGCCGCGGCCGCCGATTCCCCGGGCGCGCGCGGCCTGTTGATGCCGACCGCCGCGCTGTTGCTGCTCTTGGCCGCCGCGGCGCTGGGCGGCTCGATCGTCGCCTACCGCACCGAGAGCGCCACGCTGGCCACGTTCAACGGCGACCAGATGGTGCAGCGACGCGCCGACCTCGACGCCGCCGGCCGGCTGCCGAAGGTCAGCTGGCCCGCGCCGCACTAGCGCTCGACAGCGCGGGAGGCCTACACTTTGCACGACGGAGTACCCCCGATGGCGCAGCCGAAGGTTCGCGATCTGAACACCACGCTCTGGCGCCTGGTCGGCGTCGCCGCCGTCTGTTGGCTGGTCCTGCTCGGCTGGTACTTCGCCAGCGGCCAGGCCGGCCGCACGGCCCGCGCGACCTACGGGCCGCCCGCGACGAACGGCGTGCTCAACCCCGACCTGGCCGCCGCGGCCGAGCGCCTGAACGACCCGTTGGTCTGGTACGCGATGGTGCCCGTCGTGACCCCGTACGGACTGATCGATGGCGGGCCTGGCCTCAACGCCGACGTGGCCGAGGCCTGCGCCCAGCGTGCCCTCGCCCTGGCCCCCAACGACCCCGTCCTCGCGGTGAACGAAGCCGCGCGCGCGTCGGCCGGCCCGCCCGCGGCGTTCCTCCGCGCCGCGCGGCGGGCAACGGAACTCGACCCCGACAACGCCGCGACCTGGTACGTGCTGGCCGCCGCGCAGGCCGCCAACAAGGACCGCGCGGGCGTGATCGAGGCCTTCGCCCGCGGCAACCGCGCGCCGCGCATCGACGACGGGCAGGCCGCCCTCTTCGCCGCCGTCATGCGCTTGGCGCAGGAAGCCGGTTGGCCCATCTTGCAGAGCTACACGGTCGCCATCGGCGCCGGCGGATCGTTCGGTCTGCAGCGCCACCTGCGCGACGCCTACCGCCTAGCCATTCCGGCCAACCTCGACGAGCGCGCCGAGCTGCTGGCCGCCTCCGCCCGTGCCCGCGGTTCGGCGCGGATGCTGATCGACGCGTTGGTCGCGCAGGCCACGTACATGCTTGTCGTCAGTGACCAAACCGAGCACCCGGCCGGCGAACGGCCGCCGCTCGATCCGGCGAAGCTGACCGCCGAACTACGCGCCAGCGGCCGCACCGCGCAGGCCGACTACGCCGATCTGGAGATGCGCCGCGCGACCCCATTCCTGGCGCTGCGCAAGGATGGCGAGAGCGCTGGCACGGCGCTGATTCAGCGCGCCAACATCCCGGCCTACGCCGCGCTGCGTGCCATGAGCTTCTGGCTCTCGTTGGTCATGCTCCCGCTCGTCGCGGCCTTCTGGCTGCTGCTCCTGGCCGGCCTCCAACGCCTGGCCACCCTGCGCCAGCCGCGCCCGTGCGCCTGGTCCGCGCACACCTTATGGATCTCCTGGGCGACCACGGTCCTGCCCTTCGTCGCGCTGGCGATGTGGCAAATGGGCCGTGCCGCCAACACCATGCTCGCCGGTGCCACGCCGGTCGGCTACAACCTGGAGGTCGCGAGCCTCGGCCTGACCATCTGGCCGCCGGTGGCGACGCTGCTCTGGATCTGGCTTGGCCGCGCCGGCCGCGGCGCTCCCGGCGCCGAGGCCCAGTCCACCCGGCCCGGCCCCCGCGGACTCCTGATGCCCACCGCCGCCCTGCTGCTCGTCCTCGCCACCGCCGCCGGCGTCGGCGCGCTGGCCTCCTCCAGGCACCACGCCGCCCGCCTCCTCGCCTCCAACGGCGACGAGATGGCCGTCATCCGCGCGGAGATGGACGCGTTCGGCGAACTACCACCGGTCAGCTGGCCGGCGCCAGCCAGCGCGCCGCCGGCAGCGGAGGCGCGCTAACCAGGGCGCCTCGATTGGTGCTAGAGTCGGCGACAGGTATAGGAGCGCAGCGGGACCGGCCGGCTCCGGACGCGGGTCCTGCTGACGAGCATCGGCGGCGCGAACAGAGCGCGTCCCCGATGCATTGGACCTCGCAAGGAGGCTGCGATAAAGCGCCAACCTGCTTCGCTCAACGCCCGCCTGTGGCGCTTGGTGCTGGTCTTGCTGGTCGTCTCCGCGCTGTTGCCGGCGGGCCGGGCGTCGTGGCGGTTTGCCCGTGCGCTGGCCCGGGCGGCCGCCGACCCGGGCGTCTACGGACAGACCGGCGAACTGCACGAACGCTATCTGCTCCTCAGTGACGAACCGACGGTTGTTGCCGACCCCCAGACCTGGCAGGAGTGGTTCGTGGTGGCCCTGGAGGCGCCGCCCGGCCCCGAGTCGGCCCCCGCCTGGCAGCAGGCGCTGGCGCTCACCGACGACCCCGAAACGGTCGCGCTGGCCCGGGCGGTCTGCGCTCAACGCGAGCGGCCGTTGAGGGCCGGCGAGCGCGCCGAGCCAGCGCAGGTGACCAGACACCTCGACGCCGCGCGCGCCGCGACCCAGCAGGCGCCCGACAACGCGCTGGGCTGGTACCTGCTCGCCATCGCCGAGTCGGACGCCGGCCGCGCGACGGAGGCCCTGGCAGCCATCAAGGAAGGCAATCGCGCCCCGCGGTTCGACGACCGCTTCCGCGCGCAAGTCACCGCCCGGCTCGCCGGTGAGCGGCTGCCGGCGGGGACGCCGGCCGACCTCGCCTGGGCGCGGGCCATGAGCGGCGTGCTGCTGCCCCACCTCGCGCCCCTGCGGCAGATGGCGCGCGACCTAGCGGCCGACGGCGGGCTCGAAGCGCACGCGGAGTTGGCGGCGATGGGCCTGCGACTGTTTGACGACTCCACGCTGGTGGTCACCGGCATGAACGGGCTAGCCGTCGTCGGCATCGCCGCGCCCCGGCCCGATGAGCTTGGCGGCGTGCCCGCCGTCAAACTGAGCCGCACGGAGCGGGCCGCCCGCGAGATGCGGCACCTCGCGGACGAGCTGAACCAGGGCGGTCAGCCCGCACGCGCGGCCTGGGCGAGCGAGGAGGCCGACCGCCTGGCCGCGCTTCGGCTCCAGCCGATTGAAGGGATGCCGCCGGGCACCATGGCGCGCACGCTGCGCGGCATCGCCCTGACCTACGCCGCCCTGGCCTGCCTGCTGGCCGCGCTCGCCTGCCTGCTCGGCCTCTTCTGGTGGCGCCGCCTCAAAGCCGCGCAGCCTTGGCCCGCCGTGACCTTGTACGCGACCTGGATCGTCACCGTCTGGCCCGCCGTCCTCCTGCTGGCCTACGTCGCGTTCACCGCCGTCCGGAACGACGCGGGCGTGCACACGCTGCGACCCGACCTCCTGTCGCTGCTGGGCGCCGGGGCGGCCTTGCCGCTGCTGCTGAGCCTGCTGCTCCTGCGCTGGCGCCGCCTGGCGACCGCCGGCTCGTCGCAGACCCAGACCCACGCCGCGGCCGGCCTGCTCCTGCCCACCGCCGCCCTGCTGATCCTCGTCGCCGGCAGCTTCACCGTCGCCGCCTACCAACAGCGCCAGTCCAGCGCCGCCCTCTGGGCCGCCTCCGACCTGAACGAAGCGGCGAGGTGGAGGGGCGAGGCGGTGCCACAAGAGCAGCCCGCGGCGAGCTCCCCCAACGTGGCGTGGGCTAATAGCCCGCGCCCATAGACTCGGCCGCAGCGCAGCG
>DHNJ01000052.1:0-3807 GCA_002409445.1 Armatimonadetes bacterium UBA5419 | reverse complement strand
GCAGCGCAGCGAAGGCCGAAACAGGATGTCCAGATGATGCCGGCGCGGGCGCCGGCGCTACGTGCTGTCGCCCGCCCCCGCGTTGACGCCAGGCCCCAGCGCGCCTACACTGCGAGTCCCCCGGGGCCGCTTGCCGTGGCGCCACACGGGTGGGTGAAACGAGTCGACCATGGCCTTCCAAGCCCCACGGGGCACGCACGACATCCTGCCGGGCGAGGCGCCGGCGAGCCAGGAGCCGGACCAGCGGCTGTTCCGCAGCTACAAGTGGCAGGCGCTCGAGGCGACCTTCCGCGACGTCTGCGCGCGGTTCGGCGCGGAGGAGATCCGCACGCCGCTGTTCGAGGCGACCGACCTGTTCCATCGTGGCGTGGGCGAGTCGACCGACATCGTCACCAAGGAAACCTACGACTTCCAGGACCGCGGCGGCGACCAGCTGACCCTGCGGCCCGAGGGCACGGCAGGCGTCATGCGCGCCATCGCCCAGCACGGGCTGGCCGGTGGGCAGGGCGTGCTGCTGCGGCTCTACTACGTCAACAGCCACTTCCGCTACGAGCGCCCCCAGCGCGGCCGCTACCGCCAGCACCACCAGGTCGGCGTCGAGTACGTGGGCGCCGAGGACCCCGCCGCCGACGTCGAGGTCATCGCCCTGGGCCTGACCTACCTCGCGGCGATCGGCCTGAGCGACTTGCGCCTGGAGCTGAACAGCGTCGGCACCCCCGCCTGCCGCCCGGCCCACCGCGCGGCTCTGCAGGACCATTTCCGGCCGAGTCTCGCACGCCTCTCCGAGGACAGCCAGCGCCGCTTCGAGACCAACCCGCTGCGCATACTCGACAGCAAGGACCCGCGCGACCAGGAGTTCATCGCCGGTGCGCCAGCCATGCTCGACTACCTCGACGACGAGGCGGCCGACCACTTCGCCCGCGTCCGCGCCGGGCTTGACAACCTGGGCCTGGCCTACACGGTCAATCCGCGGCTGGTGCGCGGGCTCGACTACTACCAGAAGACCGCCTTCGAGGTCGTCTCGGGCGCGCTGGGCAGCCAGAACGTCGTGCTCGGCGGTGGCCGTTACGATGGGCTGCTCGAGCAGGTCGGCGGGCCGGCGCTGCCGGGTGTCGGCTGGGGCTCGGGCATCGAGCGCGCGCTGCTGATCCTCGAACAAGGCGAGGCGCCGCTCGGTGCGCGGCACGCGCCGCACATCTACCTCGTCGCCCGCGAGCCGGCTGAGCGCGCCGCCGCCCAGCGGCTGGCGGCGGCCCTCCGCGCGGCGGGCCTGCGCGTCGATTACGATCTCCAGGGCCGCAGCCAGAAGGCCCAACTGCGCGGCGCGAACAGCGCCGGCTGCGCCTGGGTCGCTTTCCTGCGCGACGACCTGCCGCCCGAGGTCGTGCAGCTCAAGTCGATGGACAGCGGCGAACAGCGCGAGGTCGCCTGGGCCGACCTGCCGGCGACCATCAGCGTCTAGCCGCGTCGAGGAGGCACCATGCTTGCCGCCGTCTATCTCGGTCCCGACCAGCTAGAGGTCCGCGACGTGCCCGCGCCGACCTGCCCGCCGGGCGGCGCGCTGCTCGCGGTCGAGGCCTGCGCGGTCTGCGGCACCGACGTGCGCATTGTGCGCCAGGGCCTCCGCCTGGTCCAGCCCCCACGCATCATCGGCCACGAGGTGGCCGGGACCATCATTGCTAGCGACGCGCCGGGGGTCGTCGTCGGCCAGCGAGTGACCGTGGCGCCGGCGGTCGGCTGCGGTGCCTGCGCGGCATGCACCAGCGCCCGCCCGAACCGCTGCCCCTCCCTGCGGACAATCGGCTACGCCTGGGAAGGCGGCTTCGCCGAGCAGATGGCCGTGCCCGCCGAGGCCGTCGCGCAGGGCAACGTCTGTGCCATTCCCGACGGCCTGAGCGCGGCCGAGGCCTGCCTGGCCGAGCCGCTGGCCTGTTGCCTGAACGGCCAGGAGCTGCTCGGCGTGGGCCCGGGCGACCGCGTAATCATCGCCGGCGCGGGGCCGATCGGCGCGCTGCATGCGCGGCTGGCGCGGGCCCGCGGCGCAGCGGAGGTGGTCATCGTCGAGCCGAACCCGATGCGCCGCGCGCAGGCGGAGCGGTTGGGCCTGGGCCACGGGGTCGCCGCCGCCGAGGAGTGCGACGCGGCGGTCGACGGTGAGATGACCGTGGCGATCGTCGCGGCCAGCGTGCCCGCCCTCTACCAAGAGGCGCCGACCTGGGTCGCGCCGGGCGGCCGGGTCAGCCTGTTCGCCGGCCTGCCGCCGGACTCGGCCGAGCTGGTCATGCCCGCGAACCTGGTCCACTACCGCGAGCTGACGCTGGTCGGCGCGCACGGCTCAACGCCGGCCCAGAACCGCGCGGCGCTCGAGCTGATCGCCAGCGGCGCGCTGCGCGTCGACGACCTGATCACCGCGCGCTTCCCGTTGGCCCACTGCGCGGCGGCGGTGGCCGAGGCGGCGGCGGGTCGGGGGCTGAAGACTCTTGTAAGTTTGCCGTAACCTTACAATTGGATACGGTAATGAACGGCGCTGCTGGTGGTACCGGCAGTGACTCGACCGCCAATGACTGGCTCGGCCGTGCGGCCTGGGCTGTGGGTGCGCGGTTGTGGCTATTATCTAGGGCGACGCGCGTGCGCGGGCCACGGACAGGAGTGTGAGCATGGCAGAGGTGCCCACCGAGGGCGACGTCGTCATCAGGGCGACAGAGCTGAGCAAGACGTACCGAACGGGGTTCCAGCAGCTGTTTGGCAAAGGCGGGGTCGAGGCCCTCAATAACCTCAACCTTGATGTCCGCCGCGGCGAAGTTTTCGCCCTCATCGGCCCCAACGGCTCGGGCAAGACCACGACGCTGAAACTGCTGATGGGCCTGATCTTCCCCACCAGCGGCAAGGTCGAGGTCTTCGGGGCCAACCCGCGGACCAGCGTGGACGTCAAGAAGCGCATCGGCTTCATGCCCGACGGCCCGTATTTCTACAGCCACCTGACCGGCTATGAGCTGCTTGCCTTCTACGGCAACCTCCTGGGCATGCCCAAGGACGAGGTCGAGACGCGGGTCACCGAGCTGCTGCAGAAGCTGGAGATGACCACGCGCGCCAAGCAGCCCGTGGGCACCTACTCGAAGGGTATGCTCCAGCGCATCGGCCTGGCCCACGCGCTGCTCCAGAACCCCGAGATCATCTTCATGGACGAGCCGACCAGCGGCCTCGACCCGGTCGGCACGGCCGACATGCACCAGATGGTGCGCAGCATGAAGGCCGAGGGCAAGACGGTCTTCCTCTGCAGCCACTTCCTCACCGAGATCGAGGACCTCTGCGACCGCGTCATCCTCCTGGACCGCGGCCGCACCCTGCAGTACGGCGACCTAGAAACCCTGCTCGCCGAGAGGGGCAAAATGCGCCTACGAGTTTCGGCACTGACCCCCGCGGCGCGCGAGCAGGTGCTCGCCCGCTCGCCGCACGTGCTCGAAGACGCCGACACCAGCCTGCAGTTGGTCGTGCCCGATGGCGCCGAGAGCTACGAGATCATCTCGGTCGTCCGCGACAGCGGCGCCCACCTCGACGCGCTGACGCCGATGCGGCGCACGCTGGAGGAAGTGTTCATGGAGTCGATCGCCCGCCAGCAGGCGGACGCCCCCTGGCAGGACACCGACCGTGGCCTGGGCCAGATCGTCGATCGCGGGGAGAACTAAGCATGGGAGCCATTTTTGCGATTGCTGGCGCCACCTTCAAAGAAAGCCGACGGCAGCGCGTCCTGTTGGTCGTCTTCCTGCTCGGCCTGCTGCTCATCGGTGGCGCCAGCAATCGCAAAAA
>DHNJ01000224.1:4034-4235 GCA_002409445.1 Armatimonadetes bacterium UBA5419 | reverse complement strand
AGGCCAGCAGCGGGCCCTCCAGGTCGGCCGACGGCGGCGTCAGCTGCGCGCGTTCGGCGGCGCTGAGCCGGTCGGTCAATTCGTGGCCCAGGACCGCTTCAAGCCAGGGCACCTGTTCGAGCGCCATGGTCAGCGCGCCTCCGCCCGGCGGCTGGACCGTCGCCAGGCGAGGCGCGGCCTCCGCGGCCAGAGCCGCCGGGT
>DHNJ01000224.1:3507-3863 GCA_002409445.1 Armatimonadetes bacterium UBA5419 | reverse complement strand
CTCCGCGGCCAGAGCCGCCGGGTCGAGCCCATGGTCGCGGCCGACCGCCGCCAGCAACTCCGCCCACTCGGCCGCGGTCAGCCAGACCCGGTCGCGGACGAGGTCGACCAGTTCGGCGGCGGTGCCGGGGGCGTAGCCCGGTGCGGTGCGCGCCAGCTTCGCGGCCAGCTCGTCGCAGACCGCGGCCGGCAGTGCGGGCCGCAGCTTGGCGTCGAAGACCAGGTCGGTCAGCAGCTGGTCGGTCAGGCTGGCGGCGCTGGTCGGTGCGTCATCGGCGTACATCAGCTCGCCGGTCATTTTCCAGGCGAGGCCGCTGGCGAAGGGCGAGGGCTGCACGGTCGAGCAGGTCGACCAGT
>DHNJ01000224.1:1083-3318 GCA_002409445.1 Armatimonadetes bacterium UBA5419 | reverse complement strand
AGGGTTGGCAGGTCGAACTGGTCCTGGAGGCAAGCGCGCCAGGCTTCGAGCGCGAGCGGGAAGTCGGGCTGGTCGCTGGTCGCCTCCAGCAGCTCCTTGGCCCGCTGGCGCGTCAGCCAGAGCGGCGTGCGGCGGCCGGGGAAGCCGCGGCTGACGACCATCGCCGTGCCCGCCGCCTCGCGGAAGCGCGCGCCGAAGACCGCCGCGTGGGGCAGTTGCTCGCGCAGTAGGTCGAGCAGATTGTCCGGCCGAACCCACTCCAGCACATCGGCGGCCGCCGGCACCACATCGGCTAGGAGCAGCACGCCGTTGTCGTTGCCGTACGTGCGGACCGGCTGGCCCGCGCGGCGGCAGGCGGCCGCGAGCGCCAAGGCGTAGGGCACATTCAGCCGACCGCCCCAGTGGGTGTGCAGGACGAGTTGCTGCAAGCCGCCGCCGCTCTGCTTCAGGTCGAGCTGCTCGGCGAGCAGGTGGTGGCGGTGGGGCAGGGGGCTGCGCGTGGCCTCGCGCTGGGAGTGGAGGTAGGTCTCCAGGATGGCGACGGCCTCGGGCGACAGGTCGGTCGCGGCGGCGATACCGGCGCCGCCTTCGCCGCTGGCGAGCCAGCCTTCGGCCGCTTCCAGGAACTCGGCGACGCGCGTGGCGAAGAGGGTCTCGCGGGGGTTGTCCTCGGCGCGCCAGAACGGCGCCGGACCACCGCGCGGGTCGGGGCTGACGAGGACGTCGTTGGCGTTGATGGCCTCAATACGCCAGGCCTGCGTGCCGAGCACGAGCCGGTCGCCGATCGAGCGCTCGAAGACATACTCCTCGTCGAGTTCGCCCAGCCGTGCGCCGCTACTCTGGACGCGCAGGGTGAAGTAGCCGCGATCGGGGATCGTGCCGCCTTGGGTCGCCAGGTGGCGGAGGGCCTTGGGGTTGGCGGTGGCGGTCTGGGCCAGGCGGTCAACGTGTAGCCGCGTGTCGAGCCCAGGCTGGCCGGGCCGGGCCCAGCGGCCTGCGAGCAGGTCGATGACTCGGTCGAAGTGCGCGCGAGGCAGCTCGTGGTAGCTCCAGGCGCAGCGGATCTGGTCGTAGAGATCGCCGAGGTCCCAGGTGTCGCGGGCGCAGAGGCCGAGTATGACCTGGCACAGCACATCGAGCGGACCGCGCGGCGGGGCCAGCGGCTCCAGCTCGCGCGCGGCGACGCAGTCGGCCATGACCGTCGCTAGCAGCATGTCGCGGCCGCTGGGCGAGAGCAGCACGCCGCGGCTGACCTCGCCGACACCGTGGCCCGCGCGGCCGATGCGCTGGAGCGTCGCGGCGACGCCGGGTGGCGTCTCGTACATAACGACCAGGTCGAGCGCGCCGATGTCGATGCCCAGCTCCAGCGAGCCGGTGGCGATGACCGCGCGCAGGTCGCCGGACTTGAGGCGCCGCTCGACCGCCTGGCGCGTCTCGCGCGAGAGCGAGCCGTGGTGGCTGAAGGCCAGCGGCTCGGGCTGGCCGTCGTTGACCGCGAGGGTCAGGCGTTCGGCGGCGCGACGGCTGTTGACGAAGACCAGCGTGGTCTGGTGTTCGAGGATGAGCCGGCGGATGTCCTCCGCCGCGACGCGCCAGCGGTCGGCCGCCTCCAGCCCCGGCCGCGCCATCGGCTGGGCCTGCGTCAGCTCGATCTGCTTGGCGCCCGGCGCGGCGACCTGGGTCACTGGCCGCGGCGTGTGCGTGCGCCCATCCCAGGTCGCGCCGCCGACGTAGGCGGCCATCAGCGACATCGGCGAGACGGTGGCCGAGAGCGCGACGCGCTGGAACTCGCCGGCGAGCAGCGTCAGCCGCTCGATGCCCGTCATCAGGTGCACGCCGCGCTTGCCGTCGGCGATGGCGTGGACCTCGTCGAGGATGACCGTCTGCAGCCCGCCGAACAGGCGGGGCGCGTGCTGGCTGGCGAGCAGCAAGTTGAGGCTCTCGGGGGTGGTGACCAGGATCTCGGGCGGGCGGCGGATCATCTTTGCGCGTTCGACCGGCGTAGTGTCGCCACTGCGCACGCCGACGCGGATCTCCGGCGGGTCGGCACCTTGGTCTTCGAGCCGCGCGGTGAGGGCGGCTAGGGGCTGGGCCAGGTTGCGGGCGATGTCGGTGTTCAGCGCCTTGAGCGGCGAGACGTAGAGGACGCGGGTCGTGCCGAGCGGCCAGTGGCCGAGGAGCAGGCGTTCGAGCGCGAAGAGGAAGGCGGTCAGCGTCTTGCCCGAGCCGGTCGGC
>DHNJ01000224.1:549-855 GCA_002409445.1 Armatimonadetes bacterium UBA5419 | reverse complement strand
ACCGCCTCGACAAACCAGTCGGCGACCAGCGGATCGAAGAGGGCGAGACTGGCATGTGGCTCGTCGTTGAAGGGCACAAGGACTCCACCGCCGCCCTGCGGCTGGCGGTTGGTTTAGACTAGCGGTAACTGACCGTGTCGCCAACACGTCCGACCGAGACAGGACCGAACTCGATGAACTGCGTGCGAGGCTGGTGGACGCTGCCGCTGCTCCTGTTGGGGGCGGCGCTGGCGCTGGCCCAGCCGGTCGCGGTCAATCTCGCGGGGCGCGGCCTGCCGCTGGCCGAGGCGGTGGCGTCCGTGCTCG
>DHNJ01000224.1:0-382 GCA_002409445.1 Armatimonadetes bacterium UBA5419 | reverse complement strand
CTCACCCTGGCGCCGGACGCCGTGGAACTGCCGGACGTACCCGTCGATCTGCTGCTCCAGACGGTCACGGCGGACTACGCGCTGGGCCAACTCCTCGCGCCGCATGGGCTAGCCCACGAGATTGCCGGCGNNCCAGGTGAGCATCCGGGTCGCTACGACACCGGCCCGGGCGGCCGACCCTGTGTCGCCTGTGTCCGTGCCGGCACCGGCCGGGGCGAGCGAGGGGGAGCGGCTGCTGCGCGCGGCGTACGAGGAGCCGGGCGACCGCGCCGTGGGCGACGCGCTGGGCTGGCACCTGCGCGCGCTGCGGCCGGACCGGCGGGGGGCGTTCCTTGCGGCGGTGCCGGGGCTGCTCACGGTTTGGGGCGCGGGGGACCAGCAA
>DHNJ01000289.1:4328-4538 GCA_002409445.1 Armatimonadetes bacterium UBA5419 | reverse complement strand
GTGGTGCCGCGGCGCCGGCGGCGCCCGTCGGTCCGCAGTCGTTCCTGCCGGTCAAGGCGCCGGCGGGCTACCAGGCCGGGGCGGTGCAGAAGTTCAATGCCGGCAACCTCTACGAGAAGATCAACGGCAAGGCGGACAGCTACCTGGACTACGGCTTCGTCGGGCTCGAGAGCCAGAGCGTGACCCAGGGCCAGACCAACATCGATGTCT
>DHNJ01000289.1:0-4193 GCA_002409445.1 Armatimonadetes bacterium UBA5419 | reverse complement strand
GGGCCAGACCAACATCGATGTCTGCATCTACGACATGGGTACGCCGCTGCAGGCGTTCGGCATGCTGAACTCCGAGCGCAGCGGGACCGACGCGGTGAACGTGGGCCAGGACGGCTACAAGGCTGGCGGCAGCGTCTTCTTCCGCGCCGACCGCTACTACACGATGATCATGGTCAGCCGGGTCGAAGCGGAAGCCGCCGCGCTGGAGATCGCGCGCGAGCTGGCGGCGAAGATGCCGAAGAACCAGTTCACGCCGCCGGGCATCGCCTGGTTCCCCAAGGACGGGCTGGTCCCCGGTTCGATCAAGTGGGTGAAGAAGAAGGTCGCCAGCGTCGAGGGCCTCGATGACGGCTACCAGGCCACCTACCGCCAGGGCGACGAAGAGGTGGAGGTCTTCCTCATCCAGCGCGCGGACGCCGGCCAGCTGAGCCAGGCGCACAGCAAGTACCTGGGCTACCTACGCGAGAACGGCGAGGTCAGCGAGATCCAAGTCGCGGGCACCAAGGTCAATATCGTGGGCGCTGGCGGCGGCGCGGCCGACACCCTCTTCCAGAAGGGCAAGTTCATTGGAGGAACAGTGTATGTGAGCGGTGGCCGCGCGGTGGCCGAGCCGGTGACGGCCAAGCTGATTGGTGCCGCTGGAGGATAGTTGATGGCCGAGCCCGTGACCTGGCGCTCGCCTCACGAGATCAAGCGGCGCGAGTTCATGCGGTACGCGGGCGGCACGGTGCTGACCGCCGTGGCCGGGGCGGGGCTGGGCCTAGCGCTGCATGATGGCCGTGATGGGCGGCAGTACTTCGAAGACCTGGCCAACGCCGAGACGGTCACCCTGCCGCGCTACGACCTGAACAACCCGGCCGGGCCCAACCGCATCGCGGTGGTCCATGGCCAGGCCGCCTCGGTCATGGTCAAGGCCGCCTTCGACACCCTCGGTGGCCTGGACAAGTTCATCGTCCCGGGCGACGTCGTCCTGGTCAAGCCGAACGTCGCCTTCGACCGCCCGCCAGAGATGGGCGCGTCGACCTCGCCCGAGGTGCTCTCGGCCGTCATCCAGCAGGTCCGCGAGTGCGGCGCCAAGCGCGTGCTGGTCGCCGACAACCCGATCAACCAGCCCGAGGGCTGCTTCGAGAAGACGGGCCTCGGCCCGGCGGCGCGGGCGGCCGGTGGCGAGGTCATCCTGCCGCGGCCCGAGCGGTTCACCGACCTGGCCGTCGGGCGGCTGCGCGAGGGCGACCAGGTCACCGGCGAGCCGGGCGAGGCGCTCGACCGCTGGCTAGTGTTTTACGAGCCGCTGCGCCTGGCGACCAAGGTCATCGGCATTGCCCCGGCCAAGGATCACAACCTCTGTGGCGCGTCGATGACGATGAAGAACTGGTACGGGCTGCTGGGCGGCCGCCGGAACCAGTTCCACCAGGCGATCCACGAGGTCATCGCCGACTTCCCGCTGATGATCAAGCCGACGCTGGTCATGCTCGACGCGACCCGCATCCTGACCCGTAACGGGCCGACGGGCGGCAGCCTGGCCGATGTCGACACGACGCAGTCGCAGATCGTCGTCGGCACCGACATGGTCGCTGTCGACGCGTACGGCTGGGGGCTGCTGCGGCGCCGCGGGCGGCCGCCGGAGTACCTGGCGCGGGCCAAGCGCCGTGGGCTGGGCGAGGACGATCTGGGCCTCGTCGACAAGGTAGAGTTCAATGTCTGAGCCCGTCCCGCCGGCCGTGCCCGCCACCGAGCCTGTTGCTGCCCCCACGCCCGCGCCGGAAACGCCGTCCAGCCTGCCCGCGGGCGGCTGGCTGCGCGTCACGCGGCTCCGCGTGCTGACCCAGACGTTCTTCTTCCTCGTCTTCCTCGCGGCCATCTGGCTGACCTCGTTCGGCCGCCTGCGGGGCTGGCCGACGTCGCTGTTCCTCGAGATGGACCCGCTGGTCGGCCTGACCACACTGTTGACGACCGGCACGCTGTACCGGGCGATGCTCTGGTCGATCCTGCTGTTCGTGCTGACGCTGCTGCTCGGCCGGGTCTTCTGCAACTGGGTCTGCCCGATGGGCACGCTAATCCAGTTCACCGGCTGGCTGACCGGCCGCCGGCGCACCGACCAGCAGCGCATCGCGCTGAGCCGCTACCGGAAGTTCTTCCAGCTCAAGTACCTGCTGCTGGCGGTGGTCCTCGGCGCGGCGGTGTTTGGCAGCGCGCAGAACGGCTGGTTCGACCCGCAGCCGACGCTGTACCGCAGCTTCACGGTCGGCGTGCTGCCGATCCTGGGCAAGCTCGGCGTGCCGGTCTCGGTGCGTCCGCACGAGCACCAGTTCGCCTGGCTGGTGCTGGGCATGTTCCTGCTCATCGTCGGCTCGGCGGCCTGGATCCCGCGGTTCTTCTGCCGCACGCTGTGCCCGCTCGGCGCGTTCCTCGGCTTCCTCAGCCGCTTCTCGCTGGCCCGCATCGACCGTGACCCGGCCAAGTGTGTGGACTGCGACCTCTGCCTGAAGACTTGCGAGGGCGCCTCAGACCCGCAGGGCGCGCTGCGCAAGAGCGAGTGCTTCGTCTGCTTCAACTGCATCGAGGACTGCCCGTACGACGCGCTGTCGTTCCAGTGGCTGCCCAAGCGCGGCCGCGAGGTGACCAACCCGGACGTCGGCCGCCGCTCGGTGATCGCCGCGGCGGCGCTCGGCGCGCTCTTCTTCGGTATCAGCCGCACCTCGGGCGAGACAACGAAGAACTGGAGCAAGACCGCCATCCGGCCGCCCGGCAGCGTGCCCGAGAAGGACTTCCTGGCGCGCTGCATCAAGTGCGACCAGTGCATCCGCGTCTGCCCCACGAACGTGCTGCAGCCGGCCTGGCTGGAGACCGGTGTCGAGGGCGTGTTCACCCCCGTGATGAACATGCGCATGGGCTACTGCGAGCTGAACTGCGTGCTCTGCGGCACCGTCTGCCCGACCGGCGCGATCCAGAAGATTAGTCTGGAGCAGAAGCACGGCCAGGGCGAGTGGGCGTCCGTCGGTCCGGTCACCTCGGGCACGGCGTTCTACGACCGCGGCCGCTGCTTCCCGTGGGCCATGGACCGGCCCTGCGTCGTCTGCGAAGAGGTCTGCCCGGTCTCGCCGAAGGCCATCTACACGCGCGACGTGGTCATCCAGGACCGCTGGGGCAACCCGGTCACCCTGCACCGCCCGTACATCGACCCGAGCCTGTGCATCGGCTGCGGCATCTGCGAGCACGAGTGCCCCGTCGCCGACGAGCGCGCGGTGCGCGTGACGGCCGTGGGCGAGAGCCGCAGCAAGGAGCGCTCGTTGCTCCTGGAGAGCGGCAATACCGGCCAGCGTGCGGTGCCGTCCGAGGTGGTGGCGCCGGTGGGCGACACGCCGTTCGAGGGCCAGGACCCGTTCCGCAGCGACGAGCCGGGCTAGGCGCTACGGCTCGACGAAGATGCTCTGCTCGTGGCGGTAGACGACCTTGCCGGCCGCCCCGCCGGTGACCTTTGTCACGTACTTGCGCTGCGTGTAGACCACGGGGACGAGGCTTGAATGCTTCATGCGGCTGGCGCGCGCGGCCCAGCGCGCCGCCTCCTCGATGGTTCGTGGCGGGACCGCCTCGGGCCGGCCTTCGCTGCGGACGATGACGTGGCCGCTGCCCGCGCCGCGGACGTGGAACCAGAGGTCGCTCGGCGCGGCGACGCGGCTCAGCAGGCCTTCGCTCTCGGCCGCGTTGCGGCCGATGAGGATCGTGTAGCCGTCGCTCGACGTGCGCCGCTCCAGCCGCCGCAGCCAGCGCTCGCGCTCGGTCCGCGGCTTGTCGCGGCCGGCGGCGGCCTGCGGCTGAGATTCGGCCAGACGCTCGGCGTAGGGTTCGGCGAGCGCCTCTAGCTCGTCGAGGGAGCCGGCCGCCTTGAGCGCGGTGAGCAGCCCCTGCAGCTCGGCGACGTCGGCGGCCAGGGCGTCACGGTCGACGGTCTGCTCGGTGACGGCACGGCGCGCGCGGCGGGCGCGTTCGTAGCGCTCCTCGGCCTGGCGCGCGGGCGCTTGGCGCGGGTCGAGGGCGATGGTGCGCGGCGCGCCGTCCTGGGCCCAGTCCTCGACGGTGACGCTGTCGGTGTGGGGCTGGATGCGGTGGACGTTGGCTAGCAGCAGGTCGGCCTCGTGCTGCCACTCGTCGGCCTGCGCGGCGCGGGCGAGGGCGCGGTCGTGGCCCTTCAG
>DHNJ01000293.1 GCA_002409445.1 Armatimonadetes bacterium UBA5419 | reverse complement strand
GATGGACGCGGCGCGCACGGCCCGGCGGCTGGGTGCGCGCGAGGTCCACATCGTCTACCGCCGTAGCCGCGAGGAGGTCCCCGCACGGGCCGAAGAGGTCGAGCACGCCGAGGAAGAGGGCATCATCTTCGACTTCCTCAGCCTGCCCGTGGCCTTCGGCGGCGAGGGCGGCCGCCTGACCAGCATGACCATCCAGCGCCAGCAGCTCGGCGAACCCGACGACCGCGGCCGCCGCCGACCCGAGCCGATCGAGGGCAGCGAGTATGAGATGCCCTGCGACCTGGCCATCATGGCCATCGGCCAAAGCCCCAACCCCCTGGTCACCAACACCACCCCCGACCTCGCCACCAGCCGCCGCGGCACCATCGTCGCCGACGAAGAAACCGGTCGTACCAACCTCGAAGGCGTCTTCGCCGGCGGCGACGTCGTCACCGGCCAAGCGACCGTCATCCTGGCCATGGGCGCCGGCCGCAAGGCGGCGGCCAGCATCGACGAGTGGCTGCGGACGGGGGTGTGGGTGCCGGAGGCGGAGGCGGAGGGGGAGTAGGCTTCACGCGGGCCAGGGGGGCCAGACAGCGAGTTCGCGGCCCAGGTCTCTCAGTAGCTCACCCACCGTGTCGACCAGGTGGCGGAAGGACCGACTGCGGCTGTACGTCGCGGCAAGGTCCAAGCGGGCCGATAAAGCTGCCTGGTCGCTGGTCTCGCGGTACGCGCGGCCCGCGGGCATGAGGGCTGTGAGTTGGCCCTTGGCGTCACGACGACCTTCAGGGTCGGGGTGCTCGGCCAGGCTGTCGGGCAGGCCGCATTGGCCGCCGAGGGATTCCAGTCCGGCGAGGAACCAACTCTCGTATTCACGGTAGGCGACGGCTGCGCGGCATGGACGACCGTCGGCGGCGCCGTGCGCCCAGGTGGCAATCCTTGGTCCCCACTCCGCCGGGCAAATGTCCTCGCCGTCGACCAGCAGCAAGACCGCCGCACAGCCCCCCTCTTTGATGCATGCAAGCCGCACGTACCGGGCGACGGTATCCTCCCTGAAGAACTGGCTGCCGCTAAGTTTCAGGGGGCGGCCGATCTGCACATCGTAGACCGACGCGTCCGAGAGCAAGCGCCGCAGCAGGACCGGCAGCGCTTGAACCTCGCCGTCACCCTCAACGAGCGGATAGATCACCATGGCTCACGCCTGGGGGAGCGCGGGCGCCGGCCCGTCGGCGGCTGGGTCGAGTTGGCCGGCCCGCAGCAGCTCGCCCGCGCTAAACAAGTCGGAGCCGAGAGCTTCGCGAGCGGATGCGGGCACTGGCACGATAGTGGATCGCCCGTCCCGCCACGTGACGAGCCGGAGGTTGTCGGCTTCTATCCGGCGGTTATCGAGTAGGTCCGTACTGTGTGTGGTGACGACCACTTGGCCGTGCGTGGCTGCGTAGTGAACGAGGTCGCGGATCACTGCGAGGGCAGTCGGGTGGATAGTGGCCTCTGGCTCCTCAAGGACAAGGACCGATGGCGGTGGATCCGCAGTGGCGGCAAGAACCAGTCCAAGTGCACGCAGACTGCCATCGGACAGCACCGTGGCGTCGAAGGTGATGTTGAGCCCCGATGCGCCGCGTTGGACCATCGTGAGCACGAGGCGATTGCCTTGCTGGACCGGTTTGATGTCAACCAGGTCCGGGATCATCGGGCGAAGCCACTCGATCAGCGCGCCTGACCTAGGCTGATGGTTCAACAAGCGTCGCTGCAGCACCGCGGCAGCGTTGCTGCCATCCGGTCGCAGACGGTCGGCTGCGTCAGGGTCTTGTGCGCCGCGCATCAGGCCTGGTTCGATCGCGTATGAGACCATCCGACTCAAGCAGTCATGCATCGGAGCGAACCGTGCATCACCACCGACGAGCGGCAGGAGTAGGGTCGTAGGTTCGACGTGTGGCGCAATACCTTCGGCATTGGTCTGGAGAGCTTCTCCCGCTTGGTGCGTGTAGTACCAGGTTGCCCCATCGCCGAGCGACAGCCGTGCAGCCTCGGACCGTACCGCGAACCCGTAGGAGGAGTGCGCGGTGAGTTCGAAGCTGTAGTGGCCAGACCGCATGGAGCCCCAGCTGCCGAGGTCGAACTCTAGTCTCATGGCCGGTGGTCGGCCGCGTCCCCCAGCCCGGAAGCGCACTTCGTTGAACCCGCCGCGCCGCGTCAGCACCGTCATGAGCGGCTCGCGCATGGCCTCGCTAACGAAGTTCATGGCGTCCGCCAAGTTGCTCTTGCCCGACGCGTTTAGACCAACAATGTACAGAGGGTTGGCGAACTCGAGGTCGGCGGCCTCATAGCTGCGGTAGTTCTGTAGCTGCAGCCTACGCAGGACCAGTCTGTCGCCTCGATCCATGACGCTTCTCTTGCCCTGCGCTCAGTATAGCAGTCCGCCCCCTCACCACGTCTGCGGCCAGAACATGATGGCGACGGCGGCGCGGGAGAGGAGGTTGGCTAGGGCGATGGGGCGGAGGGTGGGCCAGGGGGATTGGCGGTGGGTGGTGAGGTGGTAGAGGAGGGGTTCGAGTACCACGAGGAGGGCGGTGGAGGCTGCTAGCCAGGGGACGCCGGTGGTGCGGTTCAGCCAGGCTTGGTCGGCGAGGTAGAGGGGGGCGAAGGTGGCGGCGTTGAGGGCTAGGGCGGTGAGGAGGCGTTGGCGGCGAGGGATCGCGGCGGGGAGGAGCCAGGCGAGGAGGGGGGCTTCGATCAGGAGGACGAGGAGGAACTGGAGGGGCCATGGGGCGTCGTGGTAGTGCCACCAGACCATGTCGCGGTAGACGCTGAAGAGGAGGTACACGCGGGCGGCCTAGGGCGCGGCGGGTAGCGGCTGGCCGTGCTCGTCATAGCTGGTGTAGTCGTAGATGTACTTCCACCAGTTGTTCTGGCGGCCGTCAGCGCCGGTGCCCGCGGCGCGGGGCAGGAGGCTGAAGTACCAAGCTTGGTAGCCGAGGCCGGGGTCGGGGCGGCCGGCGGCGTTGGTCACGGTCCAGGTCTGGGCGGTCACCAGTTGGCGGCCGCTGGTGCGGTCGCGGCAGACGAGGCGCGGGTAGTTGATGAAGTCGAAGGCCCAGCTCTGGACCTCGCGCGGGTTGGTGTAGTCGTAGTCGCTCTGGCCGTTGGCGGGGTAGTGGCAGGTGCCGACACCGGCGTGGCCGTTCGACTGGTGGGCGTTGGCGCTGAACAGCTCCCAGTCATTGCGCGGGTCGGCGAGGTTCCAGGCGCCGAAGACGCGGTTCAGGTGGCACTCGGTGCGGTGGCCGGTGTTGTGGAGCATCTCGGTCACGCCGCGCTCGTAGTTGAAGCCGTAGAAGGCGAACGGTCGCTGCGTGGGGACCTCGGGGTAGACGCCGCCGTTGATGAAGAAGGCGCCAGGCCCGGCCATGCTCGCCTCCCACAGGCCGAAGCAGTGGTCCCCGAAGATCCAGACCTCGTCGATCCGCTGTCCGCTGTCGGCCGGCGTGTCGATGCGCGCGGGCACGCCCTGCTCGGCGAGCAGCCGCGGGTAGTCCATGCCACCGCCGTCGTGCCACTCCGGGTTCGCTGAGCGCCGCAGCCGGACATATTCCTCCGCCTCGTAGCGGTAGCCGTCCTGTTGCGCGTAGATCTGGTTGAGGTCGCGCCACTCCTCGATGATGAACCGCACCGCGCCGCCCGAGGCCCATTCGAGCCAGCGCTGGTAACCGTCGGCGAGGACGCGCGGATCGTTGAAGCCGAGGACCTCGTGCAGCCGCCGGCCGCCCTCGCTAGGGACGAACGGGTCGTAGTTCAGGACGAGCACGCGGACGACGATTTGCGGGTTGTCGGCGGTGGGGACGAAGGGGATCAGCGGCTCGCCCTCCTGGGCGTGGGCGGCCAGGGCCAGAAGGGTCAAGCCGAGGATCTGGGCGCAGCGCTGCATGGCCGGCCTACTGCTTGGCCCAGACGCGGACGTAGTCGACGATCATCACCGACGGGTCGGGCGTGCCGTCGATCGGCCAGCCGCCGCCCATGGCCAGGTTGACCAGGACGTAGAGCGGCTGGTGCGCCTCGGCCGGAGTCTCGGTCTTCCAGATCTCGGAGCCGTTGTAGTAGAAGGTGATGAAGTCGGGCTCGACCAGCACGCCGTAGGTGTTGAAGTCGGTGGTCATGCCCTCGACGATTGCCGGCTGGCCGACACCCGTGTGCGTGCCATTGGCCAGCCAACGGTGGACGGTCGTGTGCAGGGCGTGGGGGAACTGGCCGTACTGCTCGAAGACGTCGATCTCGACACCGTCGACGCTCTTGTCGGTTACGCCGGCGGCGCTGAGCAGCCAGAAGGCGGGCCAGGTGCCGGGGCCCGCGGGCAGCTTGGCGCGGGTCTCGAAGTAGCCGTACTGCTGCTTGAAGCCCTCGCCCTTCGGGTTCAGCGAGCTGAGCAGGCCGGCCTGCCAGCGGTCGCCGACGCGCTTGGCGGTGATGTGCAACTGACCGTCAATGATCTCGAACGGGCCGTCAGGGCCGGGGTCGCCGAAGCCGGCGTCGCCGAAGTCGCCCCAGTACGGCGTGTGGGCGATCCAGCGGGTGCCGGGGCCCTCGCGCGAGACATCCAGGGGCCCGTCAAAGTTCTCGTCGAAGGTGATCTGGTAGCCGGTCAGGTCGAGCGTTGGCGGCGCGAGCTGGGGGATCGGCGCGTCGGCGGCGACGGTGAAGCGGCCGACCTCGTACGACTGGTCGCCCATGTCGACGACGCCCTCACCCAGCTCCAGGTCGATGCGTTCGCCGGTCGGGCGGTACCAGAGGCCGGTGCGCACGATCCACTCGCCCTCAGGCGCGTTGGTGTCGAGGACGATGGTCTTGTTGACGGTTTGCGGCCCGTCCCAGGTGGAGGTCGGGTTGTCGGGGCCGTAGTCGCCCTGGGCCACGCGTTCGCCGTTCGGCCCGTAGAAGTGGACGAAGGCCTCGAAGTCGCGGCCAAGCGGCTCGGCGTCCCAACTGTAGGTCACGGAGAGGCCGTAACCGGGCCGCCCGGAGGTCTGGCTGAAGGTCGCGGCGTTCAGCTTGGGCTTGCCCGGGGGAATGATCTCGAAGCTCAGGTCGTCGACCCAGAGCTGCGCCTTCTTGTCCGCGCCGACCTGGTCTGACCCGAGGTTGAGGCCCAGGCCACGGGCGCCGGGGTGCCACTTCTGGTCGTTGGCGCCGCCCCAGGACTCCTCGCCGACCAAGCCGTCAACGCGCAGGACCAGCTCTTGCCAATCGTCGGTGTCGGCCAGGGTGACGCCCTTCTTCTGGTGGCACTGGTCGGTGCCGTCGACCAGCCGCACACCGAGCGCGCGGGTGCCGACGGCCTTGACCCACAGGCGGATGGCGACGACGTCGACGGCCACGAGGTCGTCGAGATCGCGCCACAGGCCGACATACGCGCCGCCGCCGGTGAAGTCGGCATCGAGGCGGTAGCTGGCCGCGCCGCCGTGCTTGACGGCCTCGTCGCGTTCGAGCGCGCCCTCGGCGCCGGGGAACTCCCAGCCGCCGACGTACTCCCACGGCTCGGCGATCGGCGCCTCACAGTCGTCGAGGACAACCACCTGCGTCGCGGGCTGCGCCGCGAGGGCAGTCGCGAGTAGCAATAGCGGCAAAACGAGACGAGCAGTCATCGGAGCACTCCGAACGATCGGACTTCGCCGGCCGGCGCGGGGTTCCTGCTCTAGGCCGCAGGCTCGAGCTCGGCGGCCGCGTCATCCTGGAGCACCGGCGGCTCCTTGCCGGCCCAGAGGAACGTGTGGGTCAGGTCGAGAGTGAAGTTGTTCTGGGCAACCTTCTTCTCGCGATCCAGCACGGGCGAGTAGCTGCGCACGTCGATGCGCGTGCCATCCGCGGAGAAGCGCAGGAGGCGGATGTAGCCGTTGCCGCCCTCGGTCTCCGACTGGTAGTTGGCGACGACCTGGTGGACCTCGTTGCCGTGGGCGTTCTCGTCGACGCGGCGGTTGACGCCGGAGACGTGGCCCGAGAGCACCAGGACGACGTTCGGGTTGGGCTGGACCAGCTTCTGCCACAGCTCCTCGCCGTCGTTGACTCCGCCGGCGGTCTTGGCCATCGGGTACTTGTGTGGGTTGTGGCCGAAGCGCTTGTTGTGTTGGTCGAGCCGCGGGCCCTGGTTGGTCAGGTAGGCGTGGGTGTTAAGGATTACCGCGTGGTTGGGGTGCTCAGCGAGCACTTGGTTGGCCCAGTCGACCACCTCGTCACGCGGGCCGAACTCGAGCGAGAGGATCAGCCAATCCTGGCCGTTGACGCTGAAGGTCTGGTAGCTGGAGGCCATGCTGTCGGGGCTGTAGAGCGCGCCAGCAGTGGGCTGAGCGAGGAACTCCTCGGGCGGGAAGAACTGCTCGAAGCGGGTACCGCGGCCGGCTGGACCGGGGCCGCGGCCGTAGTCGTGGTTGCCGGTGGTCAGCGCCGTGGGTACGGCGGCCATGATCGGCTCGAGGTTCTCGCGGGCGACGGTCCACTGGCGCTCGGAGTTGTCGTTGGTGATGTCGCCGACATTGACGACGAACTTGATGTTCTCCGCCTCAACGTTGTCAACGATCCAGGTGGAGATGGCCGCCCAGTGCTTCGGGTAGCTTTCGCTGTAGTACTGGGTGTCCGGCAACTGGACCAGCGTCCAGTCTGCGGGTGGCGGGGGCGGCGGTGGGGGCGGCGGCAGGGCGGCCACGGCGGTGGCCGCGGGACTGCTCTGGGTCGGGCCGCAGCCGACGAGCCCGAGGCTAAGGCCGAGCAGAACGACCGTTACCAGGCAGACGTGTCTGGTCTTCATGCCCCACATTGTAGGGCATGACGGGCCACGCGGCTGGCGACTCGGATTAGCCCTCGGTCAGATCCTTGACCGCTTCGACGGGTCCGTTGGTCTGCACCGAGCGGATACCGTTCTCCAGACTGGCGATGCTGCTGTACATCTCGCTGGTGCCGATGATGCGGTAGTTCTCGGCCTTGAGGACGAAATAGGGCTCGCCGGTGCGCGACTCACGGCGCTCGAAGCGCTCCTCGACCGCGCAGGCGGCGCGCACCGCAGCAATCCCGGCGAGCGCGGCGTTCTTGGAACTGTAACCTTCGCTGCTCAGGATTGTTTGGGAGTTGGCCGCCTTGAGGACAAAGTCGAACTGGCCGTCGCTGCGCTTGCGCAATTCATACCACCCTGCCATGAACGTCTCCTCTCATCGCGTCGGTGCTCAGACTATACCTTTTCCTGGCGGCAAGATCCAAGCGCGCGGATGCTGCTCGAAGCCAACCCGCGCGTAATAGTCGGCCGCCGCCGGCGCCGCCAGCAGCACGATCATGCACTCGGGCCCTAGCTGCGCTTGCGTCGTGTGCAGCAGGCCGCGGCCCAGCCCTTGGCGCTGCCAGGCTTCGTCGACCGCGAGGTCGGCCAGGTAGGCTACGTAGAGCCAATCGGTCAGTGTGCGGGCCACGCCGACGAGCTGGTCGTCCGCCCAGGCGGTGACCAGCAGGTCGGCGGACTCGATCATCGCGGTGAAGATCTCGGGGTTGTCGACCGGCCGTCGCTCGGCCAGCGTCGACCGCCGGTAGAGGTCCGCGAGGTCCTCTACACTCGGCCGGCGGTCAACGCTGTAGGTGACGGTCACGGGGCGGTCACGGCCACACCATCGACCCCGAAGTAGGAGCCGGTGCCGCGGGAGTTCTCGTTCTTGCCGACCACCTCGATGCGCACGACGTACTTGCCATCGACCGGGGCGTGGAGGCCGAGGTCGATCGGGCCGGTCGCCACGACTGGCTCGGACCAGAGGTCCAGCTCGTCGATGACCGTCGCGCCGTTGACGCTGATGCGGACGATGCCGTAGTCCCACGACTTCGCCGCGTAGAGCGTCAGGCGGTGCTGGCCGGCCTCGGGACCGGGCACGTTGAGTTCGAGATAGTCGCCGATCTTCTGGCCGTGGAAGAGCGTCTGGTCGTCCTTGGACCACTGGCCTTCGTAGCCGCCGGTCGTCTGATGCTCGAGCTCGATGCCCTCGGTGTGCGCGCCGAGCACGTCGCCAGCCTCGCTCAGGCCTTCGATGACCAGCGGCGGCGGCGGCGCGCGGAGGATGGCGACGGCGCCGTCCGGCTGCGCGCGGCGGTTGTGGCGCACGCCGGGGATGCCGTACCAGTAGACGGTCGAGGCGAAGTCGACATCGACCTCGGCCCAGTGCCAGAGTTCCATATCGAACTGCATCTGGGTCTTGAAGGGCATCGCGTCGAGCATGCGTACGCGGCTGTTGGTCGTGTGGCCGCGGTTGCCCGGGCCGTCCACGCGGGGCTGGCTGTGGAACGGCGAGATGAAGACCTCGGGTGTGCACCAGGCGTAGCCGTAGTAGTCCTCGGTGCCAGTGCCGAAGGTCGAGGGGAAGTCCTCGCCGTCGACGAAGATCTTCTCGTCACCCTCGCCCCACCAGGCCGTGACCGGGTTGTAGATGGCCAGCGTATCGCCGACGACCACGCCGCGGCCCTGGGCCGTGAGGTAGTTGTAGTCGATCATCGGCCGGCTCGGCAGCTCGCCGGTCCAGTGCCAGTTGGCGCGGAAATGCATGGAGCGCTGGTCCCAGCTCCAGTCGCCGATGCCCAGCGCGCCGCTGAGCTGCACCGGCTGGTCGCCGAGGTTCAGCAGCGCGAAGCGGGCGCGGCGGGCGTAGGGCATCGGCCACCAGCTGCGCATGATGCCGACGTCGTCGACCGCGCGCCACCAGTCCTGGTGCGGGTGGAGGCCCACGCCGCTGCCGAAGAAGTCGGTCAACGGGACCCAGACGGTCTCCTCGCCATCGAACCAGAAGCGGACAATGACGCTGCGCAGCGCGCGCTCCAGGTCAAGGCCTTCGAGGCTGGTCGGCGCGTTGACGCGGAGGATCAGCTCGCGCAGAGCGTGGCTGCCGGCGGGCAGGTCCCAGGCGCGCTGGGCGCCCGGCTCCAGGGCGCCGCTGAGGCCGATGGTCTGCGCGACGGACGGCGAGCGCGGATGCATCAGCGCGTACTGGACGCCACCGATCATCGTGCGGTTGGTCGAGAGCAGCTCAGGGGTGAAAGACTCCACGGCGGTGCCCGGCTCATAGGCGCGGTAGCCAACCTGGTAGTAGAAGCCGTCCTTATCCGTCGTGATCTTCAGGCCCTTGGCATATGGGATCGGCAGGTAGCTGTTCCAGCCACGGGCGCGGACACCGGAGAGCGGGCCAGCGACCGGGCCCTCACCGCCCGTTAGCCCCTGGAAGTCGACGGTCCAGCCGGGTTCGGCCGCGCCGTCGAAGTAGAAGCGCAGATTGCAGGCTTCGGGCGGGTTGGCTGACCAAATACGGACGACCGCACCGGGCCCAACATGATCCATGAGCACCCATTCCTGGCGCCCTCCGTTGGTCTCGGTGCGCAGGAACTGGTTGAAGTCGCCGTTGGCGAACCAGTCGGTGTTCGGGTCTTGGGCGGCCCGGTCATAGCTGCTAAACTGCGCGCTACGGTAGGCTGGCTCGGGCCAGCGAGCCACGCTGTCGCGGTGGATCATCTCGCCCAGCAGGTCCGCGAAGCTGATTGCCGGCGCGGTCGTTTGGGCGTGGGCGACGGTCGTCATGAGCGCGCCGAGAACGAGTGCGCGGACAAAGGATCTCATGCTTTTGCTCTCCTGGCGCCGGTTTCGCCCTTGGGTCCGCGGTTTCCTGCTTGCGCTGGCGATCGGTCTACCCATGGCTGGCTGGGGCCAAGCGCAGGGCGACGATCCCGCGGCGATCAACGCACGCGCCCGCGAGCACCTGCGCGTTGGCCGGTTGGATCAAGCGCGGGATGCGACGCTGAAGCTGATCGCGGTGAAGCCCGAGAGCGGAGACGCTTGGTTCCTCTTAGGTCAGGTCTACGACCGGCGCGGTGAGCAGCGCGAGGCGCTCGACGCGTGGCGCAGGGCGCTGGACTACCTACCCACCGGCGATCTGCGGCGGGTGCAGGCCCGCGACGGCGTGGCCCAGCGCGTGCGCGCGCTCGAAGAGCACCGCGCACCGCGTGGCTTTGCGCCGCGTTCGCTCTGGCAGCGGTGGCGCCCGCGCGGCTGGTCGGCCTGGCTGGGTGCGCTGTTCGCGGCGCTGGTCCTGAGCCGCATCGGCTACGTGGCGGTGCAGGATCGCCTGCGCGACGCCGCGGACCGCCGCCGCGCGTTCGAGGCCG
>DHNJ01000146.1:2941-8901 GCA_002409445.1 Armatimonadetes bacterium UBA5419 | reverse complement strand
ACCCGCAGCGGGTCGGCCGTCAGCGCGTCGGGGCTGGCCACGCGCAGCCGCCGCGCCGCCAGGTCGGCGACTCCGCCCAGCGGGTCCGTCCAGCGCGGCGCGTCCCGCAGCCACTCGCCCAGCGGACAGGCGATCGCGTTCAGCGTGAAGTCGCGGCGGCGCAGGTCGGCCTCGAGGTCGGCGCCCTGCGGCCGGCAGAAATCGAGCGACGCCCCGTCGCGGGCCACGACGCGGGCGATGCCGCGTTCGACATCGAGCGGGACGAAGGCGGCGCGGACGGCACGGGCGAAGCCGCGCGCGAGCGGCACGGCCTGGGCGGTGACGAGGTCGAGATCGTGGGCCGGCCGGCCCAGCAGGCGGTCACGCACGGCGCCGCCGACGACCCACACGTCGTCGAGCTGGCCGTCAAGGTACGCGATCAGTGCCGGCAGCAAATCCATCGCCGGCCCACCACCTACGCGCTCGCGCTAGCTTCCGTCGCCGACTCGTCGTCCGGCTCGGCGTGCGCGCTGACTTCCTCGGGCACCGGCGGCGCGGCCGGGTCGGCCACGGGCGCCTCCGCCTCGGCGATCTCGCCCTCGACCGTCGGCGGCGCCGCCACGGCCGGGCTGCTGTCGCGCAGGGTGTCGACCAGCGTCGCCGCGCCCTCGGCGGTCGCCTTGGTTGCCTTGGTCCAGAGCACATCAAGACCCACCGCGTCGGCGGCGACCTTCAGCGCGCTGACCACGCCGCGGCAGACGTAGCCGCAGCCGTTCCACAGGTGCCAGCCGGCGAGCGACCAGAGGCCGGCTGTCTCGGTCTGCCCGCGCAGCCAGAGCGGGTTGGCCAGCGGCTCGGCCGGCGTCAGCTTGGGCCGGTTGGCCGCGGCCAGCGCGTCGTCCAGCTCGAAGCCGTACTCGCTGATCAGCGTCGGGTTGCGGTCGGTCACCGCCAGGACGTTGCCGCCCGCGCCGACGGTCCAAGCCCAGCGCGGCCCGGCCTCCTCGTCGGTCACCTCGCGCAGCTTGCCCACGGTCGTGTTCGGCTGGTTGGCCAGCAGCTTCTCGCCCGAGCCGGCCGTCTCGAAAAGGCTCTCCAAGGTCCGCCGCCCGCTCTCATAGAGCGCCTGCGTGCGCACCAGGTCGACCGCGCCGGCGCTGCTGGTCGCCAGGTTGACCACGCGCAGGGCGATGTTGGCCAGGGCCGGGTCGGCGCTGTGCGGGTCGAAGGCGTCGGCCGCGGCGACCGTCAGCGCCTGCAACAGGCCCGCGCCCGCGCTCTGCTGGGCAAAGTCGCTGACCAGGCTGAACGCGTCGGCAGGCTCGAGCCCCGCCTGCAGCCAGATGACGCGCGTCACGCCGGGCTGCGCCGCGGCCACGCTGAGCGCCTGGCGCGCGCGCAGGCCGCCGTCGACGAGGCAGAAGTAATCGAGCACGAGCGGCCGGAAGACACCCGGCACCGCCAGCGACGCGCGCACCGCGGTGGCCACATTGACCCGTTCGAGGTCCGACTCGCTGCGCGCGAAAAGTAGGTACGGCAGACCCTCGGCGACCTGCTCGCGGGTCTGGTTGCCGAAAACGAGCGCCTGGCCACTGTTGAGATCGGTGGTCACGACAAACAGGGGCACATCGGTGTGCTGGAAGCCCTTGTTACCCAGCGGCAGGCTGCGCAGCGCCTGGAACAGCCGCTCGCCGCCAACCAGGCCCTGGGTCTCATGCGGCCGGCGCAGCGCCGCGCTCAAGCCGCCAAAATCGAGGTCGGCCAAGTCCTGCCAGGAGTGCTTGGCGACAAAGCCGTAGTACGCCTCGCGCGCCGCGGCCGCGCCGCCGCTGGTCGCAAACAGCGCCCCGGCCAACGCCCCGCCCGACGCGCCCACCACCACGTCCGGCCGCAGGCCCGCCGCCTCCAGCGCCTCAAGCCCACCCAACAGCGCCGCGGAATACCCCGCCGTGCCCGTCAGCACCACCGCCAGTTTGCCGTCCGCACTCGCCATCAGTTCACTCCCCGGACCCTGCGCACCCGAGTCTACCGGGTGCCCAATGCGGTGTCAACGCACGCCCGCGGGCACCCGCAGTGTGGTAACGTAGGGGTGTGGGTGGGGTGCACGCGTGCTGACACTGCGAGAACAGACCTTCGAGTACGCCGGCCTGACCGATCTCGCCGCCGCCGTGCCGGCGGACGTGCGTCAACTAGCCGCCGACGATCTCCAGCGCGCCATGCCCGCGATCGCCCGCGACCCCAACCTCACCGCCCAAATCGAGGCCGTGCTACCGCATCTGGCCACCAAGCATCGCCTGATCTGCGGTGACGCCCGGCGACTCGAGGACCTGCCCGACGAGAGCGTCCACCTGGTCGTCACCTCACCGCCCTACTGGACTCTGAAGGAGTACGTTGATGCGCCGGGCCAGCTCGGCCATGTCGACGACTACGAGCAGTTCCTGGATGACCTCGATACCGTTTGGCGCACGGCCTACCGTCTGTTGGTGCCTGGCGGCCGGCTGGTGATCAATGTTGGTGACGTGTGCCTGCCGCGGCGCCGTGTCGGTCGGCATCTGGTCGTCCCGCTCCATGCCAACATCCAGGTGCGTTGCGCGGCGCTGGGGTTCGACAACCTCGCGCCGATTATCTGGCACAAGATCGCCAACGCCAAGCTCGAGTCGGGCGGCGGCACCTCGTTCCTGGGCAAGCCGTACGAGCCCAACGCGGTGATCAAGAACGACATTGAGTACATCCTCTTCCAGCGCAAGCCCGGTGGCTATCGTAGCCCGTCGCTCGAGGCCAAGCTGCTCTCGGTCATTCCCGCCCACCGCCACCGTGAGTGGTTCCAGCAGATTTGGAGCCTCCGCGGCGCCTCCACCCGCGACCACCCCGCACCCTACCCGCTGGAGTTCGCCGAGCGCATCATCCGCATGTTCTCGTTCGTCGGCGACACCGTCCTCGACCCCTTCTCCGGCACCGGCACCACATCCGCCGCCGCCGCCGTCTGCGGCCGCCACAGCATCGGCGTCGAGTTGATCGAGTCGTACTACGAGCAGTCGTGCCAGCGACTCGCTGGCCTGCATGACCGGCAGCTGTCGTTGCTGACGGAGGTTGGACCCAATGGTCTCAGTCCCGGCTGACGTCTTCACCACCGGCATACGGTTGTTCTGGGAAGTCCGCGAGGGCCAGTGGTTCGGACAGGAGGCGCGCGGCGCTCGCGACATCGGTCAGCGCGGCGCGGTGACCGGCGGTCGGCACTTCGATGGGATGCTGATGACCATCGAGTCGCTGGTCGCGGCGGCTGGGGTACCGGCCGAGTGGGTCCATCGCCGCCGGCCGACCCTCCCGTGCTACTACCGCCCGACGAAACAGTGGGACCTCGTGGTGGTCGACGGTGAGCGGCTACTGGCCGCCATCGAGATCAAGTCCCAGGTGGGCCCATCCTTCGGCAACAACGCCAACAATCGCGTCGAGGAGGCCCTCGGCAGTGCCGTTGACCTCTGGACAGCGTTCCGCGAGGGTCGCTTCGGCACCACGCGGCCGTGGCTCGGCTATCTCTTCGTGCTGGAAGACTGCGCGCGTGTCCACGGTCCAACCCGCATCGACGAGCCGCACTTCCCGGTCGAGCCGGCCTTCGCCGCGGCGAGCTACGCCCAGCGCTACGAGTTGCTCTGTCGCCGCCTGGTGCTCGAGCGACAGTACGACGGCGCCTGCCTCCTGCTCACCGATCGCGACCACGCACAGGCGCAGCCCAACTACCGTGAACCGGCCGCCGATCTCGGCGCCGAGCCGTTCCTCCGTGGCCTACTCGGCCATCTGATGGCGCAGATCTAATCCCCGCCCTGCCGCATCACCACCGCCACCCCATACCCCTCCAGCGTCAGCACCTCCCCCGCCGGCACGCCCATCAGCAGTTCGCGGTAGCCGGGGCCGAGGGTGACCTGGCGGGGGTCGGGGGCGAAGTTGAGGAGGAAGATGTAGCGTTCGCCGTCGGCTTCGCGGATCTGGGCGGTGACGCCGTCGGGCAGGGGCGTGGGCAGGGCGCGGTCGAGGTTCAGTTCGGTCGCCAGATGCGCGGCCAGGTCGCTATGGAAGCGGCGGTCCAGGCGCGGGGCGACGTACCAGGCGGTGCCTTGGCCGTAGGCGTTGCGGGTCACCGCGGGCTGGCCGGCGTAGAAGTCGCTGGCGTAGGTCGCGACGACCTCGGCGCCCTCGGCGTGGATCAGCGCGCACAGCTCGCGCGCCTCGTAGGTCCCCTCCAGCCCGTGCCCGCCGCGCGCGAGGACCCGCTGGGTCTCGCCGTCGTACAGCGCGTCGATCTCCTCGTTCCAGACCCCGAGCAGCGCACGCAGCCCGTCGCCCGGCCAGCCGCCGAGGAAGCAGAGGTCGGTCTCGTTGACGATGCCCGACTGGTAGCCGGTGATCAGCGTCCCGCCGGCGGCCACGAAGTCGCGCAGCCGCTGCGCCACGCCGGGCCGCAGCATGTACAGCATCGGCGCGATCAGCAGCTTATAGCGGCCGAAATCGCGCATCGAGTCGATCACGTCGACGCCGATGCCCGCCGCCCAGAACGGCCGGTACGCGTCGAGCACCGCGCCGCCGTAGCCCTTCTCGCGCCGCGGGCCCTGAGCGTCGCGCAGCGCCCACTCGTTCTCCCAGTCGTAGATCAGCGCGACCTCCGGCTGGTAGCTGCTGCCGACGATGCGGTCGAGCTGGCTCAGCGCCGCGCCGACCTGCGCCACATCGCCGAACACCCGCGTCTCCTCGGTGCCCACGTGGTCGACGACCGCGCCGTGCAGCTTCTCGCTGCTGCCCCGGCTCTTGCGCCACTGGAAGTACTGCACCGTGTCCGCGCCGTGCGCCACGGCCTGCAGGCTGGACAGCAGGTGCATGCCCGGCCGCTTCAGCTTGCCGACCTCCTGCCAGTTGGTCACCGACGGCGTGCTCTCCATCAGCATCCACGGCCGCCCATGCTTCAGCGCGCGGTAGATGTCGTGGACCATGCTGACCGAGCAGCCGCGGTCGACATCGCTGCCCGGCCCGTGCCACTGCGGGTAGCTGTCCCAGGAGACGACATCGAGGTCGCCCGCCAGCGCCCAGTAGTTCAGGCCCGGGTAGGTGCCCATGAAGTTGGTGGTGATCAGCTTGTCCGGCGTGATCTCGCGCAGCGGCGCCATCTCCGTGCGCATGAAGTCCAGCGTCTGGTCCGTGACGAACCGCTTCCAGTCGAGGTTCAGCCCGTGGACCGAGGTCTCGCCGTGCGGCGCGGGCGACTCGATCTGCGCCCAGTCGGTGTAGGTGTGGGCCCAGAAACTCGTCCACCAGGCCGCGTTGAGCGCGCCGAGCGAGCCGTAACGCACCTGCAGCCACTCGCGGAAGGCCGCCTGGCACTTCTCGCAGTGGCACTCGCCGCCATACTCGTTGGACAGATGCCAGATCGCCAGCGCCGGGTGCTGGGCGTAGCGCGTCGCCAGCGCACGGTTGATCGCCTGCACCTTCTGCCGGTAGAGCGGCGAGGTGTAGCAGTGGTTGTGCCGGCTGCCGTGCAGGTTGCGCACGCGGTTGGGCCCGACCCGCAGGACCTCGGGGTAGTACTGCGAGAGCCAGGCCGGCCGCGCGCCGCTCGGCGTCGCCAGACAGGCCACCGCGCCCTGTGCCGCCAGCCCGTCGAGCACGCGGTCCAGCCACTCGAAGTCATACTCGCCCTCGCGCGGCTCCAGCCGGGCCCAGGCGAAGATGCCCACCGACATGATGTTCGCCCCGCACAGCGTCATCAGCCGCAGGTCCTCGGCCCAAACCTCCGGCGGCCACTGATCGGGGTTGTAGTCGGCACCATGCAGCAGGTGCGGGCACTGCGGGGCGATAGGCGGGAAGCGGTGGGCCATCAGCGGACTCCCAAGTCCGCCCGTTATACCAGATTGTGGCGGGGAGGGGTTAGCGGGGGCACCCAGACTCCCATGTGGCGCGGGCTGCCAGCCCGCGACCTTAGACTCGGCCGCAGC
>DHNJ01000146.1:0-2689 GCA_002409445.1 Armatimonadetes bacterium UBA5419 | reverse complement strand
GGGCTCGGTCTCGTCGCGGGCTAGCAGCCCGCGCCACAAGGAGCCGGCTGCCCCCGCCTCCCCTACGGCACCCGCACCACCACGTACGTCGGATCGTCCTCCGCGCCCTGCACCGCGGCGCACAGAGCCCGGCCGTCGTTGGCGAGGGCAATGACCTTCTGCAGCCTAACGTCGCTGCCTCGCGGCAGCATCGTGTTCAGGTCGACCACGTTGGCCCCGCGCCACGCCGTTGCTTTCTGGCCTCTCGTCGTGTAGGTGAAGCCGCCGACCAGGCCCGCATCGTTGATCACCGTGGCCCAGCTCTCGGTGCCCCCCGGCAACGGCGGCAGGTCGGTCGCTGCACCGTCGGGCGCGAACCACAGCGGCCGCAGCACGTCCGGTGCGAAGTTGTAGATCCCCGCCATACGGCCACCGATGCTCAGCCCCTCGGCCTTCGCTCCGGTCCGGCCGCTGAGGGCCGCGAGGTCGATCGGCGCACCCACGATGCCCGTGATCCGGTTGATCTTCTGCAGCTGGGTGACGCGGTTGGTCCGCTGGGTCACCAGCGTCCCGTCATCGCTCACCGACTGGGGCAGCTGGCCCCGCGTCGTGGCCGTGTCGGCGATCACCGGCGACAGGCCGGGCACGCGCCAGACCGCGATCACGCTCTCGTCCGCCGTCCCCTTGGTGATCGCGGCAACCGCGCCGCGGCCCGGCAGAAGTTTCACCGAGTCGACGTAGTCCGGCGGCACCTGGTAGCCCGGGCCCATGGGCAGCGGCGTCGGCTGTGCGCCGGGGCCGGCCCAGATCACCGGGTACATGCGGTCGTACGGGCCCTTCAACACGCCTGCGATCCGGCCCGTCGCGTCGACGTCGCTCGCCATGACCGTGGTGTAGCCCGTCGGCGCGCCCAACAGCACCGGGTCCGCGCGATGCTGCGACCAGTAGGCCGCGCGCCAACGCGACGCGCCAGCCAGCCGCCCGTCGGTCGACATGGCCAGGACGACGCTCGCGTCGCGCACCACCAGGTCCGTAGCCGGCGGCACGACGCCCCCACCGCCGCCGCCGCCGCCAGCGCTCGATCCGCAACCCGCCAGGGCGAGGGCACCCACAGCCAACACGCACAGCCGCCACAATCTCGATATCGGTTGTCGCATCCTCGTCCTCCTTGGAACGTGGTTTACTGTGCGTCCACCGATACCCAGTTGTCAGGCCCCCGCCGGCCCGCCCCTTACAGCGACTCGACCACCTTGACCAACTCCCCCGCCGGCGCCGTCCCCAGGGCCAGGTACAGCAGCCCGCCGATCTCGCGCACCGCCGCCCCGCCCTGCCCCGCGGCGACCATCAGGCAATCGCCATGCCCCGCGCAGGCCGCGCCCGCCGGCTGGCAGCACGGTTGGCTGGCGGGGATCTGGAACAGGCTGAAGGTCGCCACCCCGTCCGAATAGGTCACCTGCCCCGCCGGCTCCGGGCAGCAGCCGCAGCGGTAGATGTAGGTGCCCGTCTGGCGGTAGCCCGGCGGCAGGTAGGCCGGCCGCGCCGGCTCGAAGCCCAGGCGCGCGGCCCAGTCGTGCGGCGGCAGCGGCATGGTCTGCAGCGGCACCGGCGCGCCCGGAGCGCCCGGCGCGGCGAAGCTGACCTGCTCCGGCGCGCGGCCCAGCGCGAACTCGGTGAAGACCAGGTCGCTGACTAGCTGGCCGTCCGCGCGGTCGCGCCGGCGCAGGATCAGCCCCGTCTCGCGGTCGATCCACCAGACCCGCTCCTGCCCGCCGCCGCTGACCCGCACCCGCCGCGTCTTGCGCCCGGCGACCGGCTCGCCCGGCCCGACCCGCACGCGGTAGCCATCGAGCGAGGCCGGCGGCAGCCCCGAGGGCAGCGCCACGGTCCGCGAGGTCACCTGCATCACCTCGCCGCGGAACGGATCGGCCGACCAGCTCTCGCCCTCTTTGCGCACGCTGACCAGCCCGTCCAGCCCGCCCCCGCTGTACTTCTGCCAGGTCCGGTCCGGCGCGCTGTGGACCACGGTGATCGTCGCCTCGCGCGGCTCGCCCCCGTACTGAAAGGTCAGCCGCTGCGTGCCGTGGTAATCGTGCCGCGCCGGCGCGCTGACCGCCCGCGCCAGCCACCGCTCGGCCGCCGCCCGCTCGCTCAGGACCATCTGCCGCCCGGCCAGCAGCGCCACCGCGCCGAAGACCAGCAGGCCAACCCAGAACCGCCGCCGGCTGCCCGGCCCCCAGGCCACGGCCAGTTCAGGCTCGACGCTCATTCGTCCGCCTCGCGCGCCGCCAGCACGGCCACCGCCAGCTCCGCCGGACCCGCGCCGAGCGGCTCATGCGTCGCCAGCAGCGCCTGGCTGGTCAGGTAGTTGCCCAGGCCCGCCGCGCTGGTCACCGCCAGCGGCACCGGCTGCCCGCGCGGCACCAACAACATCACCGCCACCCCCGCCGCCAAGCCCACCGGCAACCCCCGCCACGCCGGCGCGAAACGACGGCGCGGTGCGGACCCGGCTTCGCGCACCCGCGCCGCCACCACCGCCGGTGCCGCCACCGGCTGGCGCAGCTCGCCCAACGCCGCGCCGAGCCCGGCCCACCAGCGCGCGCAGGCCGGGCACGCGGCCAGGTGCGCCGCCAGCCCCGGCCGCTCCAGCGCCGCCTCGAGCTCGGCGGCGAGGTGCTCGCGCGCCTCCTCACAGCCCCAAGGTGTGCTCTGT
>DHNJ01000063.1 GCA_002409445.1 Armatimonadetes bacterium UBA5419 | reverse complement strand
GCCGCTGGCGCGCGCGCGGCTGGCGGCGGGGCGGGCGGTCGTGGTGCCGCGGACGGTCTGGGCCGAGCGGCGGCTCGCCGCCGACCTACTGCGCGACGAGGCGCATCTGGCGCCCGCGCGCTACGGGGTCAGCGAGGTCGTCGAGGCGGTGCGGGTCGAGGTCGAGCCGGCCGCGATCGATGTCTGCTTGGTGCCGGGTCTAGGCTTCGACGCCGTGGGCTACCGGGTCGGCTACGGCGCGGGGTTGTACGACCGCTGGCTGCCGCGGCTGGCGCCCGGCTGCGCGGTGATCGGCGTGGCCTTCGCCGCGCAAGTGGTTGACGCCCTGCCACACGAGGCCCACGATGTTCGCGTCAGCGCGCTCGTTACCGAGCTCGGCTGGCAGGAGTTTGACGATGCCAGGTTCTGACAAGATCACCCTCGCCGGCCTCGAGTTCTACGCTTACCACGGGGTGCTCGAGGGCGAGCGCCTGGCGGGCCAGAAGTTCGAGGTCGACGTCGAGGTCTACCGCGATCTGGCCCCGGCGGGCGCCACCGATGACCTGGAGCAGGGGCTCGATTACCGCCTGATGTACAACGCCGCCCGGGAGTCGATGGACCCGCCGGCGCAGTTGCTCGAAACCGTCGCCGAGCGTATCGCCGCGCGGCTGCTGGCGCTGGGCGGCAACCGGCTGGTCGTCGTCCGCGTGCGCAAGCCCGGCGTGGCGCTGGGCGGCTTGTCGCGCTATGCCGAGGTCGAGATCCGGCGCGGCCCGGCGGCCGACGGCGGCTAGACCAGGCCGTTGGCGCGCAGGTAGGCGACCGAGTCGGTGACCTGCTGGGCGCGCTGCTCGAACGTGCCCGGCTGCCCGGCGACGCCCTCGAGCTCCATCGTGTACGGTCCGCGGAAGCCGACCTCGGCCAGCGCGGCGAAGACACCCGGGAAGTCGACGATGCCTTGGCCCAGGGTCGGGAAGTTGAACGACTCGAGCTCGCCGATGCTGTCCTTGAGGTGGACCGCGCGGACGAACTTGGCCGCCTTGCGCACCTCGGCAACGGTGTCGGCGCCGGCGTTGTAGTAGTAGATGTTGGCCGTGTCGAAGTTGATACCCACGGCGGGGTGGTCGACGGCGGCCATCGTCTCGAGCATCTGATCGCCGTTGGCGCAGAGGTCGGGGTGGGTCTCCATGGCGATACTGACGCCGTTGGCCGCGGCCACGTCGCCCATCGCGCGGAGGCGGGCGTAGGCGGTCTCGCGCGGCAGGTCGCCGGCACGGACGGAGATGAAGATGGCGCTGGCGCCGAGCGCGCGGGCGGCCTCGGCGACCGGGGCGAACCGCTCGGCGGCGTCCTCGTGGGCGATCGGCGAGCCGGTGGTCAGCGTCGCGGCCGACAGTCCGAAGCGCGCCATCCGCTCGCGTAGCGCCTCGACGCCGTCGGGCGCGGGCGCGCCGATTTCGAGATGGTGCACCCCCAACGCGGCCAGGTGGGCCATCGCCTCGTCGCTCACGCCGCCGTAGCTGCAGAGGTTGGCGGAAAGAAGGTTACTCACGGGACAACTCCCTCTGGGCGCAGGGTAGCCCGCTGGTGGGCGAAGTCAAGCGCTCAGTTGCCCGGGACCGCGGACACTCTTGTCCGCAGTATTCCGGACCGCCAATACCATGTCCGCCTGGTCCGCCCCGGCGATCCAGATCCGGTCAGGCATGTTGGCTGCGGACAGGAGTGTCCGCGGTCCCGGTCAAGCCGCTTCGGGCCGCGCGCGCCTACCCCGCCGCCGTCCGGCGGACGACGATGATGGTCAGGTCGTCGCGTTTGGCGCCTTCTTCGTAGCGTTCGAGCTCGGCGAAGAGCCAGTTGGCCAGGTCCTGGGCGGACTCGGGGGCGGACTGGGCCAGGAGCTCGGCCAGGCCGTCGACCTCGAGCTCGCGGCCGCGGCGGTCGAGGGCTTCGATTGCGCCGTCGGTGTAGAAGACGAGGTAGTCCTCGGGCAGGAAGGGGATGCGGCCGACCTCGTAGGGCATGTCGGGTTCGATGCCGAAGGCGATGCCGCCGGGCTCGTAGAGCTGCTCGACCGCTCCGGTCGCCGCGACCAGCTTGAGCGGTGGGCAATGGCCGGCGCGGCACAGCTTGAGCCGGTCACGACGCGGCTCGATGACCGCGTAGGCCATGGTCACGAACATCTCGTCGGGCAGCTCGCGATAGAGGATGTTGGCCAGGCGCGGCATGACCTGCTCGGGCTGGCGGAACTGCAGGGCGCAGACGCGGAAGGCGTACTTGACCAGCGGCAGGCGCAGCTGGCCGGGCACGCTCTTGCCCGAGACATCGGCCGAGCAGACGCCCAGCGCGCCGTCGGAGAAGGCCACCGCGTCGTAGTAGTCGCCGCCGACGACCACCGCCGCCTGCCGCGCGCGCACGCCCATCTCGAGGCCGGGCACCCGCGGCAGCTCGGGCGGCAGGACCAGCGTCTGCAGCTCGCGGGCCATGTCCATCTGCTGGCGGAACTGGTCCAGGATGACCTGCTGCTCCTCCGCCCGCCGCTGCGCGCCGCGCCAGGTCTCGGCCAGATAGCCCGAGAGGAACGCGGCGAGGAACAGCAGCTCGACATGCGGCGCCATCAGCCGCTGAATCTGGGCCAGCCGGTCGCCCGGCAGGAGGCCCGCGTCGAGCATGATGTAGACCAGCGAACAGAGGGTGGCGATCGCCGCCGCGCCGATGCTGCCGACCGCGCCGAACCACATCGAGCCGACGATCACCGCCAGGTAGAACAGCCCGAACAGCCCGCCCTGCAAGCTGCCGCCCAGCTGGACGACAGCGGCCAGCAGTATCGTGTCGACGACCAAGATGAGCGGCCGTAGCACGCGCACCGAGCCCTTGCGGCTGAGCCAGATGAGGATCGCCAGGGCGTAGAGGCCGGCGGCGCCAACGCCGAGATAGAAGCGGCGGTTCGGGCTGTCGCCGGCGAGCGAGGGGGCGAAGAGGACGATCACCACCAGCAGCGTGCGGAACAGCGCGACGATGACATCCGAGCCGCTCTCGGCGAACTCGAGCCGCTCGCGGATCCAGCCTTGAGCGCGGGCTAGCGCGGGTTCGCCAGGCGGCTCGGGGGTGGGGGTCGGTTGCGTCGGCATGGGCGGATCGTTACTTCTGCGGTTCGGCGAAGTAGGCGTCGGTCAGCCCCACGTTGACCCGGTAGCCCTCCAGCTTGAGGTTCGCGCGCATCTCCTCGATCTGCCCGTCGGCGCCGGGGACCTTGGCCTGCATGGTGGCCACCGTGGGCAGCCACGCGCGCCCCTCGCGGCGGTAGCCCATGGTCATCGTGATCGGCTCCATCTCCGGCTCATAGGTGCGGATCGCGCTCAGCGTGGAGCGCTCGGTATCGACCCACAGCAGGTAGTAGGAACCGGGACTGTCCTTCTCGTCGGCGCGGATGACGTACTGGTTGCGTTCGCCCAGCCGCTCCTCGCGCAGCAGGCGCATGGTCGTGTGCTCGCGCAGCTCCTGGAGGGTGTTGCCCAGGGCGAACTTCCAGGTCGACGGCAGCACGGCGAAGTCGCCGTCCTGCGGCTCGGCGCGGAACTTGTCGGGCACCTTGTAGGCGATCTTGGCCCGGCTCTCGGGCACGCGCACGCTCGTCGAGCGCACGCTGAAGGTCATCGTGCAGGTGAAGTCGCGCACGCCCTCGAGCGTCCGCGAGCTGGCCGCGAGAATCGACTCGACGGTCGCCGCGGAGGCACCAACCGCACAGACCAGCAGCAATACCAGTAGGCTAGAGCGTCGCATCGTCACCATCTCCTGGCCCGGGCGCCGGCTCCTCGGTCATCGCCTCCGACGCCGCCTCCGCCTCCGGCTCCTCCAGCGGGTCGGGCTGCGGCAGGCGCGCGAGCGCGGTGCGTAGCTCGCCGGCCACGTACTCGTCCGGCTCGGCGACGAGGCGGTCCTCGAGCACGCTGGTAGCCTCAGCGAAGCGCGCCTCGTCGGCAGCGGCCAGGGCCAGCTCGACGGTCAGCCGCGCGGCCTCGGCCCGCAGCGCGCCCGTCTCGTCCCAGAGGACGAGCGCGACCAGATCGTCGGCGCCGGCCAGCTCGAACCCGCGGAGGCATTC
>DHNJ01000301.1:3014-3611 GCA_002409445.1 Armatimonadetes bacterium UBA5419 | reverse complement strand
CGCGCGGCGCTGCTGGCGCTGGTCGACCCGGCCGAGGCGGAGGAGCTGCTGGCTAGCCTGTCGCTTCAGCAGCCAGCAGCCGCGCGACGGACTCGTACGCTGCTGGCGGCGCGCGGTGAAACTCGCACAGCCGGCCATCCGCGGGATGATGAAAGCTGAGCCGGTAGGCGTGCAACGCCTGCCCCGGCAGCGCCGCTAGCGCGGCGGCGACGTCCTCGGACCAGACCGCCGCGCCGAGCCGCCGCCGGCCGTAGACCGGGTCGCCCAGCAGGGGCAGGCCGAGCGACAGCGCGTGGACCCGCACCTGGTGGGTCCGCCCGCTCTCCAGGCGCGCCTCCAGCTGGGCGGCCTGCGGCCACTGGTCGAGGACGCGGAAGCGGGTGCGCGCGGCCCGGCCGGTCTGCACAATGGCCATCTCTGTGCGCCGCAGCGGATGCCGGCCGATCGGCGCGTCAACGGTCTGCTCGGTCCAGGGCGGCACACCGAGCACCAGCGCGAGGTAACGGCGCTCCATCGTGCGTTGCGCTAGCTGCAGCGCGAGGTTGCGGTGCGCCGCGTCATGCTTGGCGACGACCAGCAGGCCGGAGGTATCGCGGT
>DHNJ01000301.1:0-2889 GCA_002409445.1 Armatimonadetes bacterium UBA5419 | reverse complement strand
CAGCAGGCCGGAGGTATCGCGGTCGAGCCGGTGGACGATGCCGGGCCGCTCCTCGCCGCCGATGCCTGAGAGGTCACTGCAATGGGCCAGCAGGGCGTTGACCAGCGTGCCTTCACGCGTGCCGACGCCGGGGTGGACGACCAGGCCGGCGGGCTTGTCGATGACCAGCAAGTCGCTGTCTTCGTAGACGACGTCGAGCGGGATCGCCTCGGCCTGCAGCACGCTGGGCCGCGGCGCCGGCTCGCAAACCTCGATCTCCAGGCCGGGCGTCACCAGTCGCCGCGGCTTGGCCGGCTGGCCACCGATCAACGCATGCCCATCGGCGATCAGCCGGTGGGCGGCGGTGCGGCTCAGATGCGGCAGGGCGCGCGCGAGGTACGAGTCGAGCCGCACCCCCGCTTCCTCGGTGCTCACCGTCAGGCGGTGGTAGCGCGGAGTCATCTCGGGGCGGCGGGCGGCACGGCGGGCGCCGCCGGCGGCTCCGCCTCAGCCTCCACGCCCGCTGCGCGGCTGAGTTGCCAGTCGGTGTAGACGGTGTGGATCAGATACAGCGCCATGCCACAGGTCACTCCGATGTCGGCGACGTTGAAGTCGGGGAAGCTGTAGCGGTTGCCGCCACCGCGCGGGAGGTAGATCCGGATGAAGTCGATCACCTCGCCGCCGCGGCAGAGCCGGTCGACGAGGTTGCCCGCGGCGCCCGCGGCGACCAGCGCCAGGCCGACGCGCTGGGGCGCGGGCAGCCGCCAGACCTGCCGGCGATAGGCCACGAGCACCGCCAGCGCGACGACCGCGACCAGCGCGAACAGCCAGCGGCCGGCCGGATGCCCGCCGAGCATGCCGAACGCGGCGCCGGTGTTGCGCGAGTGGCTGATCTGAAACCAGCTGGGCAGGATGGTGTGCAGGATCGAGCCGCGCGGCCCGCTCGCGTTGACCCAGGCCTTGGTGAGCTGGTCGAGCACGAGCCAGACGCCGGCCAGCGCGAGAAACTGTCGCGCGGCGGTCTCCGGCTGCACGGCCGCAGGCGGCGCCGCCGCACGATCCTCAACGACGGACAACGACTAACCCTCCTCGAGGTCGCTCTGGCAGTCGACGCAGGTCGAGGCCCAGGGGATGCGCTCCAAGCGGTCCTCGGGCACCTCGACGCCGCAGATCTCGCAGATCCCGTAGTCGCCGTCGGAGATGCGGTCCAGGGCGAAGTCAATCTGACCCAGCGTCTGTTGGATATTGGCCACGAGCATCTGGTCGCGCTCGCGTTCGGCCGCCAGGGCGGCGCTATCAGCGGGTACATCGTCGGCCTCGGAATAGGCCTCGAGCGAGTCGTTGGCGTGCCGCGACTTCTCTTCGAGCTCCTGCTCCATCTGTTCTAGCCGCGCCCGTTCCGCGCGCAGGAGCGCCTCGTAGAACTCCTGGTTCAGGTCCGGACGCATGATCGTCGGTTCCTTCATCACTGCCCTCCCTCCCTTAACTCCTTACCTTCATCCTTAAGTGCTCGGCCACCGCGTCAAGGGCGGGCCGCGGCGCCGGTAGTCCCAACGCCGGCCAGGCCGAGAGCGCCAGCACCGACCACGCCGGCCGCGCCGCGGGCGCACCCCACGCCGCGCTGCTGACCGGCTCGCAGTTCACGTCGAGCTCGGCCGCCTCCAAGACAGCGACAGCGAAGGCGTGCCATGATACCCCACCCTCGTTCGTAAAGTGCCAGATCCGCGCCGCCGGCCGTGCGTCGGCCAAGGCCCACAGCGCGGCGGCCAGATCCGGGCTATACGTCCGCTGGCAGTACTGGTCGTCGACCACCCGCAGTGGCTGCCCGCGGCGCGCGGCGCCGAGGATCGCGTCGACGAAATTCCGCCCGCCCGGCCCGAACAGCCCTGCCGTGCGCACCACATACGTGTTGGGCGCTACGGCCCGGGCGTTACGTTCGCCCAGCAGTTTGCTCCATCCGTAGACGCTGACGGGGGCCGGTTCGTCATCCGGCTGCCAAGGCGTGCGCCCCGGTCCGCCGAAGATGTGGTCGGTGCTCACGTGGATCAGTCGCGCCCCGCACTCCGCGGCGACCGCCGCCAGGACCCCCGGCCCCACGCTGTTCGCCTCGTAAGCGGCCAGCGGCTCGGCCTCTGCGCGGTCCACCTGCGTGTAGCCCGCGGCGTTGAAGATGACCTGCGGCGCGTAGCCGAGGATCACGGCCTCAAGGCTCGCGCGGTCGGTGATATCGAGCTCGTCGCGGTCGGCGCCGAGCACCTGCCAGCCCGGCCGACCGGCGCCCGCGGCCAGCAGCGCGCTGCCCAGCAAGCCTTTCGCACCCACGACCAACGCTCGCGCGCTCACTCGGACCCTCCTCAAGCCAATCGCCACCTAGCGCGTAGTAGAACGCTCCAGCGTAGCGAGTTGTTCCCCCCATCGAGGGCCGTTTTACAGGTGAATATTGCGCGGTTCTTACAGGCAGCGCACCAGATCGTAGCCTTCGCCCAGCACCGGCCGCGCCGCCAGCCCGTACCAGCGCTCGAGCACCGTCGCGTAAACCTGGCGGAAATCGACCGTCGGCCGCAGCTGGCCCGCCTCGAGCACGTCGAGGTCCGGCGCGGCGCCGAACAGCCCCGCCTCGACCCCGCCGCCCAGCAGGAAGACCGGCCCGGCGGTGCCATGGTCGGTGCCGCGGGTGCCGTTCTCGGCCAGTTGGCGGCCAAACTCGCTGTAGACCATGGTCAACACCGAATCGGCGCGCCCGGCGCGGCGCAGCGTGGTCTGGAACTCGTGCAGCGCGGTGCCCAGCTCGCCCAGCAGCGCGGCGTGCGTCTGCGCCTGGCGGGCATGGGTGTCGAAGCCGCCGAAGGTCAGGTGGTAGGCCGGCGCGGGCCGCGGCCCCGCCAACGCCTCGGCCACGCGCGCCAGGTC
>DHNJ01000263.1:3440-4018 GCA_002409445.1 Armatimonadetes bacterium UBA5419 | reverse complement strand
GAGCACGCCAAGGCCATCGACCGTGCGGTCTTCCCCGGGCAGCAGGGTGGCCCCTTCATCCACCATATCGCGGGCAAGGCGGTCATGCTGGCCGAGGCCGCGCAGCCGGCGTTCGCCGAGTACGCCCACGGCGTGGTCGCCAACGCGGCGGCGATGGCCGAGGTGCTCGTTGGCCGCGGCTTCCAGCTGGTCTCGGGCGGCACCGACAACCACCTGATGCTCATCGACCTGCACAACAAGGACCTGACCGGCCGCGACGCGTCCAACGCGCTCGAAGCCGTCGGCATCTGCCTGAATCGCAACGTCGTTCCCTACGACGACAAGAGCCCCTTCGTCACCAGCGGCATCCGCCTCGGCACCGCCGCGCTGACCACCCGCGGCTTCGGCATCGCCGAGTGCCAGCGCGTGGCTGGCCTGATCGCCGACCGCCTCGAAGCCATCGACGACGAAGCCGTCGCCGCCCAGATCCTCGGCGCCGTCGCCGAACTGACCGCCGCTCATCCGCTGTATGAGGGGTATCTGGAGTAGCGAGCGGACGGACGGCCAGGCCAAGAGCTCCCCATGTGGCGCGGGCTGCT
>DHNJ01000263.1:0-3281 GCA_002409445.1 Armatimonadetes bacterium UBA5419 | reverse complement strand
GCTAGCCCGCGACCTTAGACCCGCCCACAGCGCAGCGGAGGGCGAAACAAGGCTGTGCTACGCTGGGCATCGAGGCGCCGGCACGGCCTCACGCCGCCGACCGCCACCGATGACTAGCCGAGCCACCGCGGAGCCGCGGCACTGCCGCCGAAGCGGCGGCGGTACAATCTGGCGACCGCCGACGACCCCAAACAGCTTCGGCCCCCGCAGCGCGGGGGCCGAAGCTTTGGGCGCGGGCTAGCAGCCCGCGCTACATGGGATGTCGTCGACCGCCCTACCCCTCCGGGAAGTCCGCCTCAAACGCGGCCAGCAGCTTGTCGGCCCAGCCGTCGAGCGGGCGGAGCTTGCCGGTGAAGAAGCGGAGGACGGCGGGCTTGTCGTAGAAGTCGAGGCCGAGGACCAGGTCGCGGTGGTTGTAGAGCCACTTCAGGCGGTCGACGACGTACTCGATGTGCGCCATGGTGTACGTCCGCCGCGGCACGGCGAAGCGGCACAGCTCGACATCGGCGATGACGTCGTTGCCGTCCTCGTCCGGGTCGGTCGAGATCGTCCCGCGCTCCATCGTGCGCACGCCCGAGGTCAGGTAGACCGCCGCCGCCAGCGCGCCCGCGGTGTACTGGGCCGAGGGCACGTGCGGCAGGAACTTGCGCGCGTCGACGTGGCCGGCCAGGCCGCCCGGAGGCGTCACCGCCGGAATGCCTTCCTCGACCATGCGGTTGACGAAGTACTCGATCAGGTCGGCCGACGCGCTGGCCGACTCGATCTCGACCATCTCGCGCAGGCCGACGGCCATCGCCTCGACCTCCTTGGATGACATACCGCCGTAGGTCAGGAAGCCCTCGTAGACCGGCAGCCAGACCTTGAACTGGTCGTAGTACTCGGGGTTGCTGGTGGCGATCATGCCGCCGCGCACGCAGGTGCTCTTGCGGCCGGAGAGGTAGATCAGGTCGGCCTGGGCCATCATCTCGGTGACGATGTCGGCGATCGACCAGTCGGCGTACTCGGCCTCGCGGCACTTGATGAAGTAGGCGTTCTCGGAGATCAGGCTGCAGTCGATGATCACCGGGATGCCCAGCGGCGCGGCGATCTCGCGGGCGGCCTTGAGGTTGCCCAGCGAGAACGGCTGGCCGCCGATGAGGTTGGTCGTCGCCTCCAGGCGGACAAACGAGATCTTCTCGGCACCATGCTCGTCGATCGCCGCGCGGAAGGCGTCGAGGTCGAGGTTGCCCTTGAACGGGTTGCTGCTGGTGGTCTCCAGGGCGTCGGGGCCGTACAGCTCCAGCACCGTGCCGCCCATCAGCTCGAAGTGGGCCTTGGTGGTCGTGAAGTGGTAGTTGGTGACGACATAATCGCCCGGCTTGACGAAGACCTTGGCCACCAGGTGCTCGGCGGCCCGGCCCTGGTGGGCGGGGATACAGTACTCGAAACCGAGGATATCGCGCGTCGCGTCGGCCAGGCGGTAGAAGCTCTCGCCGCCCGCGTAGGCGTCGTCGGCGATCATCATCGCCGCCAGCTGGTTGTCCGACATCGCGTTGGTCCCGCTGTCGGTCAGCATGTCGACAAACACGTCACGGCTGCGGAGCATGAAGGTGTTGTAACCCGCCTCTTCAAGCGCGGCGAGCCGCTCGCGGGCGGGGATCAGGTTGGCCTTCTGCACGATCCGCACCTTGTGCATCTCGATCGGCAAGCGCTGGCCGTTGGATAGCGTGACGGTCATCAATATCTCCTGCGTGGCGGACCGGTGGGCCGGCACGGCAGGGCCGCGGCTATAGACCCACGCATTTCGGTATGGTACACGTTAGATGCACGGCCGTCGAGTCGGCCCGCTGGAGACAGTCATGACCCGCCTCCTCTCCCTCCTCGCCCTGACCAGCCTCGGCGCGGCGGCCGCGCCGACGCCCCCGCCCCTCGACCCGACCGACTTCGCCCTCCTGCCCTGGTGGGTGGTGCCCAACGAGCCGGGCATCTACGAAGGCGTCGCCGAGTGCGGCTTCAACGTGATCATGCTGGCCGAAGCCGACGACCTGGACGACCTGCAGCGCGTCGGCCTCAAGGCCCTCGTCACCGGCCCCAACACCCATGTCGGCGACGCCGAGGCCAACCTGCCCGACGACGAGATCGCCGCCCGCGTCCAGGGCCTGGTCGACGCAACGGCCAACCACCCAGCGACCTGGGGCTTCTACCTGCGCGACGAGCCCTCGGCGACCGCCTTCCCCGGCCTCGGCCGCTGGAAGGCCGCCTACAACGCCGCCGCGCCGGGCAAGCGCTGCTACATCAACCTCTTCCCCAACTACGCCAACGCCGCCCAGCTCGGCGCCGAGACCTACGAGGAGCACCTGCGCCTGTTCGTCGAGCAGGTCAACCCCGACTTCATCAGCTACGACAACTACTCGCTGCTCGAGGGCAACGTCCTGCGCGACGGCTACTTCCAGAACCTGGCCGCCGTGCGCGCCGCCGCGCTCGAGGCCGGGCTGCCCTTCTGGAACATCGTCCTGGGCAACGCCCACTTCAACTACATCGAACCAAGCCCCGCCAGCCTCCGCTTCCAGGCCTTCACCACCCTGGCCTACGGCGCGCGCGGCCTGTCGTACTTCACCTACGTCGCGCCGCCGATCGGCAACTACCGCCTGGCCCCGCTCGACCAGTACCTCAACAAGACCCCGACCTGGGAGATGATGCGCGAGGTCAACCTGCGGCTGCGGTTCATCATCCCGACCTACCTGCAGTACACCAGCCGCCACGTCTACCACCTCGAGAACCCGCCCACTGGCGGCGAGACGGCCGAGAGCAAGCAGCTGCCGCTGACCATCGCCGGCGGTGACCTGCTCGTCGGCGAGTTCGACGGGCCCGACGGGCGCTCGGCGGTGATGGTCGTCAACAAGAGCCTGACCAGCTCATCCCATTTCACCGTGACCGCCGAGAACGGAGGGACGATCAACATCGTTAGTCCATTCAACGGCCAGGAAACCGGCTTCGGCGGCGAGCAGCTCTGGCTCGCGCCGGGGCAAGGCTCGTTCCTGGTCCACGTGCCCTAGCCCGGCCGACCGGCGCGGGGCGGAGTGAGTAGCGATGTTCGAAGATCTGCCGCCCGCGCGCAGTGCGGAACTAGTCGACGGTGAGGTCCGGGTCAACCGCGTGGCTCTGCCGTGGGATCAGGTCTACGGCGTCGACTGGGCCGAGGACGGAGCCTACATCGCGACCTCGCGCGGCGTGGCCAGCGCGACGGCCGCCGACGGCGCGGCGATCGAGGCGCGGCTCGCGCCGTGGGAGCCCGAGCGCAC
>DHNJ01000308.1:9314-9557 GCA_002409445.1 Armatimonadetes bacterium UBA5419 | reverse complement strand
CAACGCCCTCGGCCGCGACCAGATCGCCCGCTTCTACAAGCGGCACTACGACCCGACCCGCCTGGTCGTCGCCGCCGCCGGCAACGTCGACCACGCCGCGCCCCGCGCCGCAGCCCTCCGCCACCACGCCGAGCACGCCCACGACGACCGGTCGTGGCAGCATCCACATCGAGGTTAGCCCCGGGCCGGCCGCCGGCACCGCGCCGAGCACGCAGCAGCCCGCGCCCGCGCCGAGCGGCACCA
>DHNJ01000308.1:8413-9148 GCA_002409445.1 Armatimonadetes bacterium UBA5419 | reverse complement strand
CGCGCCCGCGCCGAGCGGCACCATCGCCGGACCCGTCCAGACCACGCCGGCCTCGCCCGACGATGAATTGGACCCTGCCGTCCGCGCCGAGCTGGAGCGCCAGAACCGCATCCGCATGCAGCGCGAGCGCAACGCCGGCAACTAGCGTCGCTACGACCAACGTCGGTTACCATGGGGCCGCGAGGATGTGACCTGTGCGGCTGGAGGAACTCGACTACGATCTGCCCCCGGAGTTGATCGCGCAGTCGCCGCTCGAACCCCGTGACGCCTCGCGCCTGCTCGTCGTCGACCGCGCCGCCGGCACCCTCGCCCATCGCTGCTTCACCGACCTGCCCGCCCTAATGCAGCCGACCGACCTGCTTGTCCTTAACAACTCGCGCGTGCTCGCCGCGCGGCTTCTGGGCCACAAGGCCACGACCGGCGGCCGCGTCGAGGCGTTGCTGCTGCGGCCGACCGAGCCGGACGTCTGGCAGGCGCTGGTCCGGCCTAGCAGCCGGCTCCGCGTAGGGACCGAGCTCACCTTCGGTGACCTCTCGGCGACGCTGCGGGAGCGCCTGGGCGATGGGCTCTGGACCGTCGCCTTCAGCCCACTCGGTGTGCTCGATGCCCAGTTGCCCCGCCTCGGCCAGATGCCGCTGCCACCGTACATCCACGAGCGGCTGGACGACCCCGAGCGGTACCAGACGGTCTACGGCAGCCAACTCGGCTCGGCGGCGGCGCCGACCGCCGGCCTGC
>DHNJ01000308.1:0-8275 GCA_002409445.1 Armatimonadetes bacterium UBA5419 | reverse complement strand
GCGGCGCCGACCGCCGGCCTGCACTTCACCCCACGCCTGCTCGCCGCCCTAGCCGAGCGGGGCATCGGGACCGCCGAGGTGACCTTGCACGTCGGCCTCGACACGTTCCGGCCGGTCCAGACGGCGCTCGTCGAGGACCACCCGATCCACCGCGAGCAGTGGCACGTCAGCCCCGCCGCGGCGGCCGCCATCGCCGCGGCGCGTGCCGCCGGCCGCCGGGTCGTGGCCGTCGGCACGACCGCCGTGCGCACGCTCGAGACCCTGGCCGCCCGCGACTTCGCGCCGGGCAGCGGCGACACGAACCTGTTCGTCACGCCGGGCTACGAGTTCCGCTGCGTAGACGCCCTGCTGACGAACTTCCACCTGCCGCGGACCACACTGATCGCGCTCGTCGCCGCCTTCGCCGGGCGCGCGCTCGTCGCCGAAGCCTACGCGGCCGCCATCGCCGAGCGCTACCGCATGCTCAGCTTCGGCGACGCCATGCTGCTACTCTAGACGTCCGGAGGACCCGATGTCGCGGTTGGTCATCGCCACGCACAACCCAGGCAAGCTGCGCGAGATGCAGGCGTTGCTGGCGCCACTGGCCATCGACGTCAGCGGGCTGCACGCATGGCCGCCCTTCGAGCCACCGGCCGAGACCGAGGCGAGCTTCGTGGGCAATGCCCGGCTCAAGGCGCTCGCCACCACCATGGAACTCGGTCTCCCCGCCTTGGCCGACGACAGCGGCCTGGTCGTCGATGTGCTCGATGGCGAGCCGGGCATCTACTCCGCGCGTTACGGCGGGCCAGACCTCGACGACCCCGGCCGCTGCGCCTACCTCTTGGCGCAGCTCGCCGCGCGCGGCGTCGACGCCAGCCCGGCGCGCTTCGTTTGCGCCCTGGTCCTAGCGCGCCCCGACGGCGCGGTGATGACCTATGAACGCGCCTGGGAGGGTACCGTGCGCGGGCCGCTGCGCGGAGCACAGGGCTTCGGCTACGACCCGCTGTTCGAGCCAGCGGGCGCGGGTGGGCTGACCTCGGCGGAGCTTGACCCAGCGACGAAGAACGCGCAGAGCCATCGGGGCCAGGCACTCGCGGCGCTGACGGCCTGGCTAGCGGGTCATCCGGAGTGGTTGGCGAGCGCGGACTGAAGGAATCGGGGCCCGCGCGGGTGAACCCAGAGGGCAAGGAGGCGCAGACGATGGCGACCGCGGTGCTGGTCGATGGTGGGACGCTCGAGGCGGGCCTGGCTGCGCATGCTGCGGCGCCGGGGCTTCTGCCGGTCGGCGGACGGCCGGCGGCGGCGCGGCTGATCGATGAGTTGCGCAGCCTTGGCGACGTGGACCGCCTCTTCCTCGCGGGGCCTGAGGCCTATCTCCAGCAGACGGCCGTCGTGGCCGCCTGCGACACGTTCGTCCCGCTGGCCGAGCCGACCGCACCCGCCCTCGCCGCCTGGTTCGACGCGCGCGCCGCGGATGACGAGGTGCTGCTCTGGTCGGCCGGCGGCGCGCTGCTGACCGCCCCGCTCGTCGAGCAATTCCTGCGGCATGCGCCGCGCGATGCGTCGTTGGTGCTCTCGGCGGTGCGCGCCGCCCACTGCGACCGGCGCTGGCCGGGGCACCCCTTCGGCCATGTCGAGCGCTTCGACACCGAGCGGATCCACGTCACGCCGCTGACCCTGCTGCGGCCCGCACGACTGGGCACTGCGCTCCCGGCCATTCTGTCGTACCTGCTGGGCGACCTGCTACGCCAGGACCTGCTCCGCGCGTTTGGCCTGGCCACGGTCTTACGCTACACCACCGGCCGGCTCACCCTGGACGAGGCCATGCGCCACCTCGCCGAGCATCTCGGCGGGCCCGTGGTCACGGTCCTGCTGCCCCAACCGGAGTTGTGTGTCTCGCTGCGCACGCGGCTCGACTACAATCTGGTGCGCGAGACGGTGGAGGTTGGCGCCTGATGGGACCCCGCGTGCTGACGAGTCTGGCCTATCTGGTCGCCTGGTTGGCTCTGGCGATCGTCGGTGGCTGGTGGCTGACCATCGGCGTCATCCTCCTCTCCTGGATCGGCGTGGGTGAGTTTCGCCACGTCCTCGGCCGCCGCCGGGTGCGGCTTTCGGTCGAAGTCGCCTACCCCGCCGCGCTGGCCTACAGCCTCGCCGCCGCGCTCTACGCTAACGACCTCGAAGCCTGGTTCCTCGCCGTGCTCGGGATTCTCTGGCTCTCGCTGCTAGCGACCTTCGCCCTGCACCTTCGTGCTGGCCACCTCAACGCGAGCGAGGGTATCACCAGCACAATGTTCGTGACCGTCATCTGTGGCTTGCTGCCCAGCCTGATCGTACTGATCCGCCATCTCGAGCCGCAGCTGACCGCCGAGCTGCTCTGGTGGCAGGCGTCGTTTGGCTTCCGGCTGCTGGCCTACGTGTTGGGGGTGACGATGCTCGCCGATGTCGGCGGCTTCGCCTTTGGCAAGCGCTTCGGCCGCCACAAGTTCGCCGAGACCGTCAGTCCGAACAAGACCTGGGAAGGCCTGGGCGGCGTCCTGGGCGCCGCAGTTCTGGCGTCGTTGGCGCTCGGCGCGCTGTTTTCCATCGGCCCGCTGCCGGGCCCCGACGGCCCCGCCTGGTGGGTTGTCGCCGGGCACCGCGTCGCGTTGGGCCTGCTGCTGGGTATCGCCGGCCAACTGGGCGACTTCGGCACCAGCGCCTTCAAACGCGAGTCGCAGGTTAAGGATTTCGGCTCGCTGCTGCCCGGCCACGGCGGCGTGCTCGACCGGCTGGATGCCCTCCTGGTCAGTCTGCCCCTGGTCCTGCTCTATGCTCGCGCCGCGCTCTAGTCACGAGGAAACCCCATGAAGCGCTCCGAGATCAACGCTCATATGGCCGCCGCCGAGGCGTTATTGGCTACGCACCACATCGCCCTACCGCCCTGGGCCCACTGGGCACCCGAGCAGTGGGACGAGGTCGGCCCGGAGGCCGCGGAGATCGCCTGGCACGGGCTAGGCTGGGACCTGACCGACTTCGGTAGCGGCGACTACGACCGCATCGGCCTGCTACTCTTCACGCTGCGCAACGGCCGGCTCGACCGCCCAGTCAGCAACAAGGCCTACGCCGAGAAGATCCTGATCAGCGCGCCGGGCCAGGTCCTGCCCACGCACTACCACTGGGCCAAGACCGAGGACATCATCGTCCGCGCCGGCGGGCGGATGGTCATCCGCTTGTGGAACGCAACCGACGATGACCTGCTGGCCGACACCCCCGTTGTCGTTTCGCTCGATGGACTACAGAGCGAGCTCCCGGCTGGCGTGACACTGACGCTAGAGCCGGGCCAGAGCGTGACGCTGACGCCGCGGCTCTACCACAGCTTCTGGGGTCACCCCGATGACGGGCCGTGCGTGATGGGCGAGGTGTCGGCGGTCAACGATGACCACACCGACAACAAGTTCCTCGACGGCGCGGGCCGCTTCCCACAGATTGAGGAAGACGAGGCCCCGCGACGCCTGCTCTGCACGGAGTACCCGCGCCACCTGCTAGGTGGGCTGGCCGACTAGGGTCCGCTTACTGCAGCTGGATGGGCATGCCGCCCATGCCACCCATCCCACCGCCCCACATGCCACCAGCCTGGCCGGCATGGGCCATGGCCTCTTGGGCCGCCTTCTCGACGGGCTCCAGTGCCGTTTGCATCCGGTCGGCGCCTTCCTGGTCGCCAGCCATGATGTAGTTGGCACGCAGGTTCTGCATGCTGCTCTGCAGCTGCATAAGGTACTGGCCCGCCTGCTGCTCGTTCAGGTTCTGCACGACGCGCCAAGCGGCGGTGAGGTTCTCCTCGGCGCCCTGGTACTCACGCAGGTCGAGCTGAGCCTTGGCCAGGCCGAGTAGGACCTCGGGCTGGTCCGGGTGGCGCTGGCGGAGGCTAGCGTACTGGGCGTAGGCGGCGCGCGTGTACTGCCGGCCGCGGACGACGTCGAGCAGCGCCTGCCGCGCATCGGCGGTGCCGATCTCGGCCAGGGACTTGATCGCCGCCTGTCGTACGCTCTCGTCAGGATCGGTGGTCGCGGCGGCTAGGGCCTCGACGGCGGCCGTCGAGCCGGCGGCACCCGCCGAGACACGGCCCAGGTTGGTCGCCGCCCGCGCGCGCGCCGCAGCATCGGTTGCAACCGCCACGGTCTGCGTCGCCGGCCGACCACCACAGCCCACAAGGGCGCCCATCATCAACACAATACCGAGCCAACGCAGCTTCACCAGCGGCTCTCCATCCGTGGCATGGTAGCACGCCGAAGCCGCCTGTCAACGCACATACGGCGGCTCGGCGCCCTACTCCTTGTCCTCCGCCCCTGGCTCCGCGGGCGGCCACTGGCCGCTCAGCAGGTTGCCCGCCGCATCGCGCACGCGGTAGGCGAAGACCGCGTCCGCCTCCACCTCAACCGGCCGCTCCGGCGTCGCGAACTCCTCGCTCGCCTGGTCGCAGAGCCCGTCCACCGGCAGCCAGCCGATCCACCGTCCGTCGCCCCAGCGGTACTCGGCCGAGGTGATCCAGCTCGTCGCGTCGGTGAAGACGAAGCTCGCAGGCAGACCGGCGTCCAGAACCGGGCCGACCGGCGCCGTGTTGTCGAGGCGGAAAGGCTTCGAGACGACCTCCGCGCTGCGCGGATCGTCGGGGTTCCGGCGAGCGTCGCTGGCAACCACGCGGATCTGGTACCAGCCGTCAGGCACGTCCTTGGTGTCCCAGGCCAGCTCCTGCTCGGTCAACTCCGTGGTCACCGTCAGCGTGGTCGACACGTCGGCCGCTGCCTCGACCTCGGCCGCCGCCGCCGCGATGTCGGCCGCCGCTTCGGCCGCTGCCGCTGCCTCGTCGACCGGATCCAGGCCTTCGTCGGCCTGCAGGCGCAGCCAGGCCAGGCCCACCGCCCCCGGACGGCCGGCCGCCGCAGCCGCGTAGGCGTCCGCTAGCGCCCGCGCCTGCGTCTCGGCCTCGCCCGCCGGCTCCTCGTCGGCTGCGTCGTCCGTGGTCTCATCGGCCGCGCCCTCGCCATCCGCGGCGTCCTCCGCGGGCTTGGCTTCAGTCTTCGCCACTTCGTCCTTAGCCGCCTCGATCTTGGTCCACTCGGTCGTCCCCGCCGGCGCGTAGAAGACCTCGTAAGTTGGCTCGTCCTCGTCCGGGTCGGTCGCCTTCCACTTCAGGGTCACCTTGCCGCGCTGGATGCTGCCGGCGACGGGTTCGGCGTAGCTGATTTGCGGCGCGCGGTTGACCGTGCGGTACTGCACGTCGACCCGGTCGAGCCGCAGCGTGTCCTCCGGCTGGCCCAGGAAGCGGGCGCGGAACTGGATGTACCTGGCGGGCGGCGAGGCGATCGGCGAACCCTCGGGCCGGACGGCCAGCGGCGACCACTCGCTCCACGCGGCATCGGGGTCAATCGTGTTGCCCGTGCGGGTCTCGATGCCGATCACCGAGCGGCCATCGACCTCCTGGCGCCAGCGCAACTGCCCCCAGCGCGCAATCATGCCCGCGTCGTGCACGTCGCTCAGGTATTCACCCGCCTGACCCTCGGCCAGCCCGACGCGCAGCACGCGGCCGAGGCTCGCCGTGGCCAGGACCAGCCCGCCCTGCCCGTCGTCCACCGCGCCGAGCAGCATCGATTCGTCGTCTTCGTGGACCTGCGAGACCACATTTTGCGGGTCGAAGCGCAGGATCTGGCCCGGGGCGGCGGTGCTCGCGTAGACGACGCCGTCGATGCTGTTGAGTCGGTAGACCGCTCCCTCACCCGCATCGACCAACTCGCGCGCCGCCCCATCGGGCTCAAGGCGGTCGACCTTGCCGCCGCTGGTGCCGACGTACAACCGCTGCTGGTCGTCGAAGGCCAACGCGGTGACCGAGCCTTCGGCCACCTGGTGGACCGTAGCCAGCGCGCCGTCGCGTAGGCGGAAGACCTTGCCGTCGGGGTACGTGCCGAGCAGCAGGTCGCCGCTCTCCGCGCGCGCCACGGCGGTGATGTGCCGGTCGGGCACGGCAATCAACTCAGTCGGCGTACCGCTGCCGCTGATCTGATAGAGGCGACCGTGGTGGCCGGTCGCAGCGTACAGGCCGCCGGCACCGTCCGGCACGAGCGCCCAGACGTACGGGTCGGGCAGCGTCGCCCAGACGGTCGGCTCGGCCCCCGCGGCCACGCGGTAGAGCCGCCCGGAGGGGCTCGCCGCGGCGATGATCGCGCCGTCGGCCAACTCCGCCAGCGCGCCGATGCCCGCATCGTCGAGGTCGGCGAGCAGCTCGGGCGCCTGGCCCGCGACCAGCCGCAGGACCTTCGCCCGCGTACCCCACGAGCCGGCGATAGTCGAGCCATCACTGTGCGCCAGCAGCGCCCAAACCCGCTCGGCGTCGGGCCGCGCCAACTCGCGAACCTGCGGCGCCAGGTAGACCGAACCAGCGGTGTCCGCGTAGGTCCGCTCGAAGTGGCCCTCAATCCACTGCGCCGGCGTGTTCGTCGTCCAGGTGGTAACCCCGCGCGCCACCGGCTTGTCCTCGTCGCTGCCGCCGGCCGCCCCGCCGCTGGCGTTGGGCAGGGGCACCGACAGCTTGCCGCTCTTCACCTCGTTCAATTCGCCGTAGCTGGGCAGCGGCGGCGCCTTGTCCAGCGCCAGATCAGCGGTGACGTCTGGCGTCTCGTCCTCGCTGGGCTTCTTCTCGGCTTCCGCCTCAGCCGTCACCTCCGGCGCTTCCTGGCGCGCCTCCGCCGCTGGCGCCGCGAGCGTTGGCCGCACCTTGGCCAGGCGCTCGGCCCAAGCCGGCTCGAGCACTTCGCGCACACGCTCGGCGATCGCTGCCACGCGCGCATCCTCGGCCGACCAGCGGGTCGGCTGCGCCTCGAACGACGGTCCCAGCAGCGTCGACAGCTCGCGGCGCGCGGCCATCATCATCATGCCGCCGCCCATGCCCATCGACGATTCCATCGGCGACGGGCCTGTGTTCAGGCCGCTCAAGCTGGTCGTCCCACGGTCCGCCTTGCGGCCGTCCTCGTCGACGACCTCAAACAGAGCCAGGCCGTAACCGGTCACCACATCGGGGCTAGGGATGATCTGCTCGACGACCCCGAGCCGCTCACTGAACGTGTCGATCTCCGCGGTGTTCAGCGCGGCCACCAACGGCGCCGGCAGGTCGGCGAGGACCCGGCCCTCTAGCTCGACCCCGCCCATCGGCTGGACCATCTCGACGACCAGGCTGTCGCCGCGAACCTCGTAGTTCAGTCGGCGGACCAACGACGGCACATCGACGGGGAACGGCGAGGGGTTGACCGTGTTGCGCACGGCACCCGCGAGCGCGCCGCCCGCCACCAGGGCCAGCGTCGGGCCCAGCGGCGCATTCGCGGGGATGGCGACGGCCAGAGTCCGCGGGTAGACCTTGCCGCCATACTCGCGCAGAGAGACGGTCAACTCGACGGTTTCGCCGCGGCGCACGACCTGCTTGGCCGCCCGCGCGCGCTCGATGTTGGCCAGCTTGCGGTCCGGTTCGAGCTGCAAGTCGACGTCGATGCGGTCGACCGGCGCGTCGCCCCACGGGTTCGTGCGCAGCACGGCCAACGTGCCCGAGAGGTCCATGACCGGCGTCTGCAGGCCCATGCCGCCCAGCCGCGTGTCGAAGCAGTCCTGGATGACGACTTCGAGCGGGTCGCCCTCCTCGCCATCGCGCAGGCCGACCGCGACGCGTTGGGTCACGACACCCTCGAAGTCGGCGCCAGCGGCGTTCTCGATCGAACCGCTCAGCAGCATCGAGGCGATGAGCGGGGTCAGCGTGCCCTGGCGCGTGGCCTGGAAGCGGTAGGTGCGCTCGGCCTCACGGCTCAGGTCGGTGATGCGGAAGACCGAGGGAATCGTGGGCGGCGCCTCGCCGATCACACCACCGATGCAGGTCGGGCGGTCCTCGGTCACCGTGCCGATTGGCGCGATGCTCCCACCGAGTTTGAACGAGCCCTGCACGTTCGGCACGATCGCGGCGATGTAGGCGGAGGTCAGCGGCATCTCGACCTGGCCGAAGCCCATGAACGGGTGGCCGAAGGCCATCAGCTCCTCGCCCTCGACATACGTCAGCGTGCCGACCGCAGTCATCTCGATGTCGCCCGTCGCCAGCGCCACACCGACCGCCGCGCCGGGCGCCAGGCGGAAGCTGGCCGCCGCGCCGGCCGGGGCACGTACGGCGCCGGCCTGCTGCGGGACGAGGTTGAGCGGGGCCAGCGCCGTCGTGAGCCGGCTCAGGGCCGCGCCGCCGATGCCACGGACCAACAGCGGCGTGGCTACCGGCGCCATGACCGCC
>DHNJ01000307.1:335-5576 GCA_002409445.1 Armatimonadetes bacterium UBA5419 | reverse complement strand
CCCACCGTCGGCCAGCCGCGCGCGCAGCTCGTCGCCCAGCGCGGCCGCCGCCGGCGCGTCGAGCCGCTCGACGACGCGCAGCAGTCCATCAACCCGCCAGCGCACGATCGCGCCGTCCGGGCGCGGGTCAAGGTGCCAGTCGGTCGCCCCGCCCGCCGCCGCCACCCACAGCCGTTCGTCCAAGCTCGCCATCGACCCTACTCCCCGCCGGCCAGGACCAGCTCGCTGATCATCGCGTTGCCCGCCAGCGCACGCGCGACCAGTTCGACGCTGCCGCCGGCCGTCTCCTCGGCGGTCACGGGCAGCGCGAGCCAGACGCCCTCGTCGTCGTAGGCCGGCAGCTGCGCCACCTCGCGACCGGCCAGCTCGACCGCGGCGGCGCGGTTGAGGTTGTTCCAGTCCCAGAGGAAGACGTAGACCGTCCCCGCCCAGCCCGCCGGCACGGTCAGCGCGACGCGCACCGCCTCGTTGTCATGCCAGGAGCTGCCGGTCGCGTCGAGCCAGGTCTGGCCCTGGGTCACGCGGTAGTCGAAGCCCGGCGCACGGGTCTCGATGATGTCGGTCGCCTGGCTCCAGGTGACGTTGGTCTGGCGCTGTTGCAGAGCGGCCGCCGCGCGGACACGCAGGTGCTGGCCGGCCGCGGGCGGGCCGGCGACCTGCTGCGGCGGGCGCTCCATGAACAGCGCGTCGAGCTGGGCCGCGTCGAGTTGGAGCCGCGGCGCGAAGCCGGATCCGCGAGTGTAGGAGCGCAGGCTGTCGGCCAAGGCGCGCGCGGCCAGGCGCGGCTCCTCGTCCCCCGGTGTCAGGTTCCAGCCGTGCGCCAGCAGGCGGCCCTCGCCCACCCGCGCCTCGAAGGCCATGGCCAACGGCCGCCCGGTGTCGTGCGCGTCGATCGCGGCGACGATCGGCCGCAGGCCCAGGCCACCGACAAGCATCGCCCGCGCGCCGCTGAGCGGTTCGCTCCACTGCCAGTCACTATGCTCGGCGCTGGGGAAGGCAGCCAGCGCGGGGTGCCGGGTGTCGACCACCTGGCCGAAGGTGCGCGGCTGGTTGGCGAACATGATGGGGTTCCAGAACGGCGGCTCCAGCCGCGTGACCACGGGCTGGCGTAGGATGCGACGGGCGTCCAGGAGCACGCGCCCGCCGGCGGCCAGTGCCGCGCGCGCCGCGGACCAGTCGTCGGTTTCCAGCACCGGCGCCGCCCCCTCGTCCGCCGCCGTCGGCGCCGCCGGGTAGACCCAGACCGACCAATCGTTGGCCGCGCCGAGGTCCAGGCGGCTCACCTCTATGCGCAGGCGGGCCGGGGCCTCGACCGCAGCGAGGTCGACGCGGATCTCACCCAGCGTCGTCAGCTCGCCCCGCGGCGCGGCGACCGGCGGCAGTTCGCCGGCGGCCACGGTCCGGCCGCGATCGTCGAGCGCACGCCAGTGAGCCGAGGCGGCCGGGGCGTCGGCGGGGCCGAAGTGGGCCAGCTGGGCGGTGGCGACGAGCGGCTCATCGCTGGCCCAAGTGCGCTTGGTCAGCCGCAGCAGCGGGACCGTCGGCGCGCAGAACCGGCGCCACTGGGCCGGCGTGATCAGGCCCTTGCTGTCCCAGAAGGCGTCGAGCACGCCGACCAGCGAGGTATGCTGGCCGGGGAAGTCATGGAGGTCCAGCAGCTGAAAACCGCCGTGGCCCGGGGTGCGCAGGAGGACCTCGATCTCTTCCTTGTACAGCTCCGCCGCGAGGCGACCCGAGGCGCGCGTGAAGGTTGCCGCCTGGTCGGCCAGGCCGTTGGCCGCCAGCAGGTCGCGCGTCGCCTCGAAGTTGCGCGGGCGCAGCCAGCCGGTGTACTTGCGCCTCTCGGCGAGGTTCGGGAAGACCATCCACTGGCCGACCTCGTGGCTCACCTGCGGCCGCGCGGGCGGCTGCTCGCCGGCGAAGTCGTGGTCGGTGCGCGGGCCGCGCAGACCGCGAATGACGCTGACGTCCAGGTCGTTCGCCGGCACATGCGACCAGGCGGTCGAGCTGGTGTAGAGCCGGCGCGGGTCGGTCGCCTGGCCGTGGCGGACGAGCGCCTCCATCCAGGCCAGATCGCCGCCCAGCTCGTTGCCCAGGCAGAGGATGGCGAACGACGGATGGTTGCCGTAAGCGGCGAGGATAGCCTCGAACTCGGCCTGCAGGAAGGCATCGCGCGGCGCGTCGTGGCCGAGGTCGCCGGTCCACACGGGCAGCTCGACCTGCAGCAGGAAGCCGGCCTCGTCAGCCGCCTCGAACGCGGCACGCGGCGGGCACCAGCTGTGGAAGCGCAGGTGGTTCAGGCCGTAGTCGGCGCAGATCCGCACGATGCGGCGCCAACTGGCGACGTCGGTCGGCGGGTAGCCGGTACGCGGGAAGATGCAGCATTCGAGCGTGCCGCGGAGCATGTGCGGACTGCCGTTCAGCCGCAAGCGGCCGCCGGCGGTGCTCAGCTGCCGCAGCCCGTAGCGCACCGTCCGCGCATCATGCCAGACGCCGGCGGCCAGCTCGACAGTCAGCTCCGCGGTCGCGCGGGTGAACTCGTCGTACGGCTGCAGGTCGGTCGGCACGGCGATCAGCGCCTCGACTTGGGTCGTCGCGCCGGGGCAGTTGAAGGGCACGCCGGCGACGGTGCCGCTGACCGGCGCGCCGGTGGCATTGCCAACGGTCGCCTCGACGCGCACGACGCGGCGGGCGAGGTCGGGGTAGACGCGCACGGCATCGAGCCAGACGGGGTCGCCGGCGCGCAGTTCGAGCTGGCCGATGACGCCGTTCCAGTTGGTCTGCGTCTCGTCGGTGACCGAGTGGGCCCAGCCGCCGACGCTGTGGATCATGCGGTTGTCGACGCGCAGGGTCAACGTGCGGCGGCCCGGCGCGACGTTGGTGCCGAGGTCGTAGACGTGCGGCACGGAGAGGCTCTCGCGGCGGCCGAGCGGCTGGTCGTCGAGCCAGGCCTCGGTCGCCCAATGGGCGCGTTCGAGGGAGAGGGTCACCCGCCGCCCGGCCCAGTCGGCGGGGATCCGCACCTCGCGCTGGTACCAGGCGGCGCCGGTGTAGGCGTGCTCGCGGTGGAGGTGGGCGAAGGTCGGTGTGGGTGGGTCGGCCTGGCCCAGGCCAGCCTGGTCGAGCGAGCCGGGCAGGCGCGCGGCGTGCGGCCAGTCGGTGGGCCGGCCGAGGTCGTCGGGGTCGAGCGCGCAGCGCCAGGTGCCGGCCAGGTCGATCGTCGCGGGTTGGGCCAGCAGCGGCAGAGCGAGGAGGGTGAGCAGCAGCATGGCGACGCGCCTTAACGCACAAGCCCAGGCCGACGAGGTCGGCCTGGGCTTGGCAGCAGTGGCCTGACGGCCAGCATGGGTTCGACTAGATGGCCAGGATGTCGCGGCCGGGCAGCTCCCAACCCGCGCGGTAGGCCTTGTCGATGTAGGGGGCCAACTCGGGCGCGTTGACCGCGCGCATGTTGGGGCCGTCCCACTCGACCTTCTTGTCGGTGTGCAGGGCCAAGCAACCGACCAGCACGACCTCGGAGAGGAAGCCGGCGATCTCGAAGTTGCTCAGGGCGGCGGGGCCACCCTTGACCGCGTTGACGAACTCGGACATGTGGCCGCTGGTGCGCGGGATGGTGCGCTCGGGCGCCTCGAACTCGGCGAACTTGTCCTCGGGGAAGAGGATGTAGTCGGTGCCATAGTCACCCGGCGAGACCATCACGCCGGCGTCGCCGATCATCAGCGAGCCCGTGCGCGGCACGTTGCCGTCGGGGAACAGGTCCGCGGGCGGCCGGTGCATGTGCTCGTCGTTGCCGTCGTACCAGGTCATGCTGAGCGCCGGCAGCGTCTCGCCGGTGACCTTGCTGACCCGCTCGGGGAACTCGTAGCGGACGATGGTCCAGTGCGGGAACGCCTCGGTCTTCAGCTCGGAGCTGTCCTCGAGCCAGAAGCTCGTCGGATAGCCCAGCTCGAGACCCCAGGACGGCATGTTCAGCGTGTGGCAGGCCATGTCGCCGATGGCGCCGCAGCCGAAGTCGATCCAGCCGCGCCAGTTGAAGTCGTGATAGGTGCGGTCACCCTTGTAGGGGCGCATCGGGGCCGGCCCGATGAACGCTTCCCAGTCGAGATAATCGGGGATTTGGTCCTCGCCCGCGGGCCGGTCCATGCCCTGCGGCCAGACCGGGCGGTTGGTCCAGACGTGCAGCTCGCGGACCTTGCCGATGGTGCCCGCATGCAAGACTTCGACCGCCTCGCGCAGGCGCGAGTTGCTGTTGCCCTGGTTGCCCATCTGGCTGGCCAAGCCGCGCTGGCGGGCCATCGTGGTCATCAGCCGGCACTCGTAGATGGTGTGGGCGAACGGCTTCTGCACGAACACCGCGATGTCCTGCTCCATGGCCAACAACGCCGCCGGGGCGTGGTTGTGGTCCGGGGTGGAGATCGTCACCGCGTCGAGATCCTTCTCCTTCTCGAACATCTCGCGGTAGTCGGTGTAGAGACGGAAGTCACTCTGGCCACGCTCGCGCAGCTCGGCGGCCATCTTGTCCAACGTGCGGCGGTCAATGTCGCAGAGCGCCTGCGTCAGGTTACCGTTGGCCAGGTCGAGCGTGTCGCTACTGCCCTTGCCGCCGACGCCCACGTGGGCGACCTTCAGCTTCTGCTCGGGGGCGGGATCCGCCGCCGCTTCCTGCGCACGCACCGCGCCCGGCCCAATCAGGGCCAAGCCACCGGCCGCCACCGAGGTGCCGATGAATGCTCGTCGAGTCGTTTTCATAGTCGCTTGTCTACTCCCCACCGCTTCACGGTGGCCTCTCTCCCCCAACCATAACAGACGCCCAACATCGGCCTGCCGCAACCCGGCCAGTCTAGCCAGCCGATTAACTCACAGCCGCAGACAACCGAACGCGGCGCGCCAGCGTCCTAGTTGTCCGTCTGCACTGAACTTGCCAATGTCCCTACGGTCCCCGCTCCGCCGGCTTAATGGTCCAGGCCTGGCGCTGCGCGGCGGCCATGATCGCCGGCGCCTCGTAGTCCCGCGGGAAGCAGGCCCAGTCGAACTTGAGCTCGGCCGACGCCACGTGCCGCCGCGCGGCCAACTCCGTCGGCAGCAGTCGCACCCGGTCGCCGCCGTCACGAAGCCAGGCCAGCAGCGCCGCCAACAGGCTCGCGCACGGCACCGGCATGCCGCTGGCGTGGTCCGGCACGTGCGCCGTCCTGCCGCCAACGCGGACTGTCGCGGGCAGCGGGCGCCAGGCACCGTCGGCGT
>DHNJ01000307.1:0-203 GCA_002409445.1 Armatimonadetes bacterium UBA5419 | reverse complement strand
GCCAGGCACCGTCGGCGTGCTGCGCACCCAAAACCTCCGCCGCCTGCACCAGCATCTTCGACGAGATCTCGAACGCCCCGGCCTGCAGCGTTGGCTCCGCCTCGCTCGGCCCGTCGGCGACCGCCGCGCGCGCCTCCGCGCCCCAGGCGGCCGAGAGGATCGGCAGCAGCAGCGAACCCGGCACATAGTCCAGCGACTCGACG
>DHNJ01000101.1 GCA_002409445.1 Armatimonadetes bacterium UBA5419 | reverse complement strand
CCTGATCGACCTCCAGCGCGCCGCCGACGCGGAGTGGGCGCGCCTCGCCGAGCTGACCGACCACGACGAGCGGGAGCAGCAGCGCCTCGTCTGGTTCGAGGCGGGCGCCCGGGCTCAGGCCGCCATCACCGAGTGGGCGCGCGAGCAGGGCCAGAACCGGGCCAAGGTCGAGGTCGCGGTGAAGAAGGCCGCGCGGCACCCGGAGACGGGAAGCGGCTGAGAAAGGGGCTGGAGCTGTAGCGTCCCAGTCCAGGAAGTATGGCCCCTGCACGAGCGGGGTGTGGTCCTGAACGACGACTCCAATTGGAGTCAAAGAGCCGTGGCGCACCGCGTGCATGCGGCGCGACGAAACGCCCCCGCCGCCCTGCCGAAGCAGGGGGCGGGGGCGTTGTCAGTCCTCGTCCTGGTCGGGCCAGGGCTGGCCGTCGGCGTAGACCGGTTCGCGGAACGGGTCGACGCTCGGTTCAGGCACGGGGTCGGCGAGGCCGAGGGCGGCCAGGGCGGCGTTCTGCATCGGGGGTGAGAAGCTATGCGCCACCGGCCAGCCGAGCACCCCGAGCACCTTCGTCCCGCCAAGCACCTCGCGCATCGCTCGCCTCCGTACCATTCAGCCGCGCGGCTCGCTCAGGCGCCGGCGGAGCAGCGGCCGCTCCAGAGTCCGGCCGAACAGCCGGTAGACGATAAAGTCGTTGGTGCTGCAGGGCGGCACCAAGATCGTCCGCAGGCCCATGCGGTTGCCGCCGAGGATATCGGTGAACAGCTGGTCGCCGACCATCGCGGTCTCCGCTGGTGTCACATCGAGCCGTTGCAGCGCCCGCCGGAAGCCGCTGCGCGCGGGCTTGCGGGCCAGGGCCAACGTCGGGATGTCGTAGTCCGCGACCATCTTGGCCACCTGCCGCGGGCTGGCCGAGTTGGAGAGGATCGCCAGGCGCAGCTGGTGGCTTAGGAGTAGCTCAATCCAAGCGCGCGTCTCGTCGTCGAGGTGATAGGCGTGGCGCGGGACCAGCGTGTTGTCGGCGTCGAGCAGCAGGGCGCGCAGGCCGTGGGCGGCCAGCCAGTCGGGCTGCACGTCGTGCACGCGGTCGAAGACGTGGGTCGGGTGCAGCCAGCGGTGCAGGGCCATCACGCTACCCTCCGGCGGTCCGCCGCGCCTTGGCCGCGTTGTGCTCGGCCAGCGTGCGGGTGAACACGTGCCGGCCGTCGGGCCCCAGCACGTAGTAGAGGTAGTCGTGCTGCTCCGGGCTCAAGGCGGCCTCCAGGCTGGGCCGGCCGGGACAACAGATCGGGCCCGGCGGTAAACCACTGACCTTATAGGTGTTGTACGGCGAGTCGACCTCCAGGTCGCGGTAGAGGACCCGATCCTTGTGCTGGCCCAGGGCGTAGAGCACCGTGGCGTCGATCTGCAGGCGCATGCCCCGGCGCAGGCGGTTGGCGATGACGCCGGCGATCCGCGCGCGCTCGTCGTCGTGGCGGGTCTCGCGCTCGATGAGCGAGGCGGTGACGACGATTTCGTGCTGGCTGCGGCTGCCACGCTTGGCCTCGCCGTCGATCTTGGCCCAGATGTCATCGAAGCGATGGATCTGCATCGCGACCAGCGCCTCGGCACTAGCGGGCAGCGGCACGAGGTAAGTGTCGGGGAAGAGGTAGCCTTCGAGGCTGTCGGTGGCCTTGAGCTTCCAGCTGGCCGCGGCCGGGTTGGCGGCGGTCGCCGCGGCGAGGTAGGCCGTGCGGGTGCTGATGCCGCGGGCGGCGGCGCGCTCGGCGCACTGGTTGAGGGTGAAGCCCTCGGGGAAGGTCACGCGCACGTCGGCGGTCTCGGCCGCGGCGAAGCGGCGCAGCAGTTCGTCGACGCTGTCGGCGGAGGAGACGCGGTACGAGCCGGGCTGCGCCGCGGCGGCGCCGCGCGCCCGTAGCTTCCAGGCCGGCAGGCTGCGGATGACCCCCGCGCGCAGCAGCTTGGCGCCGATCGCCTCCTGCGAGTCGCCGGGTTTGATCAGCACGAGCCGGCTCGGGCCGCGGCCGACAGGCTGCAGCGCACCGGCGTACCATGCGCGTGCGCTGTACGCCGCGCCCAAGACCATCACCAGGCTCGCGCCGAGCACCAGCCACCAGACTCGCTTCATGTGCGGTATCCTAGCACGGCGGTGGCGTTTAGCCTGACGGGCTCGTCAGGCGGTGGTACACTGAATCTTTGGTAGGGAGCGCTGCACGATGGCCGACCCGCATGACGTCGACCTCTCCGGGCTGGACGATCATGTCCTGTTGCTCGAGAGCAACCAGCTGATCGGTTGGGCTCAGGCCCAGAAAGACCGCTTGAAGGGCGCTATTGACGACGTGCTGGCCGCCGACAACATGGTCGGGCGGACGGTGCGCGAGGTCGAGATCTGGGCGCAGCGCAACTCGGTCTGGCCCGTGCTCTTCGGCCTGGCCTGCTGCGCGATCGAGCTGATGGCCACCGGTGGCGCGCACTTCGACATCAGCCGCATCGGCTCCGAGGTCATGCGCGCCTCACCCCGCCAGGCCGACCTAATGATTGTCGCCGGTCGGGTCAGCGAGAAGATGGGCCCGCCGCTGCGCCGCATCTACGACCAGATGGCCGAGCCCAAGTGGGTCATCGCGATGGGCGCCTGCGCCTCCTGCGGCGGTGTCTTCAACAATTACGCGATCATCCAGGGCGTCGACCGCGTGGTCCCCGTCGATGTCTACGTGCCGGGCTGCCCGCCGCGGCCGGAGATGCTGCTCGAGGGGATCATGATGCTGCAGGAGAAGATCGGCATGGGCGCGCCGAGCCAGTATCAGCTGAGCGTCGCGCCGGCCGCGACCAAGCTGGACCGCCCGTCGTGAGCGAGCCCACCACCCCCGGCCCCGTCCCCGACCCGACGCCCTCGCCGGCCAGCGTCGAGTTGCCACCCTCGGTGACCTTCGAGGCGCTGCCCGACGGCGGCATCTTGATGGCCCAGACCGACTTTATCTCCGAGATCATCAACGCCTCGCGTGCCAACTCGCTGTGGTACATGACCTTCGGCCTGGCCTGCTGCGCGATCGAGATGATGGCCGCCGCCGGCCCGCGCTTCGACCTCGACCGGTTCGGCGTCATGCCCCGGCCGACCCCGCGCCAGAGCGACCTGATGTTCGTCTCGGGCACGGTGACCAAGAAGATGGCCCCCCGCGTCAAGCGCCTCTACGACCAGATGGCCGAGCCGCGCTACGTCATCGCGATGGGCTCCTGTGCGACCTCGGGCGGCCCGTTCCAAGACAGCTACAGCGTGCTGATGGGCGTCGACCAGATCATCCCCGTCGACGTCTACATCCCCTTCTGCCCGCCGCGGCCGGAGGGGCTGCTGCACGGCCTGCTCATGCTCCAGCGCAAGATCCGCCACGAGCGCTACGCCGAGGCCCGCAGCCCGTCGCCCCTGGGCCGCGTGCTCGGCCGCGTGCTCAACAACGACCCGCCCGCCGCGGACGCCGCGGACGCCGCCGCCGACTAGTCGCGGACCAGGACGAGGCCGTGCGCCTCGGGGTCGAAGCTGCGCGGGAATCGGGTCACCGTATCACCGAACGGCCCGTAGATTGCGCCGGTGAAGTCCGCGCCGTCCAGCTTTGCCGAGTACAGCTGCACACCACGCAGATCCGCGCCGGCAAGCCGAGCGCCCTGCAATTTGGCGCCCATAAGGTCGGTTTCGCACAGCGCCACGCCGCTCAGGTCCGCATAGCGCAGGTCCGCGTCGATGAACGTGGCAGCGGTCAGGTTGGCGCCGCGCAACTGCAGCACGTGCGAGTGCGCTTCGTCCCGTGATGATTTGCCCATGTCGACCGCCCTCCTTGGCCCCATCCCCTGTGATGCGCGGAGCAGTAAACGCCGCGCGGGGCCGAAAGGTTCCCAGCCGCGCGCTCGGTTTGACCGAGCCCCCGCGCTGGGCTATACTGCGGCGCGAGGTCGGGGCTGGGCCGTGTGTTGATTGGCCACCGCCCGGCGGGCCGGGAGCCACCATGGCCGACGCACGTTGGAACGAATTGAAGCAGCAGTTACGCGCCGCTCTCGGCGAACACCTTGGGCACATCGAGTACGGCAATCTCCGCCTCGAGACCTACGACCCCGAGGGCACGGACGGCGACCACGCGCGCATCGCGATGGCCTACGAGTTGCCCGGTGGCTCGACCAACCAGCTGGCCGTCAGCTACGAGGACGGCTCCTTCCAGACCCTCGACTCCACCGCCGAGGACGTGCTGGTCATGCACGAGCCGCGGGAGGTCGTCGACCACCTCGCCGAGCTCGTCGCCGGCATCCCCGCCTACCGCGGCCTCAAGCTGCGCGACCACATCGACGAGATGATCGAGCGCGGCAGCTCGCGCCAGGCCGTGCTCGAGGAGCTCAGCCGGCTGCTGCGGCTGGGCACCGAGTTCCGCGGCGGCAGCCTGACCGTCAACGAACTGACCGACGCCTGCCACTACGTGGCCCAGCGCTTCGAGACCGTGGAGGCCTAGGCCGTGCGCCAGTCGGACTTGCAGGCCGACGCCCTGGCGTTCATGTTCGCCCACCAGTTCGTCGAGCAGACCATCGACGAAAAGGACCTCCACAACCCCCTCGCCCACGATATCCAGTACCCGACCAAGGCCCCGCTCAGCGATCGCATCATCGACCGCAATGAAGTCGCCGAGAAGGTCGTCTTCTGCGCCCTGGCCGATCTGCACGCCCAGCGCCGGCTGATCGTCACCGTCCGCCCGCGCGAGACGCTGCTCGGCCTGCGCGGCCTGGCCCGCCTCGCGCAGTGGTTCGGTTGGCCACGCTACGACGTGCTGCTCCAACGCGACGGCTCGTTCAACGCCTCGCCCCTGAACAGCGCGCTGGTCGAGGTCTTCAACAACCAGCTGCAGCCGGGCAGCGACTTCATCTCCGAGCCGCGGATCACCGTCCGCGCGCTGCTCAAGGGCCTCTTCCGCACCCGCGAGGAGCCGCGCGAGCCGTACCAGGACATCCTCCGCTGGGTTGGCGACCAGCTGATCGACGAAGGCTACTACCACGACTCGACGGACCTGACCGTCGGCGAGATCCCCATCCGCGAGGCCAAGCCCGACCTGGAGCGCATGCGCGACGCGCAGCCGCGGGCCGACGAGCTGCGCGAGCGGCTCGACCGCTTCGCCCAACGCGAACCCGAGATCTACGAAGCGCTGCGCGACTCCGTGGCCGCGACGATGAAGGAGATCTCGACTCTCCACCAGCGGCGCTACACCCTATGAGTAGCGCGCGCGAGCGCGGCTGGGCCCGCGTCTGGCAGGGCGAGATCGTGCCGGTCCTCGCCGGCCTGAACCCGACGCTGGTTTTCGTCCTGACCTTCGCCGGCGCGCTGCTGGTCAACAAGCGCTACCTCAGCGACCTGTTCTTCTGGACCTCCGTGCCCGGGCGCTGGCTGGCGGCGGCCGGCTGGCTGCTGGCGACGCTGCTGGGCGGCTGGGCCTGCCGCCGCTGGCCGGGCCGGCCGCGGTCGCTCGTGATCACGCTGGGCGGCGGCCTGCTGGTGC
>DHNJ01000252.1:2865-6326 GCA_002409445.1 Armatimonadetes bacterium UBA5419 | reverse complement strand
GGCCGCGCCCGTCGCCGCGCCCCCGCGGCGGCCGCCCGCCGCCACCGCCGCCACCACGTCGGGCACTCATCATCGCCTCCGCTCGCGCCCAACAGCCCCTGGAACCGTGCGTAGGCGTCGTCCCAGGCGCCGCGCTGGCTGATCGCCGGCTCATAGGTGACCAGGTCGAAGCTGGCCCGGACCACCGCCCGCAGCTCGTCCAGCGAGCCGATCTCGCCGGTCGCCATCGCCTGCATCAGCAGGTTGCCCGTGGCCGTCGCCTCGATCGGCCCGGCGACGACCGGCAGGCCGGTGCAGTCGGCGGTCAGCTGGCAGAGCAACCGGTTCTGCGTGCCGCCGCCGACGATGTTGATTGTGTCGATCGCCCGGCCGCGCAACTCCTGCAGGTTGTCGACGACCCAGCGGTAGCGCAGCGCCAGGCTCTCCAGGGCCGTGCGCACCAGCCCGCCGACACCCTCGGGCACGGCCTGGCCGGTCGCCTGGCAGTAGTCGGCGATCGCGGTCGGCATATCGGGCGGCAGCAGGAAGCGGCTGTCGTCGGGGTCGAGCACGGCGGCGAAGGGCGGCGCGGCACCGGCCGCGGCGGTCAGCGCGTCGTAGCTCAAGTCCTCGCCCGCGCGCTGGTAGCTGCGGCGGGTCTGCTGGACCAGCCAGAGGCCCATGATGTTCTTCAGGAAGCGGATCCGCCCGCAGACGCCACCCTCGTTGGTGAAGTTGAGGGCCAGCGTGCGCTGGTCGATGATCGGCTCGGGCGACTCCATGCCCATCAGGCTCCACGTGCCCGAGGAGATGTAGACATGGTCGTCGCCGACCGCCGGCACGGCGGCCACCGCCGAGGCGGTGTCGTGGCTGCCCGGGCTGATCACCGGCAGCGACCCCACGCCGGCCGCCGCGGCCAGATCCGCGCGCAGCTCGCCGACGACGCTGCCCGGTGCGACCACCTCCGGCAGGATGTCGGTCGGCAGGCCGAGCCCCTCGAGCAGGTCGAGCGCCCAGGCGCCGGCGCGCGGGTCCCAGAACTGGCTGGTGCTGGCGATGCTCTCCTCGGAGACCTGGCGCCCGGTGAACCAGTAGTTGAACAGGTCGGGGGTAAACAGCAGCCGCGCGGCGACGTCCAGCTGCGGCGCGCCGGCCAGCTTCATCGCGTAGAGCTGGAACAGCGTGTTGAACTGCATGAACTGGATGCCGGTGCGGGCGAAGATGTGCTGGCGCCCCAGCACCTCGAAGGCCTTCTCCATCACCCCGTCGGTCCGCCCGTCACGATAGTGGACCGGCAGGCCGACCAGCGTGCCGTCGTGGCCGAGGAGGCCGAAATCCACGCCCCAGGTGTCGACACCGACCCCAGCCAGGTCGGCGGTGTGGTCACGGGCGCAAACGCCGAGCGCCTCGAGCAGCTGCCCAAACTGGTACGGCGTGTCCCAGTGCAGCGTGCCGCCCAGGGGCACCGGTGTGTTGGCGAAGCGGTGGACGACCTCCAGCTCGATCCGCTGCCCGTCAAACCGCCCGAGCACCCCGCGCCCGCTCTCGGCGCCCAGGTCAAAGGCTAGGTAGTTCCGCGTCGCACCCATACCAACTCCCCGCGCCGGCCCATCAACGCCGGCGGCAACCAGGGTTCGCGGCGGGGCGCGCGGGTCCTTCTCAGGGGCCGCCTAGGCCTCGATCTCGACGCCCTCCAGCGCCAGCAGGCGCGCCTTCACGGGCAGCCCAGCGCCGAACCCGCCCAGCGCGCCGCCGGTGCGCACGACGCGGTGGCAGGGAGTGACGATCAGCAGCGGATTGGCGCCGTTGGCCGCGCCGACCGCGCGGCACGCGCGCGGGTTGCCGACCGCCGCGGCGACCTGGCCGTAGCTGCGGGTCTGGCCGTAGGGGATCGCGCGCAGGGCCGCCCAGACCGCGCGCTGGAAGTCGCTGCCCTCGTCGGCCAGGGGTAGGTCGAAGCTCCGGCGCGGGCCGGCGAAGTACTCGGCCAGTTGCGCGCGCAGGGCCTCGAGCCCCGGCGCCTCCGCCTCGACCGGCACCGCGCCGGTCCAGCGGCACACGTTGGCCAGGTTCCACTCGGGGCGGCCCGTGTCGAGGTAGGTCAGCAGCGCCAGCCGGTCGTCGATAAAGCCCGCCAGCAGGCCGCCAATCGGCGTCGCCAGGGCGGCCAGACGCAGCGACGGACCGTCCCCGCCGGCGGCGGTATCGGCGCGATCGAGGGTGGCCAGGCTCCAGCTGGGATCGACGGTGACCATCGGGGCGCTCCTACCCGCAGTGTAAGACCACGCTGCGCGAGGACACAAGGAATCTAACCGCCGCTGGCCAACCCTGCGGCGCAGCCCGGAGGCTTGCGGTGATCGGTCTCGAACGCGTCAGCTGTGCGCTCAACCATAAGGAAGGCGACCGCTGTCCCTACTATGTGTGGGTCTTTGGCCAGCCCGGCGTCAGCGAGGAGATCAACGAGCGGTTCGGCAGCTTCGACGCCTTCGCCGACGCGCTCGACCTCGACCTGATCCAGGCCTTCCCCGCCGGCGGCCCCTGCGACCCTAGCCAGTACCCCGCCGACCAGGTCAGCCACGACCCCACCTTCGGCCGTATCATTCCGCTCGACGTCGCGCTCGATGTGCCCTTCGGCGACCCGCACCGCGACGCCATGTACAACCCGCTGCGCCATGCGGTCGAGCACGACAAGGGCCGCCGCGGTCGCGCCGTCTTCGTCCAGACCCCCGGCGTCTTCGAGGCCGCCAACGGCTGGCTCGGGCTGCAGGAGCACCTGATGGCCCTGGCCCTCGAACCCGAGCGCGTCGCCGCCTTCTACGAGCGCATCGCCGACTGGTCCGTGGCCTACATCGACCACTGTGCCGAACTCGGGGTCGACTGCATCCACGTCAGCGACGACTGGGGCATGCAGTCGGGCCTGATGTTCCGCCCCGAGGTCTGGGAGCAGTACATCCGCCCGGCCACCGCCCGCATCGCCGACGCCGCCCGACGCCACGGCCTCTGGCTCAGCCTCCACTCGGACGGCGACATCTCCTCGCTGCTGCCCCAGGTGCTCGAGCTGGGCTTCCACTGCTGCCACCCGCTGCAGGAGTCGGCCGGGGTGGACATCACCGCGGTCAAACGCGATTACGGCGACCGCCTCACCATGTACGGTGGGCTGGACATTCAGAACACACTGGGCCGGCTCGACCGCGAGGCCGTGGCGGCCGAGATCCGCCGCGTCATGCGCACGGTCAAACCGGGCGGCGGCGCGATTTTCTGCACCAGCCACATGGTCCAGCCGGGCACGCCGATCGACGACGTGCTGGCCGCCTACGAAGTTGTCCGCGAGGAGTCCTGGTATTGAGCAAGCGCGCTGAGCCCACCCCGCCGCCGGCCTGGCTCGCGCCGCGCCGCCTGCTGCCCGACCTGGCGGTCACCCTGTGGCTGACCATCGTCGCCACCGCCTACCTCGCCTGGCACCTGATCGACGCCCTGGCCGG
>DHNJ01000252.1:764-2679 GCA_002409445.1 Armatimonadetes bacterium UBA5419 | reverse complement strand
GGCAACGCCGAAGAGATCGTTGATTACTACTGCCGCACGCTACCCGAGACCCGCCTCCTCCACCGCTGGGCGCGCCCGCTGCCGGGCGGCGGCGAGGCGCCCTCGCTGCTGGAGTTCGAGGTCTGCGGCCACCGCATCCAGGCGCTCAACGCCGGCCCGCAGTTCCCCTTCACCCCGGCCATCTCGCTCGCCCTCGAGTGTGAAAGCCAGGAGCTGGCGGACCAGGTCTTCGACGCCCTGAAGGCCGACGGCGCGGCGATGGCCTGTGGCTGGGTCGCAGACCGCTTCGGCGTCGCCTGGCAGGTCGTCCCGCCCGGCATGTCGGACCTCCTCTTCGACCCCGACCCCGCCCGCTCGGCGGCCGCCTTTACGGCCATGGAAAACCAGCAGAAGCTGAACGTCGCGGCCATCCGCGCCGCGGTCGAGGCCGTCTGACGATGGGTGTGGTCGGTGCGCTGCTGATCCTCGCCGCGGCCCACGGCTACGGCGCCGCGTTGCTCGCGCGCGCGCCCAGCCTGCGGCTCGGCGGCCGGCTCGAGCGCACCGTCTGGCGCCTCGGGCTCGGGCTCGGCGTGCTGGCCTACCTGGTCCTGGTCGTCGGCCTGCTGCGCGCGATCAGCCTGGGCACGGCGATCGCCCTGGTCGTCGTCGGGCTGCTGCTGGGCCTCGGGCCGCTGCGCCGCGAGTGGCGCGAGGGCGCCTGGCGCGGGCGCTGGTGGCCGCGGGGGTGGCCCGAGTGGGCGCTGGCGGTGCTCCTCGCCTGGCTCGGGTTCGGCCTGGTGGTCATCGCGCTGGCCCCGCCCGCGGGCTACGACGAGCTGACCTACCACCTCGCCGCACCGAAGATCTACGCCGCGCAGGGCCACGTCGACGTCCTGCCGTACGACCACCACACCGCCTTCGCCTTCACCCTCGAGATGCTCTACACGCTGGGCCTGCTGCTGGGCGGCGCGGCGGCCGCCAAGCTGCTGCACCTGGCCCTCGCCGCCCTGGCGCTGGCCGCGCTCGCGCGCCTCGGCCGCGAGTGGTTCTCGGCGCGGGTGGGCCAGATCGCCGTCGTGCTGGTCGCCACGACGCCGCTGGTCCTGACCCACCTGCCGCTGGCCTACACCGAGGCCGGACTGATGCTCTGGACGCTGCTGGCGCTCTGGGCCGCGGGGCGCTGGCTGGGGCTCGGCGCACGGCGCGAGCCGCGCGGCTGGCTGGTCCTCGCCGGCGTCTTCGCCGGGCTGGCCGGGGCGGTCAAGGTCACCGCGCTGCTGCTGCTGTTCGTCATCGCCGGCGCGGTACTGGTCCTCGGCGCCCGCGACCGGCGGCCGGGCGGGCGTGCGGCGCTGGTCGTCCTAGCGGTCGGCGCGCTGGTCGCCGCGCCATGGCCGCTGCGCGCCTGGGTGGCGACGGGCAACCCGGTCTTCCCCTTCGCCCACGGCGTCTTCCAGAGCCCGCTCTGGTCCGACGACCGCGCCGAGTCCTACGAAACGGCGCAGAAGGAGTTCGGCCGCGCGCTCGACCCGCTCAAGCTGACCCCGCTCGAGCCCGCCGGCAGCCAGCGGCAGCTCTCGCGGCTCTTGCTCGCGACTTGGAACGTGACCTTCCACCCCTCGTGGTTCTACGACGTGGGCCACAACATGGACGGCAAGGCGCGGCTCGGGCCGGCCTACCTCGCTTTCGGCCTGCCCTTCCTGGCGCTGTTCGCGCTCGACTGCCGCCGCCGGCGCGGGCCGCGCCGCGCGCTCGGGCTGCTCCTGGCCTACGGACTCGTCGGCGGCCTGTTCTGGTTCGTGGCGATGCAGCACCTGCGCTACTTCGTGCCGAACCTGGCCGTCTTCGCCCTGCTCGCCGCCTGGGCCGCCGACCGGCTGACCCAGCAGCACCTCGCCCGCTGGGCGGTCGGGCTGGTCCTGGCGGTCCAGAT
>DHNJ01000252.1:0-457 GCA_002409445.1 Armatimonadetes bacterium UBA5419 | reverse complement strand
CCCGCCCGCCGGCACCGTCGCCGTCTACGGCGAGCCGCGCGCCTACTGGCTCGACGTGCCCTACATCTGGGCCGAACGCAACCACAACACGCTGATCCCCGACTCGGCGCGCGCGTCGGCGGCCGCCTACCTCGACTACCTGCACGACCAGCTCGGCGTCACGACCGTCCTCGTCGACGAGGGCATCGTGCCCCTGACCGACCCGGACGCGCCGGGCGACACGGGCCTGCTGGCGACGGGCGTGCGCGAGGGGCGGCTGCGGCAGATCTACGAGGACGAACGCTACACGGTGCGGGTCTACGCGCTGGACGCGCCGTAGAGTCGGGCCAGGTTGAAGCCCGCGGCGTACAGCAGTTCCGGCGCGCGGGCCAGCGCCTCGTCGAGGCTCAGCGGCGCGTCGGGCAGCGCCCACGCCGCACGCAACCCCAGCGCCGCCAGCTCGTCCGGTGTCGCCTCG
>DHNJ01000184.1:1857-4055 GCA_002409445.1 Armatimonadetes bacterium UBA5419 | reverse complement strand
GGCGGCAACTGGGGCGGCGGCGGCAACTGGGGTGGCGGCGGCGGCAACTGGGGTGGCAACCGTGGCAACCGTGGCGGCAACTGGGGCGGCGGCAACCGCGGTGGCAACTGGGGTGGTGGCTGGTAACTAGCACAACCATCGCCGGGCCAGAGTGTCCGAAACAGGAGGAGTCCGCAGCCCGCGGGCTAAGGCGCGGGGGCGCGGGCGAGTTGGGACCGCACGAAACGAACGAGGAGAGGGTACCGTGAAACTGCGGTGGACGATGAGGGCGGCCTTGGTCGCCGGGGTGCTGGCGCTAACCTTGGCGCCGGCGAGCTACGCGGCGGGCGAGGTGGTCACTTTGGTGGTCGACTCCGCCCCGCTCGAGAACGTGCTGGACCAGCTCAGTGCCGAGGTTGGCATCAACATCGTGGCCCACAAGGACATCCTGTCCGAGGTGGTCTCGATCAAGGCGACTAACCTCTCGGTGCAGCAGGTGCTCGAAGACCTGGCCTGGAAGTACGGCTTCCGGCTCGAGCGTGCCGGCACCGGCTGGCGCCTGAGCCGCGGCGCGGTGGGCCAGACTGGCGGTTTCGCCGCGGTGCCGGCGCCACAGCCGGGTCCGCCGCTCGCCACGACCCTGCAGACCCCGCCGGTCCCGGCGCGGCCGCGCGCGGTCGACATGCCGGCCCCGACGGTCAGCAGCGGCCTGCCCAGCGCCAGCCTCGTCCGCCAGGTGCATCAGCCCGCGGGCGCCCAGGCGACCGGTAAGGTCGTCGAGCGCATCCCGCTCTCCTACGTGCGCCCGAGCGACTTCGCCAGCTACTTCGGCGGCGCCGCGGTCCAGCAGACCCCGTGGGGCGAGCAGACCGTCCGCCCGCCGGCGGCGATCCCCGTGCGGACCGTTGATGGCGGCCGCATCGCGCTGCCCAGCGGCCTGCAGATCACCAAGGAAGAGGCCCAGACCATTCGTGGTTACATGGACCAGCGCAGCGCCGGCTACCTGCCGCGCACGATCCCCGGTGCGACCGAGGACCTGACCCGTGACCAGTTTGGCATGGGCGGCTACGGTGGCATGGGTGGCTTCGGCGGCATGGGCGGCATGGGCGGCTTCGGCCGGGGCGGCATGGGCGGCTTCGGCGGTATGGGCGGCATGGGTGGCTTCGGCGGCGGCTATGGCGGCATGGGCGGCTTCGGTGGCGGCTATGGCGGTATGGGCGGCTTCGGCGGCGGCTACGGCGGCAGCTACCCGGTCATGCAGATGCCCGACGGCATCCAGAGCCTGATCGGCTACGACCTGCTCTCCTCGCTGATCGTCGTGGCCGACGACATGGAGGCCATCGACCAGCTCAAGCAGCTCGTCGCCATCTTCGACCTCCCGCCCAAGCAGATCCAGGTCGAGGCGCGCTTCGTGACCCTGACCAACACCGCGGCGGACCAGTACAGCATCAGCTGGTCGCTGACCGACGGCAACACCGTCATCGGCGGCAACACGCCGGGCAGCTCGGGCGCATCGTTCTACATGCGCACGGCCATCGGCAACTTCAGCGCGCTGCTGACCGCGATCCAGAGCAGCAACCAGGGCAAGGTCGTCAACGCGCCGATGATCGTCGCGCAGAACGCCCAGCCCGTACGCATCGCCTTCACCCAGGAGATCCCCTACCTGGACGGCGGTAGCGCGGTGAGCAACACCGGCGGCCTGAACTGGACCCTCCCCGAGTGGGAAACCGAGGATGTCGAAGTCAGCCTCGACGTCCGCGCGCGCGTCACCGGCCAGGCCCCGCACGAGAGCATCACGGTCAACCTAATGCCGAACGTTGACGACATCATCGGCTACGTGGACAACCCGAGCGGTGGCACCCGGCCGATCGTCGCCAGCCAGCAGATCGAAACCGAGGTCCGCGTGCCCAACGGTCAGACCGTGGCCATGGGCGGCCTCGTCCGCAAGAACGACAGCCAGTCCGTGACCAAGATCCCGATCCTCGGCGACCTGCCGATCATCGGCTGGCTCTTCCGTGGCCGCAGCCGCAACGACGAGAGCTCCGAGCTCCTGATCTTCGTCACCCCGACGATCATCCGCGAGCCCGGTGTCGACTACTCGATCTTCGGCGGCACCGGCACCGTCGGCCCGCTCGCGCCGTAAGCCGAGCAAACCAACCCAATCCTCCCCAGGGCCCCCGACTTCGGTTAGGGGCCCTGGGTCGTTTGGGGGTGGCTAG
>DHNJ01000184.1:1227-1659 GCA_002409445.1 Armatimonadetes bacterium UBA5419 | reverse complement strand
GGTGGCTAGAGCAATCCTGTTTCGACCACCGCTGTGCTGCGGCCGAGTCTAAGGATGCGCGCTAGCAGCCCGCGCCACATGGGGGGCGCGGGGCGGCGGGGCTCGGTGTAGCGCCGGCGGACGGCCGGCATAGCTGTTGGTGATCCGGACCACTGCCGCCGAAGCGGCGGCGGTACAATCGCGGGCCGCATGCGCTCATGGCCTGGTTTGGCCAACGTGGCTTGCTAGTGCCAGTGGCTGTGCGGACAGGAATGTCCGCGGGCCCAGTTAGGGTGGCCGGCGGCGTACCGGGCCCGTAAGAGCAGGGGTAGACCGTGCAGGCAGGCTTGCTGCGGACACGAGTGTCCGCGGTCCCAGTTAGGCCGGCGCCTGGTGGGGTCAGTGTTGGCTCAAGGTGTGCCGTCGCGCTGCCGCCGGAGCGGCGGCGGGACA
>DHNJ01000184.1:0-1153 GCA_002409445.1 Armatimonadetes bacterium UBA5419 | reverse complement strand
CCGCGGTCCCAGTTAGGCCGGCGCCTGGTGGGGTCAGTGTTGGCTCAAGGTGTGCCGTCGCGCTGCCGCCGGAGCGGCGGCGGTACAACGATGGCGTCCGACCAGGCGCGGAGTTGGCCTAGGGCTCCTCCGCCGACGACAGGCCGCGCTCCGGGTCGGCGGCGGGCTTGGGGGCGACGGTGAGGGCGCGGGACTGGGTCTGGCGGGCGGCGAGGGCGGGGGCGAGAGCGTCGGGGTCCCAGGCGATGAGGAGGGTGGTGGCGTGTTCGAGGACCTCGGGGTCGGGGGTGGTGATGATGAGGTCGACGAGGGGCGGCGCGGGGCCGGGGCCGAAGGAGTCGATGAGGCGCCAGATGGTGCCGGCGGTGTCGGGGTCCGCGTGTTGGAGGCGCCGAATCAGGTCGGCCAGGGCGGCGCCGCGGGCCTCGGCGGGCCAGGCGTAGACAGAAAAGTAGTAGCGTGGGTGCTGCGGCTCCGTCCAGGCGTTGAGCAGGGCACGCAGGCGGGTGGTGCCGCTGAGCTCGACCAGGCGCAGCGCGGCCAGGGCGCGGATGTTGTCGCTGGCGCGCGGGTTGCTGGCGCACCGTAGCAGCGCGCGCGCATCGCGAGCGGAGAGGTCGTCGTCGAGCAGATCGAGCGCCAGGCCCGCTAGCCTGCCGAGCTGATCGGCGTCCAGGCCCCAGGCCGCCGACACGTCGCCGTGCAGGACCTGGCGGAGCCAGCCATCGCTCGCCGGCCCGTTGCTGACGAGCGCCGCGTCGACGGCCTCGCGCACGATGAGGATCGCGTCCGCCTGGTTGACCCGGAAGCTGTGGTAGGTCGGTTGGCGGTCGTCGTACTCACGCGCCCAGGCCCGCAGCAGCGCGCCCACCGTGGCCTCGTCGGCCCACTCGTACGCCTCATCCGGCGGTGGCACCAGCGCGCGGAGGGCTTGGGCGACCATCGCCCGCGGGTGCGGCAGCTCGTGGTCGGCGAGCGACGCGGCCAACTGGCCTAGCCGCGCGGGCGACGCCGACTGCACCAGTGCCGCCAGCTGCCGCCGGCTGAGCCGCCGGCCGGCCGCCGCGCGTGCCCAGAGCGCGTCCTCGGCGCTATCCGCCTCCGTCGGCGTCGCGGTGCTGACCGCGCTCCGGCCCACCGCTGGCACGGCCTG
>DHNJ01000317.1:3601-4348 GCA_002409445.1 Armatimonadetes bacterium UBA5419 | reverse complement strand
CCTTAGACTCGGCCGCAGCGCAGCGGAGGCCGAAACAGGATTGAGCTATCAGTGAGGCTGCGGACAAGAGTGTCCGCGGTCCCGGGCAGGGCGCTGGGCCGCCCAAGTCGGAGCGCCGGCTGGTGAGCCGGCGCTCCGTTCCGACTTGTGGCGCGGGCTAGCAGCCCGCGCACACGAACCTAGTACTCACTAAGCTTCGTCGGTGGCGGGGTGCGGAACTCGGGCGGGACGCGCATACCGCCGCTCGGGCCGCTCGGCCGCGTGGACTGGCCCAGCCGCTGCTTGCCGCCGTTGCCCGGCGTGGCCACCGTGCCGCCGCCATAGCTCACGCCGCCGCCCGAGCCACCGCGGTTCGCATCGCTCCCGCCGGACCCTTCGCCCTCGCTGCCGCCCTCGCTGCCGCCCTCGCCCCGCAGCTGGCGAATCGCATCCTCCCAGGCCCGCTTCACGCGGTTGGTGTGCTGGCCGATCCAGTCCAGCTTGTCCTGGTTGTCATTCTTGAGCGCCGTCTCCAGGCCCTTCTTGTAGTGATCCCTGTCCGTCAGGTCCTTGATCGGGTCCTTACCCTCGCGGTCATAGTTGTCCAGGCGCTCCTTCATCTTCTTAGCTTCCTTGTACGGCTTCTTGAACGATTCGGTGCGCTTGTTGTGCTCGCCGACGAACTCCTTCATCTCGTTCGGGTTGCCCGGGATCTTGTCCAGGAAGCCCATGCCGTCCTGCTGCGCGAAGACCAGCCCGCCCGCCGGC
>DHNJ01000317.1:504-3368 GCA_002409445.1 Armatimonadetes bacterium UBA5419 | reverse complement strand
CCGCCCGCCGGCCGCGGCGCATACGCCAGCGTCGGCTCGGGCAGCGGCGGCGCGTCCTCGTTCGGCTCGCCCACCATGGTCCAACCCACGTCCTGGAACTCCTCGACCCGCAGCTCGCCCGGGTTGTCCGCGTCCGGGCCGATCAGCCGGATCGTCTTCCACCAGTACGAACGAAGGTCCGGGTGGCCCGGGGCGATGAACGGCTCGATCTCGTCGTTGTAGACCGTCTCGACCCGCCAGCCGCCGCCGGTGTCGATCGCGGTGATCCGGCCCAGGTCGTCGCGCTCGATCGTCGTGGGCGCGGGCACCAGCACCTGCACGATCGTGTTCGTGTAGCTGCGCGGGAAGTAGCGCACGAAGTAGCCGCCCGGGTCGTACGACCAGCGCCCTAGCGGGATGTCCTCGGGCGTCGGCTCGCCCGCCGGCAGCACCGCGAGCTTCTCGAGGTCGTCGAACGCGGTGTTGCGGTCGCTGCGCATCAGCGAGTACATCTTCGCCTGCGCCTGGAACGGCGCGCGCGCTTCGGCCGGCATGCGGGCAAGCACCTTCTGCAGGATGTTGTTGTCGATGCCGGTCGCGCCACTGATCTGATCAAAGAACGTCTTGCGGCTGAGCTGGTTGAACTCCGCCTCATTTAGGATCGTCCGCGCCGCCTCCTGGGTACTCTCGTGCAGCGCCGTCAGCGGCGTACGCGCCTCGATCGCCCAGAGCAGCACCTGGTACTCCGAGCGCTTGATTTCCGGGTGGCGCCAGGTCTCGCGCAGGATCTTCTCCATCGGCGCCGCCGCCTTGCCCTTCAGCGGCGCCAGCAGGTAGCCGTCGCCGGTCGACGGGCCGCGCGTGCCCGCGTGCAGGCAGTAGCTCTCGAAGCTGAACTGCCACGCGCCGGGCGGCAGCCAGAAGCTGCCATCCTCCAGCCGCGGCTGCTCGTGGCCGTCGAAGAACTCGCCGGGATCGTAGTCGTCGAGGATCGGCATCGGCTCGATCGCGTCGACGATTGAGGTCGTCAGCGGCGGCTCCTCGGCCAGCAGCTCGGCGATCAGGTCGTCGAGCCCGGGGATCTCGATGTCCGGCACGCCGGGCACCCCCGGCACGGACGGCACCCGCGGCGGCCGCGGCAGCCCAAACTGCGCGACCAGCGGCGTCCCCAGCGCCAGACAGAGCACCATCGTTACGATATATGTCAGACTGCGCATTGAGTTTGCTCCTGAGCGGCCCACCCTCGGTCGAGGGCGCCAAACGAAGGTCGTCCCCTCAGGTTGGGGCCGCCGGAGGCGCCTGTCAGGCTGCATGGCCTACCGTCTAGCCGCGGCAGCGGGGCGGGGCGGTATACTGTCTCCGGCCCGAGGAGGCCGATGCCATGGATGCGGTGATCACGGCCGCTGGCCCGATGCCCGAGAGTCTGCGCGCCGCGCACCCCCACGAGTACAAGTGCTTGCTCGAGGTCGCCGGTCGCACGCTGCTCGACCGCACGCTCGCCGCCGCCCGCGCCGCCCAGCGCATCGACCGGCTCTGCATCGTCGGCCCGCCCGACCTGCGCCCGCGCGTCGAGCTCGGCGCCGACGACCTCTGGGTCGACGACCAGGGCAGCGGCTCGGCCAACACCCTCGCCGGCCTCGACGCGCTGGCCGACCGCGAGCAGGTCGTCTTCATCGCCTCCGACGTCCCCTTCCTCTCCGCCGCCGGCCTCGACGACCTGGTCGCCCGCGCGCCGGCCGACCGCGGCTTCGTCCTGCCGGTCTACCGCCGCGCCGAGATCGAGGCCAAGCTGCCCCAAGCGGGCAACAAGTACGTCCCCTTCCGCGAGGGCGACCTGACCGCCAGCTCGGTGATGGTCCTCAGCCCGCGCCAGATCGCCGCCCAGCGCCAGCGCGTCGAGATGGTCTTCGACGCGCGCAAGAACTTCGGCCGCCTCTTCGCCATGGCCGGCCCGCTGACCAGCCTGCGCTTCGCCGCCGCGCTGGGCTTGGGCTGGCGCGTGCTCTCGGTGCCCCAGCTCGAGGCGACCATCGCCCGCCTGTTGGGTTTCCCCGTCGCCGCGCTGTGGGGCTGCGACCCCGCCTTCAACTTCGATCTCGACCACGACCGCGACTGGGCCGAGCTCGAGCAGATGCTCGCCGTCAACCCCGATCTAGCCCCCCGTGAGGTACCCGCCTGATGGCCCTGCACGTCTTCAACACCCTGCACCGCCGCCGCGAGCGCTTCGAGCCGCTAGACCCGCCGAAGGTCCGCATGTACGTCTGCGGCCCGACCGTCTACGGCCACTCCCACATCGGCCACGCCAAGAGCTACCTCAGCTTCGACCTGATGGTCCGCTGGCTGCGCTACAGCGGCTACGAAGTGACCTACGTGCAGAACATCACCGACGTCGGCCACCTGACCGACGACGCCGACGAGGGCGAGGACAAGATCATCGCCGAGGCCCGCCGCCGCGGCCTGCACCCGATGGCCATCGCCGAGCTGTTCACCACCAGCTACCTCGCCGACATGGACGCTCTCGGCCTCCAGCGCCCCGACATCCAGCCGCGCGCCACCGGCCACATACCCGAGCAGATCGCCATGGCCGAGACCCTCCTCGCCCGCGGCCACGCCTACGAGGTCAACGGCAGCGTCTACTACGACGTCCACAGCTTCGACGACTACGGCCAGCTCTCCGGCCGCCGCCTGGACGAGGTCGAGTCGGGCGCGCGCGTCGCCGTGCTCGAGGAGAAGCGCGACCCGCGCGATTTCGCCCTCTGGAAGGCCGCCGAACCGGGCCACATCATGCGCTGGCCCAGCCCCTGGGGCGTCGGCTACCCCGGTTGGCACCTCGAGTGCTCGGCGATGTCGGTCAAGTACCTCGGCGAGAGCTTCGACATCCACGG
>DHNJ01000317.1:0-359 GCA_002409445.1 Armatimonadetes bacterium UBA5419 | reverse complement strand
TTCGACATCCACGGCGGCGGCCTGGAAAACCAGTTCCCCCACCACGAATGCGAGATCGCCCAGTCCGAAGGCGCCACCGGACACCCGTTCGTCCGCTACTGGCTGCACAACCACATGATCACGGTCAACGGCGAGAAGATGGGCAAGTCAAAGGGCAACTTCATTCTGATCAAGGAAATCATCGACCCCACCTGGCCGACCCACCCCGTCGTCGAGCGCAAGTATGACCCGCTGGTCCTGCGGCTCTACGTGCTCAACAGCCACTACCGCAGCGACCTCGACTTCACGCCGGCCGGCCTCGACGCGGCGGAGGCCGGGCTACGCCGCCTGCACACCGCCGTCGACCTGCTGCGCCGCGT
>DHNJ01000076.1:4921-5166 GCA_002409445.1 Armatimonadetes bacterium UBA5419 | reverse complement strand
AAGGCGTGGCGCAGGTCGCGCGCCCCGGCCTCGTCGAGGCGCGGCGGGTTGGCGCGGGCGATGTGGACGGGGGCGCCGTAGGTCGTGCGCAGATGGTCGGCGACGGCGGCCGCCTCGGCCGCGCTCTCGGGTCGCCAGCCGTGATCGAAGACGGCGGCGGCCAGGCGCAGGTCGCGATTCTCCTTGGCCATGACGCGCAGCGCGGACCCGAGCGGCGTGCCGTAGGTCTCGGCCTGGGTCATGGC
>DHNJ01000076.1:4425-4838 GCA_002409445.1 Armatimonadetes bacterium UBA5419 | reverse complement strand
CCAGAGCGCATGCCAGAGGGCGAGGCTATCCGCGCCGCCGGAGACGCCGACGAGGAGGGTGGTGCCGCGGGCCTCGGGCGCCCGGGTGGTCAGTACGTCGAGGACGGCGGCATCGAGCGGGTGGGCGCGGCGGCCCATGGCTCAGACCTCGGTCTGACCCGTGAGGCGGGCGAGGGCTTCGAGGTAGCGGGCGCGGGTCGTGGCCAGCACCTCGGGTGTCGGCTCGGGGCCGGGCGGGGTCTTGTCCCAATCGAGCGAGTCGAGCCAGTCGCGCAGGACCTGCTTGTCCATGGCCCGCTGCGGCTGGCCTGGCGTGTACTCGTCGATATCCCAGAAGCGCGAGGAGTCGGGGGTGAGGACCTCGTCGATCAGCGTCAGCTGGCCATCGAGCAGGCCGAACTCGAACTTGGTGT
>DHNJ01000076.1:684-4292 GCA_002409445.1 Armatimonadetes bacterium UBA5419 | reverse complement strand
AACTCGAACTTGGTGTCGGCAATAATCACCCCGCGGTCGCGCGCGTAGGCGGCGCCGTCGGCGTAGATCGCCAGCGAGGTGTCGCGTAGCTGCGCGGCGCGCTCGGCGCCGACGATCTCGACGCACTGGTCGAATGAGATGCTCTCGTCGTGGCCGCTGGTAGCCTTGGTCGAGGGGGTGAAGATGGGCTCGGGCAGCGGGTCGGACTCGCGCAGGCCGGCGGGCAGGGGCAGGCCGCAGACGGTCTGGTTGCGCTGGTACTCGGCCCAGCCGCTGCCGGCGAGGTAGCCGCGGACGATGCACTCGACGGGCTGCGCCGCGGCGCGGTGGACGTACATCGAGCGGCCGGAGAGGGTCGCGGCGTCGGCGGCGAAGGGCGCGGGGAACTCGGCCTCGTTGGCGGTCACGCGGTGGTGGCGGACGCCGCGGGCGGCGAAGCGGTCGAGCCAGAAGTTGGTCAGCGCGGTGAGGATCTTGCCGCGGTCGGGGATCGGCTGGGGCAGGACCACGTCGAAGGCGGAGATGCGGTCGGTGGCGACGATGAGCAGCTTGTCACCGAGGTGGAACACGTCACGCACTTTGCCGCGGTAATCGGGCTCTCGCCCACCCAGGGTGGCGGCCATCAAACCAGCCATCATCGGTCCTTCTCTTCTGGGGACTCAGTCGCCGTCCACGCCGAAGCAGCGGTAGACGTTGCAGATGCAGTTGACCACGTCGAGCCCGCGCATGACCGACAGGCTGTCGCGGATGCTGGCCTCGGTGGTGTGGTGGGTGATCCAGACGAGCTCGGCCCCGGCACAGTCGCAGCCGCAGTCGCAGTCGTTGTGGGCCGTCTGCAGAACCTGGGCGATGCTGACACCGTGGTCGCCGAGGACGCCAGCCAGGGTGGCCAGCACGCCAGCGCGGTCGACGATACGCATGCGCACGTAGTAGCTGGACTCGATTTGGTCGAGGGTGGCCACCGGGCGCTGGTCGTCGAAGGCGAGCGGGTAGCCGCGGCGGCCGCCGCGGCCGAGGTTGCGGGCGACCGCGACGATATCACCGGCGACCGCCGAACCGGTCGGGTCGGCGCCGGCGCCGCGGCCGTAGAACATGACCTGGCCGACGGGCTCGGCCTCGATGAAGATGGCGTTGTAGACGTCGTTGACCGAGGCCAGCGGGTGCTTCTCGGGCACCAGGCAGGGGCTGACGCGCAGCTCGAGCCGGTCGCCGCGGTCCTTGGCCACCGCCAGCAGCTTGAAGACGTAGCCCAGCTGGTGGGCGAGGGCGATGTCTTCAGGCTGCAGCGAGGAGATGCCCTCGCGGTAGACCTGCTCCTCGGCGACCGCGGTGTTGAAGGCGAGCATGGCCAGGATGGTCAGCTTGTAGGCCGCGTCGTGGCCCTCGACGTCGTCGGTCGGGTCGGCTTCGGCGTAGCCCTTGGCCTGAGCCTCGGCCAGCAGCTGGTCGAAGGGCTGGCCCGAGCGGGTCATCGCCGAGAGGATGTAGTTGGTCGTACCGTTGATGATGCCGACGACCTGGTGGACACGGTTGGCGGTTAGGCCGTGACCGAGCGGCGCGATGATCGGGATGCCGCCGCCGACACTGCCCTCGAAGGCGAGGTCGGCGCCGTGCTGGTCGGCGAGGGCGAACAGCTCGCGGCCGTGCTTGGCGATCAGCTCCTTGTTCGCGGTGACCACGGACTTGCCCGCGCGCAGGGCCGCGGAGACGACCTCGCGGGCCAGGCCGACGCCACCCATGACCTCGACGACGAGGTCGATCTCGGGGTCGGTGGCGACGGCCAGGGCGTCGGTGGTCAGGGCGACGCCGTTGAGATCGACGGGCCGCGGCAGCTCGGGGTCGCGGACGGCGGCGCGGGTGACCCGCAGGGGGGTGCCGGCCTTGCGCGCGATGGTCTCGGGCTCGGCGGTCAGCGCGGCCAGCGCCCCCGCCCCGACTGTGCCCAGTCCCACAAAACCGATGCGCACCTCTTTCATGCCGAGTCCTCCAGGGGCTCAAACTCCATCAACACCTCGCCCGAGACGACCAGCTGCTCGTTGGTCGCCAGGATGCGGCTGAGCCGGCCCGCGACACCGGCGGGGATCTCGTTGAAGATCTTCATCGCCTCGATCAGGCAAACTGGGTCCTCGGCCTCGAGCACGTCGCCCACCTGGACGAACGGTGGCTCGCCGGGCGAGGGCGAGCGGTAGAAGACGCCGGTAATCGGCGAGCGCAGGCAGAGCTTGTCGCCGTCGTCGACGACCTCCTCGGCCTCGGCTGCCACGGGCGCGGCGGCCGGGGCGGCCAGCGGCGCGGCGAGCGGCTGGGCGACGATCGTCACCTGGCTCTCCGCGTCGCTCACCTCGAGGCCCTCAAGCCCATGGCGTTCGACGATCTGCAGCAGGTTTCGGATCTCGGCGAGGTCTACCAAAGGGTCCATGGGCTCCGCTCGATCAACGCCTGGGACCCGCGGGGTACGCGGGTCCGCAGACGTTAGAGTCTAAGCCGGTGTGGGGGTCGGGTCAACCCAGCGGGTGGGTCATCTCCTCGGGCCGCACCCACTCGTCGAACTGCTCACCGGTCAGCAGCCCCAGGGCGATCGCCGCCTCGCGCAGGCTGGTGCCCTCGGCGTGCGCCTTCTTGGCCACGCGCGCGGCGTTGTCGTAGCCGATGTGCGGGTTCAGCGCGGTGACCAGCATCAGGCTGTTGGCCAGGTGCGCGTCGATCTGCTCGCGGTTCGGCTCGATGCCCTCGGCGCAGTGCTCGCGGAAGGCGTTGCAGGCGTCGCCCAGGAGGCGGACCGACTGCCAGACGTTGTAGATGATCAGCGGCTTGAAGACGTTCAGCTCGAAGTTGCCGCTGGCACCGCCGACGGCGACCGCCACGTCATTGCCGATGACCTGCGCGCAGACCATGGTCAGTGCTTCCGACTGGGTCGGATTGACCTTGCCCGGCATGATCGAGCTGCCCGGCTCGTTCTCGGGAATGGTGATCTCGCCCAGCCCGCAGCGCGGCCCGCTGGCCAGCCAGCGCACGTCGTTGGCGATCTTCATCAGGCTCGCGGCGAGCGTCTTGAGCGCGCCGTGGAACATGACCAGCGCGTCGTGGGTGGCCAGCGCCTCGAACTTGTTCGGCGCGCTGACGAACGGCAGGCCGGTCAGCTCTGCGATCTTCGCCGCCGAGCGCTCGGCGAACTCGACATGCGTGTTGAGGCCCGTGCCGACGGCCGTGCCGCCCAGGGCTAGCTCCCAGACGCCCTTCAGGCCGCACTGCAGGCGGGTTAGGCTGTTGGTCAGCGCCTGCACCCAGCCGGAGATCTCCTGGCCCAGGGTCAGCGGCGTGGCGTCCATCAGATGGGTGCGGCCGATCTTGGTGATGTCGGCGAAGGCCTCGGCCTTGGCTGCCAGTGTGTCGCGCAGGGCCGTCACGGCGGGCAGCAGGAGGTCGACGGTGATCCGCGCGGCGGCGATATGCATGGCAGTGGGGAAGGTGTCGTTGCTGCTCTGGCCGCGGTTGACATGGTCGTTGGGGTGGACCGGGGTCTTGCTGCCCAGGACGCCGCCGGCCAGCTCGATGCCGCGGTTCGAGATGACCTCGTTGGTGTTCATGTTGCTCTGCGTGCCCGACCC
>DHNJ01000076.1:0-495 GCA_002409445.1 Armatimonadetes bacterium UBA5419 | reverse complement strand
CGTCGATGACCTCGTCGGCGGCGGCAACGATCAGCTCGGCAACCTGCGTGTCGAGCAGCCCGAGCTCGGCGTTGACCAGGGCGGCCGCCTTCTTCAGCACGCCGAGGCCGTAGATGACCTCGCGCGGCATGCGCTCGATGCCGATCGGGAAGTGGTAGAGGCTGCGCTGGCTCTGGGCGCCCCAATAGCGGTCGCTGGCGACCTCGATCGGGCCCATGCTATCGGTCTCAGTGCGAACGGTCATCCAATCTCTCCTTTTGGGGCGAATTGTCTAGCAGGCTATCATTGAGTACCCGGATCGGCAAAGACTCGCGGGAGTCCGAGCGCGGGTGAGGATGGGTGGCGATGATGCGCGGACGGCTGTTGCGATGGGGCCTGCTGCTCGCGGTCGCGGCCGGCGCGGCGGGTGCGGCGCCGATCGGCGGGACCTCGTTCGAGACGGGCACCCGCGGCTGGCGCTGGCGCGCGGCGGCTGGGCCCGGCGGCGAGCAGCCC
>DHNJ01000033.1 GCA_002409445.1 Armatimonadetes bacterium UBA5419 | reverse complement strand
GGAGCGGGCGGGGCGGCCGGCGGGGTGCCGGAGGTGATCGGGGTGGTCAGGTCGGCCGGGCCGAGGGCGATGGGCGCGGGTTCGCCGAAGAGGTTGGCCACGGCGATGTAGCGCGGGTCGAGCCCGGTCACCTTGGCTTCGCGGGCGAGCTTGCCGTAGTACTCGTCGGCGGGCACGGCCTTAGCGTTGAGGTAATCGCGGCGCACGCGGGCGGCGATCTCGTCGTAGGTCAACTCGTAGCCGGGCTGGCGGCGGACGAGCTGGAGGATGTACCACTCGCCGCCAAACTCGACGATCGACTTGGCTCGCTCACCCTCCTGCAGCGTGGCCAGGGCGTCGGCGATCGGCTTGGCTTCCTGTTCGAGGAAGACGATGATCTGCGGCGCGACCAGGCCGCCGTGGGGGGCGGTGTCGGGATTGGTGCTGTACTTGGCGGCGGCCTCGAAGAAGGCTATTTTGCCCTCGTCGATCTCCTTGGCCACGGTCTGGGCCGTGGCTTCGTCGGCGAGGACGATCTCGCGGAACTGCAGCGTGTCGCGGATGGTGTAGCGGGTGGCCTTCTGCTCGTCGAAGAAGGCGCGCAAGTCGGCGTCGGTCGGGTTGACGCCGTGGCTACGCAGCCGCAGGTCGAGCAGGTCGCCGCGCGCCATGCTGCGCAGGGAGCCCTCGTCGAGCCCGCTGTCGGCCATCCAATCGGCGACCAAGTCGAGGTTGTTGCCAAAGCGCTCGGCGATCATCTCGGCCAGGCGCGCCTCGACCTCTTCGGCGGTCGGGTCAATACGCAGCTTGGTCGCCTCTTGCTGGCGCAGGGCGTCGATGATCAGCATCTGCGCGGCCTCGGCGCCGGCCAGCTCCTGGAGCTTGAGGTAGAACTGTGCGTAGGTCAGGGCCACGCCGTTGACCGTGGCGAACGGTGTATCTGGTGTGGGCACCACGGTGGGCGCCGGCTGGGCGAAGGTGCCGGGGCTGGCGGCGACCAGCAGGGCGAGCACCAGCGTGCGGGCGAGCCAACGAGGATGGGGGCGACGGGCGGGTCGCGCGGGCCTACTCAACTTCACGACTACCTCCGGGCACAGGTCTGCCTAGTGTGCCACGAGTGCTTAGACGGCCAAAGCACGCAAAACGGTCCGCCGACCGGAGCCGGCGGACCGTTGCGCTTGCGGCCGGCCGCGGGCGGCCTAGGCTAGAACGTTCGAGTCGCGCTCATCTTCGTCCGGCTGCGTGGGTAGCGGCTGGGGCAGCGGCTTGGCCGACTCGGCCTCCAACTCCTCGCGCAGGGTCAGGTCGAGCAGCCGCAGCATCAGCGCCACGTTGGCCGAGCGGCTACCGCCGCGGTCGAGCTGAGCGACGATCGAGTTGCGGGCGCCGCGCGCATCGGCGGCGAGGGTGTCGGCGGCGACATCACCCGACTTGGCGTAGCCCGCGGTGTAGGCGGTCTCACCGAGGCTCAGGCCACTGGCCAGCAGGCGCTCGACGATGGCCGGCTCGGCCAGCATGAAGCGGTGCACCTGGTGCTGGGCCATCGAGCGCTCGGGGCGCCGGCGGTCGACCATCGAGATGTCGATGCTGTTGACCAACCCAGCGGCCTGGCCCGAGCGGACCTCGCGCACCGCGCTCTCGGCGCGCGCCTGGGCGGCCTTGAGGTTAGTGTTGGCGGCTTCCAGCTGCGACTGCAGGCGGCTAGCGATCGCCGAGCCTAGCGCGCCGTTGTTCGGCACCTGGCGCAATGCGGTGATGATGCGGTGGCTTTCGCGGACAGCGGCGGCGATATCGCGGCTGTCCGACTGCAGGCGCTCGCTGGCGTTGCGCAGCCGGGGCAGGTAGGTCTCCTGGTCCGCCTGTACCCGCGCGGCCAGGGCCACGGCCTCGGCGCTCGGGTTGTTGGCCAAGAGGCGGGCCAGGCGCCGCTGGTTGTCGGCATACAGTTCGACGGTCTCTTCGGCGATTTGGCCCGACTCGCCCGCCTCGGAAGCGGCGGCCATGGCCGCGGCGCGCACCTGAATGCCGCTGCGGAGCACGGTCTGGCCTGGGGTCGAGAGGCTACCACCCATCGCGTTCAGCCGGTCGATGACCGTGCCGACCTCGTTGTGGCTGGCGACCAGGGCAGGCGAAGCGTCGACCGGCGCGGCGGCGAGCGCCTGCGCAGCGGTCATGGCCAGGCGGATGTTGCCGTCGCCGCTGGCGATGGCGGTGCGCGCGGCGTCGGCGTCACGCGCGCTGGCGACGACGATGCCCGCGCTGGGCTGCGCCGCCGGCTCGGTCAGCGCGGCGACCTCGGCCTGCACGGTCTGCTGGCTGGCGCCGTGGGCCAGGGCCTGCTGGTAGTGGTTGCGCGCGGCCGGCGTGTCGCCGCGATAGGCCGCGACGCGGGCCAGGCCGAGGTAGCCATCACCGTAGTTCGGGTCGGCGACGACCGCGCCCTGGTAGAACTTCTCGGCATTCGCGAACTGCAGCCGCCGGCTGTAGCCGTTACCGATGGTGGTCATCATGACCGGGTCGGTCAGGCTCAGGTAGCTGCGGGTGCGCAGACGGGTGATGCGGTCTTCGTTGATCGGGTGGGTCTGGAAGTAGCTGAAGAACCGCGGCGTGGCGCCGTAGACGCGGTCCAGGCGGCGGAAGAAGTCGATTGAGCGGTGCGGGTTGTAGCCCGTGGCGACGGCCAACTCGGCGCCGCTATGGTCGGCGCCAAACTCCGCGTCGCGGCTGAACTTCAGGTCCATGAAGTAGGAAGCGATCTGCGCGATCTGCATGAAGTCGCGGTTGCTGTCGTTGGTCAACAGCGAGAGACCGAGACTGATGAGCATATTGCGCTGGAAGGCGAAGGAACTGTGGCGGCGCTCGACGTGGCCGATCTCGTGGCCGATGATGAAGGCCAGCTCATCCTCGCTATCCGCGAAGTTGATCACGCCCTTGGTCGCGTAGATCCCGCCGTAGGGGATGGCGAAGGCGTTAGGTGCAGCGAGGTCGACTAGGCTGAAGCGGTAGGGCACGCGCTTGCGTCGGACGTTGGCGCGCGTCTCCTGGCCCAGTTGGTTGACCCAACCGCGGACCAGCGGGTCGCGGTCCATGGGGTATTGTAGGCCGATCGCCAACTCGGAGATCCACCCGAGCGGCTGCTCGATGGCGAAGTCGGTAATATCGTTCGCGCAGCCCGTGGTGACCAGGCCTAGGCCGAGGCCGAGCAGCGTCAGACGAAGGGCGCGAAAGCGTCGATGCATCCAGGACATGCTAGTCTCCTGTGCCAAGCGGGCCCCGGCGACAGCGTTCCCGAGCCCCAGCGTATACGATCACTAGACGATCCGCGGCGCACTCTGTCAACCGCCGATGTTGCTAGATCGTTGCTACCCCTGTACCCGGCTGGGTCAAACGTCGGTCTTAGTCGTCGAGCTTGATCGCGTCCTGGAACTCGGCGGCCGCTTCGCGTACGCGCTTGGAGACTTTGGCGCCCATGCGTGCGACCTCGGGCAGCCGGTCGCCGAACAGCAAGACGGCGATCACAGCGATCAGCAGCATCTCGCCCGACCCGATCCCGAGGAAGTCCATGGTGCGCTCCACTGGGCCGCTAGGCGACCCACCTATCAGTATACCCTAGACGCCGGTCGCGTCACAACTGTGCCCAGGCCACCACTCAGTCTTCGGCTTTCGAGGGTGATCCCGGCGAAGGTGAGCGGGTGCACTCGGTGTCTGCCGGCCGTCCGCTGGCGCCAAGTTGCGGGTGCAGCGCGGCCAACTCGATGGTCAGGGCGGCCAGGCGGCCGCGCGGGTCGCGGCGTTCGGCGACGGCGGCGACCTGCCAATTGGGTACGCCGGCGGGGACCAGGAGCGGGTCGTCGGCGCGGCCGTGGCGCGCGCGGCGGGCGACGAGCAGCGCGGAGCCCTTGTAGAAGTCGAAGGTGACGCCGGTGCATGGGCCGCAGTTTTGCAGCGCGAAGGCGGCCCAGGCAAAACC
>DHNJ01000306.1:1183-2587 GCA_002409445.1 Armatimonadetes bacterium UBA5419 | reverse complement strand
TATCGACCTCGGCGGCCCAGTCTTGCAGCGTCGCCGCCGCCCGCGCCGCTCCGTCGGCCGTGGCCGCGCGGAACCGCGTCCACCAGTCGTCCAGCGCCGCGACCGGCTGTGTGCGCAGCCAGGCGGTCCACTTGGCGCGGCCCGAGTCGATCGTCGCGGCGCCTGCGGGCGGCGGCGGCGGCAGCGGTTCGCCCGCGCGCTGGGCGAAGTAGTTGTGGACGGCGGCGTCGACGTCGAAGTCGGGCTGGTAGCTGGGCTCGGGCATGGCGGCGGTGCTTCCTAAGGGCAGTGTGGCGCGCGGGCGGGGAGGCGGGAAGGATCTGCGGGCGCACGGGCGAATGGCGGATGCTGGGAGAGCAGAGTGGAATTACAGGTGGCGCTGCGCGCGCGCCGATCGGTGCGTGCCTATAGCCGGCAGCCCGTTGACCGCGACACGCTGGTCGGGTTGCTCGAGCTGGCCGTCCTCGCGCCGAGTTCGATGAACCGGCAGGGCTGGGCCTTTGGTCTGATCACCGACCCGGCGCGCATGGCCAGCATCGAGATCATGATCAAGGAGCAACTGCTCCAGCAGATTACCCCAGACTCGCCAATGGCCCGCTACCGCGAGACGATCGAGTCCGACGAGTACAGCGTGCTGCACGGCGCGCCGGCCGCGGTCGTCTTCTTCACCCGCCCGGGCGCCGGCTCGACGATCGACGTGCACCTGGCGGCGATGGCTTTCCTGCTGGCCGCGCGCGAGCAGGAGCTGGGCACCTGCTGGATCGGCTTCGCCGACGGCTGGCTGAAGTCGCCCGCGGCGCAGGCCGAGCTGGGCTACCCCGATGGCTACGCGCCGCTCGGCCTGATCATCGTCGGCCACCCGCAGAGCTGGCCCGAGTCTAAGCCGCGCGAGCCGCTCGAGCTGGTCTTCGAACTGTGAACCATAAGGCCCGATGAGCGCGCGAGCTGAGCCGGAAGAGCGCCGCTACACGCGGATTTCGTGGGCCCTCGCGCTGGTGCCCGCGCTGATCTACGCCGTGCTCGGTTTCGAGTCGGACAACTACCGCGAGGTGCTCTTCAGCCTGCTCGTCTCGGGCTTGCTGCTCGCGCCGGTGATCGTCGGCTTCTGGCGCCGGCGCAGCGTGCGCAGCGCCGACCGCGACCGCACCCGGACTAAAGAAGCTGTACGTGAGCGCCGCCTGCCCCCAGTCGGCGGCGCCCCAGGACCCCAACCATGACGACCTTCACTCGCCTTCTGCCCACCCTCGGCCTGCTGGCCCTGCTCGCCGCGGCGACCAGCGCGCCGGCGTTCAGCCCCGCGATTGCCGAGGCGTACGGCCTGCGCGTCGAGATCCCCGAGCTGGCGATCTGGACCGCCGCGGACGAGGCCCGGCCCGTCGTCGTGCGCCTGACCAACACCAGCGC
>DHNJ01000306.1:594-1029 GCA_002409445.1 Armatimonadetes bacterium UBA5419 | reverse complement strand
GTGCGCCTGACCAACACCAGCGCCGAGCCGCGCACCGGCACCGTCGCACTGGGCCTACTCGAGCCGTTCAGCACGCCGGGCGGCGACCAGCCGTTCGACCTGCCCGCGGGCCAGAGCGTCGACCTCAGCTGGCCGGTGACCCCCGGTGCCGGCGTCTATACCGCGCTCTACCCGGTCCACGCGACGGCCAGCTTCGCCGTCGCCGGCGCCGCCCGCCAGACCCACGCGGTGCTGGTCACCGAGGTCCAGGTCCCGCCGCCGCCGGCCGCCACGCCGGCGGTCATCGTCGCCGACCAGGGGCCGCTCAACCTGGCCATGGTCATGCCCCAGCGCGTCCTGGTGACCCCCGATAACGGCGCCGAGCGCGAGTTTGTCGGCGGCAACGACGCGACCACGCGCGCCGACTTCCGCCCTCGCCAGAACTCCGACCGCGGC
>DHNJ01000306.1:0-431 GCA_002409445.1 Armatimonadetes bacterium UBA5419 | reverse complement strand
CCGACCGCGGCGGCCAGCGCCAGTCGATCGTCGGCCACCCGCCGTGGACCGGCGGCACCGGCTCGGTCGCCGGCGAGTGGCGCATCCTGCTGCCCCAGATCACCCCGATCACCTTCACCACCGGCCTGGCCATCCGCGATAGCGGCCCGAACGAGGGCGTCAGCGACGGCGTGACCTTCCGCCTGCGCGTCGATGGCGAGCCGGTCCTCGAGCACCACACCGACAGCAAGGTCTGGGTCGACCTCGAGCAGGACCTCTCCGCGTACGCCGGGCGCGAGATCGCCCTGCGCCTCGAGCTCGACCCCGGGCCCGAGCGCAACACCTCCTCCGACAGCGCGCATCTCGGCGCGCCGCAGATCTTCGTCGGCCCGCGGCCCCAGGCCGAGCCGGCCGAGGCCAAGGGCGCCCGCGCCGCCAGCGCGCTGGTCGCC
>DHNJ01000086.1 GCA_002409445.1 Armatimonadetes bacterium UBA5419 | reverse complement strand
ATCACACCGCGCCTGACAGCGCGCCCGCAGCCGCGCGATCTCGTCCATCAGCCGCGCGCCCACGCGGTCCAGCTGCCACGGCGCCAGCCGCCGCGCGCTCCAGGCCGCGGGCAGCAGCAGCGGCGGCCCCGCCTCGACCGCGGCCGGCTCCGGCCGGAACCCACCCTCACGCGGGAGCATCTCCAGCGTCCCCGCCAACCCGACCGGGATGATCGGCACGCCGGCGCGTATCGCGATCGCCAGCGACCCGTGCTGCGCGCGGCCCAGGTGGCCGTCGGTCCGCGTGCCCTCGGGGAACAGGCCCATCAGCCGCCCCTGCGCCAGCGTCCGCGCCGCCGCCCGGAAGACCGCCAGGTCGGCGCTGCCGCGGCGGACCGGGATGCAGTTGAGCCGCGGGAACAGCCAGCCGTTCCAGACCTCGAACAGCTCCTCCTTCGCGATGTAGTTGACCGGCCGGCCGCGCGTCAGCTGGATGACCAGCAGCGGGTCGAAGTAGCTGACGTGGTTGCCCATCAGCACCGCCGCACCCCGCCGCGGGACGTACTCGCTGCCAACGATGCTCAGCCCGCAGGCCTCAAAGATGGCCCGTGCGCCCCAGATCGCCGTCAGGTAGGCACCGTACGGCGTCGGTGGCCGCACCTGGCGCTTCGGCGCCGTCCTCTCAGTCGCCATCGCCGCCTCCCGGCGCGCGCGTGGCCAAGTCGATGATCCGCCGCGTGACCTGCTCGATGGTCAGGTAGTCGGTGTCGATGACCACCGCGTCGTCGGCCGCGCGCAACGGCGCCAGCGACCGCGCGCTGTCACGCTCGTCGCGCTCCCGCACGTTGGCCTCGATCTCCGCCAGCGTCACGTTCGCATCCGCGGTCAGCTGCTCGTACCGTCGCTGGGCGCGGACCGTCGGGCTGGCGGTCAGGAAGACCTTCACGTCGGCGGTCGGCAGGACCACGGTCTGGATGTCGCGCCCCTCCATAACCACCGGGCCGCGCTGGGCGAAAGCCTGCTGCTGGCCCAGTAGCGCCTCGCGCACCTCGGGGATCGCGCTGACCGGCGAACAGAGGTTGTCGACATCGCGTTCGCGGATGCGCGCGGTGACGTCCTCGTCGCCGAGCCAGACCTGCTGCCCCTCGTCGCTCAGCGGGCCGAAGCGGATCACTGCCTGCCGCGCCAGCGCGCCGATCGTCAGTGGCCGGTTCAGGCCGACCCGCTCGTGCAGGCTAGCCAAAGCCACGCAGCGGTACAGCGCGCCCGTGTCGACAAAGGTGTAGCCCAGCGCCTGCGCGACCCGCCGCGCGACCGTGCTCTTGCCAGTGCCCGCGGGGCCGTCGATGGCGATCTGGGGGTACGGGTTGGCCATCACACACTCCCCTCGACCAACGCACTGAGCTTCTGCCAATAGGTCGGGAACGTCTTGCCCACGCACTCGGGCCCCTGGATCTGCACGCCCTCGACCCGCAGCCCGACCAACGCCAGGCTCATCGCCAGCCGGTGGTCGTCGTAGGTCTGCAGCCGCGCGCCCTGTAGCGGGCCCGGCTCGATGCGCCAGCCGTCGGGCAGCTCCTCGACCCGCGCACCGAGCCGCTGCAGCTCGGTCGCCATCGCCGTCACCCGGTCGCTCTCCTGCGCCCGCGCGTGGGCCAGACCGGTGACCACCGTCGGACTCGTGGCGAACGGCGCGAGCGCGGCCAGCGTCAGCGCCGTATCGCTAATCTCGTTGAGGTCCAGCTCGACCCCGCGCAGCTCCGCCGGCCCCTCGACGGTCAGCCCGGCCGCGCTCTCCTCGACCCGGCAGCCCATCTGCGCCAGCACATCGACGAACCGCACATCGCCCTGCCGGCTGGCGCGGCTCAGCCCCGCCACGGTGACCCGTCCGCCGGTCAGCGCGGCGGCGGCCCAGAAGTAGCTGGCCGAGGAGGCGTCGGGCTCCAGCGTGTAGTCGGCGCCGACGTACCGCTGCAGCGGCGCGACGAGGAAGCGACCGTAGCTCTCGTTGACCATCGCCACACCGAAGACGGCCATGACCTCGGCGGTCAGGTCGAGATACGGCCGGCTGACCAACTCGCCCTCGACCCGCAGGTCCAGGCCGTTGGCCATCAGCGGCGCCGCCTGACAGAGGGCGGAGAAGTACTGGCTGGAGACCGAGCCGTCCAGGCTGACCACCCCGCCGGCCAGGCCGGTCGCGTGGATCGTCACCGGCAGGCAGTCGGGGGCGAACTGCGCCTCGGTCTCGGCGCCGAGCGCGCGCAACGCGGCCAGCAACGGCGCCTGCGGCCGTTCGCGCATGCGCGGCACGCCGTCGAGCACGTACGTCCCGCGGCCCGCCGCGCAGAGCGCCAGCAGGAAGCGCACCGCCGTGCCCGCGTTACCCAGGTCGAGATGGGCCGACGAGGCGGGGAACGGGCCGCCCGCGCCCTCGATGCGGACCGTCTCGCCACCGTCGTCGAGCAGGACGCTGACGCCGAGCTGGCGCAGCGCGTTGACCATGACCTTGGTGTCGTCGGCCAGCAGCGCGCCACGCAGCACGCTGTGGCCGTCGGCGACGGCCGCGACGGCCAGGGCGCGGTTGGTCAGGCTCTTGCTGCCGGGGACGGTGACCGTGCCCCGCAGCGGGCCGGGTGCGGGCTGCATCAGAATCATGGCGCCAACCTCCGGGGATGGGCGGCCGCCGCGGCCTGGGCGGCGGTCAGCAGTTCCTCCAGCCGCGCGCCGTCGTCCGGCGCGTCCAGCGCCTCGGCCAGCTGCCGCACGAGGACCAGGTACTCGTCCAGCGCCTGGGCCACGGCGGCGCGGTTGCTGCGCAGGATCTCGCGCCAGAGCGCCGGCGAGCTCGCCGCGACGCGCGTCAGGCTCTCCCACGAGCCCGCGGCCAGCTCGAAGACCGGCTCGCCCGCCTGCTGCCGCGCATCGGTCAGCAGCGCCAGCGAGTAGGCCAGGACGTGCGGCAGGTGCGAGATCGTCGCGACCGCCGAGTCGTGCGCGGCCGGCGCCAGAACCTGCACCCGCGCGCCCAACGCCTCGGCCAGCGCGACCATCTGGCCCAGCGCGGCCAGGTCGGTCGCGGGGGTCGGCGTGAAGGCATAGGGCCGGCCGACGAACAGGTCGGCGTCGGCCTCCGCCACGCCGGCCGAGGCCTTGCCCGTCATCGGGTGGCCCGGGACGAAGCGCACGGCGGAGAGGTCCAGCGGCTCGATGGCGGCGACGATTGGCGCCTTGGCGCTGGCCGCGTCGGTCACCAGGCAGCCAGGTGCCAGGTCGGGCAGCACCGCGGCGAGCGTCGGTGCGATGGCCTCGACCGGGGTCGCGAGGTAGACCAGGTCGGCGCCGGCGACGCAGGCCTGGGGCGTCTCGGCGGCGCGGTCGGCGGCGCCGCGGGCGACGGCCT